>JAILMH010000002.1 GCA_024692715.1 Lachnospiraceae bacterium
ATCATGGCAGCGGGAATGATGTTGACTGGATGCGGAAGCACAAGTAAAGCTGAAAGCATCACAAGGCCAACAATAACTTCAGAATCTGAGGTATCTGCAGGTGAGGCCGCAGTTTGGGGGAAAACTGCTAAATCACTTAAAGCACCATACTTCGCGAGGGGCGTGTATGTGTACTATGCCAAAGATGTTGAAGATCCTTCAAAAGAAGAGTTCTATGTATTTGAAAGCGAGAACTCAGGCCATACGGATAATGGAGTGACGGGTGTAGGAACTCCATTTGACATAATACAGAATGATGGTGGTACGGTTGAGTTTCATTTCGGAGGTGCCGATGAAGAGGAGGATGTGTTTACGGTCACATCCTGCAAAAATGGTACCGTAACGGGGTTATTTGAAGATGGGAATGAGGTAATTTTTGAACCGGTATTTGCAACTGATCCGGGGAAATTCAGTGCAGAGGAATATTTAGAAGGTTCAAGGACCAGCGGAAATCAGACCTTCCGCAGTGATTACTGATCTGCTCATATTCGAGAATTTTATAATGGGGATAGTTTTAGAGAGTCGCTCAGGTCATGAGCGGCTCTTGTTTTTTATTCTAATTTGAAAATGGCAGTCTTTTTTATTTAAGGGATACAATAAACATTACAAGAATACAGAATACATGCATTAAATGTATTTATGTATGCAATAAAAGTGATATATTATTTTGTGGACTATATTTAACAAATATCTAATTATTGGAGGAAAAGGGAGAATGAGAAGGAAGAGTATTAATGCAGCATTGGCAATAGCAATCGCTGCAAGTATGATGACAGGTACACAGGCATTTGCAGCAGAGGCTGTAGATCCGCAGGCTTCTTATGAGGAAGTTGATGAAAAAGTTATTAGTAATTCTGATTATGCATGGTGTATTGATGATAACGGTAATTTTGTTGCGTATGTTACACCGGAAGATTATGAGGGTTTTAAGGCAAAGAAAGATCTGATCACTTTAAGAACCAGAGGGAAAAATCGACATTTTGAGATGAAGTTCGATGATGAAGCAAAGCAGGTCACTTTTAAGATGAACAGAGGCGGACTTGGACGCGGTGGTTGTTATGTTATCATAGGATATGGAGAGGATGCAATTTGTTTTTGGGTAAATATTGGGGGAAATCCGGCAATACCAGAAAAACCAAAATTTGACAAAGATGTTAATTTATACAGGGCATGGGGTAAAGATTTACTTTTAAATCGAGATGGAGAGAGAATAAGAGAGTGTTTTTCTACAACAGATGATGGGAAGACATATTACACTGATGAAAATGGTGAAATCTGCAAGAATGTTACAAAGCTAATTAATGGTCAGTATTATGGATTTGATCAGGATGGTGTCATTCGTTGTGATGAATTTGTAAAGAGCTGGGGAAAGCTCTGCTATTTTAATGAGGATGGCGTTCGTATGTATGATACATATTTTGAAGTTGATGGAAAGGGATATTACGCTGATAAAAACGGAGAACTTGTAAAGAATAAGGTAGTAGAGATCGATGGTGTTAAGCACTGGTTTGGCAAAGATTATGTCATGGTCAAATAATTAGAGAACAGTCAGATCAAGATGCTGTGAATGTAAAAGTTCATAGCATCTTTTTTATGTTTATTGATAGATTTTAAAATTGTACACTTTGAACAAAAATCATTGGCTTTAAATTGTATCAAATGTATGAAAAAAGGAAACAATGGTCGAATTTGCAAAAAAGTAGATGTAAAATGGTCAAAATATAAAAGGGTATTAGGTTATAATGCATATATCAGCGATGGGGATCGCAAGAAACCGTATTCAGTTTGTATAAACTGGGGTGGATTCAATTAAGGAGGATCTTTTTTATGAAAAGGAAAATTGTTTCCGTAGTATTGGCAGCAACAATGACTATGACAATGCTTGCAGGATGCGGCTCTAGTGCTTCAACAGGAAGCTCAGCAGCAGGCTCTGAAGCAGCCGGCGGTGCAGCATCAGAGGCAGCTGGTTCAGAGGCAGCAGCAACAACAGCTGACGTAACAAGCGAAGATGAGCATACACTTTCTGTATATGCATGGGATAAGAACTTCAACATTCCTGCACTTGAGGCAGCAGCAGCTGATTATAAGGCAAATGTTGATCCTGATTTCAACCTCAATATCATTGAGCAGTCACAGTCATCTGATGTAGAAAATGCAATCACACTTGCAGCTTCTTCAGGCGATTATACAACACTTCCTGATATCGTTCTTTTCCAGGATCACTACTTCCATAAATATGTAACAGATTATCCTGATGCATGGCAGTCAGCAGGCGATGTAGATGTTAACTGGGATGATTTCTCACAGGAAAAGCTTTCATATAGTACAGTAGACGGCACACACTATGGCTTCCCTGTAGATAACGGAACAGTAATCTTCGCATACAGAACAGACCTTCTTGAGCAGGCAGGATACACGATCGATGATGTTACAGGAATCTCATGGGATGAATTCGATGAGATCGGTAAGAAAGTATATGAGACAACCGGTAAATACCTCCTTTCAATGGATGGTGACGGAAACGACCTCGTTTACATGATGCTTCAGGCTGAAGGCGCTTCACAGTTCAAGGACGGTGCTCCTTACATCGCTGATAACGAGACACTTAAGAGAGTAGTTGAGACTATCAACAAGCTCGTTCAGGATAAGGTTCTTTACCTTGCAAATGACTGGTCAGACTACACAGATCAGACAATCGTAAACGATATGGTTGCAGGTGTTATGAATGGTAACTGGATCATCCCTACTATCGAGCAGGTTGCTGATAACAGCGGTAAGTGGGAGATCACATCTCTTCCAACACTTGATGGCGGTAAGGAAGGATATGCTTCAAACGGCGGTTCTTCACTTTACATCACAGCTAACTGCCAGAAGGCAGATCTTGCCAAGGACTTCCTTGCAAAGACATTTGGTGCAGGAAGCACAGCAACATATGATGCAGCACTCCAGAACGGTGGTGTTATCACAACATCTACATCAGCAGGTAAGTCAGAAGTTTACAACGAAGGTGTTGAGTACTTCAACAATCAGCCAATCTACGCAAAGATCGTAGAAATGGGTGCTAACGTTCCTGTAGTTGAGCAGAGTGACTTCCACTATAGCTGCCGTTCTTATATCGCAGCAGCTATCATCAACATTACAAACGGTGCAGATGTAGATTCTGAACTTAAGAATGCTGAGGATCAGCTTAAGTTTGAGATGGGTGTTGAGTAATTAACATCATTTCAAAAGTGAAAATGTATTGAACAAACAGGGGGAATCGGTAAAGAATTTCACCGGTTCCCCTTTTTTACCCATTTTTAGGGCAAAACACAGAAAATATCTACTAAATGAACTGTATTAAAAGGAGGGTCAGAACCTTGAAGAAGAAAGGATTAACCGTTACGGGAAAGCAGCGGATCGCCGGATGGACATTCCTGACGCCCGCCAGTCTTCTGATTTTTATACTTAGCTTTTATCCAATGTTTCAGGCTTTGATGATGTCTATGAAGACAGGCTCAAGCGCAAACATGAAGTGGGCTCCATTATTATTTAACTATAAGAGAATGTTCGCAGATAAACTGTTTATGCGTTCGGTAGGAAACACATTCCTCTATCTGATAATTCAGGTTCCGATAATGCTGATTCTGGCAATCCTTTTAGCACAGATCCTGAATAACAAGGACATCAAGTTCCGCGGACTTTTCAGAACAATGGTATTTCTTCCGTGTGCAACTTCCCTTGTATCTTATGCATTGATCTTTAAGTCACTTTTTGCAACACAGGGACTTATGAACAGCATCCTTATGAATCTCGGTATCATTAAGGAAAACATTAATTTCCTTGGAACACCGGGAACTGCGAAGGCGATAATCATCATCGCGCTGCTCTGGAGATGGACAGGCTACAACATGGTATTCTACCTGGCAGGCCTTCAGAATATCGAATATCAGGTATATGAAGCTGCAAAGATCGACGGAGCCAATGGATGGCAGACATTCTGGAAGATCACAGTTCCGCTTCTTAAGCCGACTATCATCATGACATTCATCATGTCGATAAATGGTACACTTCAGCTCTTTGATGAGTCTGTAAACCTTACAAGCGGCGGACCTGCAAACTCAACAATTACAATGTCACATTATATTTACAACAACTCATTTGGACAGGGTACAGCAAACTTCGGATATGCGTCAGCAATGTCATTCTTCGTATTTATCCTTGTTGCAGTCCTTGCATTTATCAACCTGAAGGTAGGTGATACACGTGACTAAGAAACATAATACCTCTGCAATTCAGAGAAGACTTATACCAAGCTACATATTCCTTATCTTCGTATCATTCATTTCAGTATTCCCTTTTTACTGGATGATATCAGCAGCGACAAACACAACAGTTGATGTTGCACGAGGAAAGATAACAATAGGCACACATGCAGCAGAAAACTTTGCAAACCTTCTTGCAAATCAGGATCTTTGGAGAACAATGGGCAATTCCTTCTTCTATGCAATTGTTCAGACTATCCTCTGCCTGTTTATCTGCTCACTTGCAGGTTATGGCTTTGAGCTCTATCACGACAAGGGCAAGGACAGACTTTTCGCTGTATTGCTTCTTGCAATGATGGTTCCGCAGGTTGCTACGATGATCCCTCTTTTCAGAATGATCTCAAAGATGCATCTTCTGAATTCAGTATGGGCTTTCATCCTTCCATCAATTTCAACACCGTTTATGATCATGATGTTCCGTCAGAATTCAAGAAACTTCCCTGTATCTATCATGGAAGCTGCGAGAATCGATGGACTCAATGAATTTAAGATCTTCTTTTCAATGTATGTTCCGATCATGAAATCAACATATGCAGCAGCTACTGTTGTAACTTTCATGAATGCATGGAATTCATACATGTGGCCAAAGGTAGTTATGAATGATAATCGCGCCCAGACAATGCCTATGCTGATCGCAAATCTTGCATCAGGCTATACAACTGACTATGGAATGCTTATGATGGGCGTACTTTTCTGCTCGGTACCGACAATGATCATTTTCTTCGTACTTCAGAAGAGCTTTGCAGAAGGACTTACAGGTGCAGTTAAGTGATTAACAGGGAGGAAGTTCGTTGAAAAATTTTGATTATAATATCTTAAAAAATCCGGAAATTTTTGAAGATAACCGTGTGGAGGCTCATTCGGATCATGAGTGGTATTCAGACGAGAGCAAAACAGATGCCGGGGTTTCAGACTTCAAATTTTTTCTGAATGGAATATGGAAATTTAATTATGCTAAAAATGTGGAGCTTGCTCCAAAGAGCTTTCAGGATAACTCCTTTGATGTGAGCGGATGGGATGAAATTCCCGTCCCAGCTCATATCCAGATGCAGGGCTACGGAGTTCCGCAGTATGCAAATACTGAGTATCCATGGGAGGGACATGAGTGTATCCGCCCGGGAGAGATCCCTACACGATTTAACCCGACAGCAAGCTATGTAAAGGATTTCGAGCTTCCTGAATTCATGAAAAAAAGACCTGTATATATCTCTTTCCAGGGTGCTGAAAGCGGTATCGCTGTCTGGCTCAACGGAAAGTATGTAGGTTACAGTGAAGACAGCTTTACACCTTCTGAATTTGAGCTTACACCATATATCACAAGCGGCACAAACCGTCTTGCAGTGCAGGTTTTCAGATTTACAGCATCAAGCTGGTGCGAGGATCAGGATTTCTTTAGATTCTCGGGTATTTTCCGAGATGTATATCTTTATACGACACCGGAGGTTCATGTTAGAGACCTTAGAGTAACTCCTGAGCTCGATGATAAATATGAGAACGGAACACTCAGTATAGACCTAAAGACGACAGCTGCCGGAAGCTTTGAAATGAGTCTTGTCGATGCTGACGGAGATATTGCGATCTCAGGTAAGGCAAGTTTTGAAAAGGACAGTCATATTTCTGTACCTGTAAATGAGCCACAGCTTTGGAGCGCGGAAGACCCATATCTTTACAAGCTCGTCTTAAAGATTTTTGATAAAGAAGGAAAGCTTCAGGAAGTGATCTCTGAGGCTGTTGGCTTCCGCAGGTTTGAGCTTATAAATCATGTGATGCATATCAACGGAAAGAGAATAGTATTCAAGGGCGTTAATCGTCATGAATTCTGTGCTCAGTCAGGTCGTGTACTTCCTGTAAAGTACATCGAAAAAGATATGATCACGATGAAGCAGAACAACATAAATGCTATCCGTACAAGCCATTATCCGAATCAGACAGCATTTTATCGTCTTGCCGATAAATACGGATTTTACGTTATCGATGAGACGAATCTCGAGACACACGGTACCTGGGATGCGATACTTAAAGGTCTGGAAGAAATTGAGTTTGCAGTTCCCGGAAACCGTAAGGAATTCCTTGGTATGGTCCTTGACAGAGTTAAGTCGATGTTTGAAAGAGATAAAAACCATGCCTGTGTTCTCATCTGGTCTTTAGGAAATGAGTCTTTTGGTGGTAAAGATATTCTGGAGATGTCAAAATACGTCCACAGTGTTGATAAAACCAGACTTGTTCATTATGAGGGAATCTTCAATGACCGTCGTTATCCGGAGACTTCTGATATTGAAAGCACGATGTATCCGAGCGTGGATGCTATTAAAGAATTTTTGAAGGAACACCGCGATAAGCCGTATATCAACTGTGAATATGCCCATGCGATGGGTAATTCCAACGGTGCTATCTCAAAATACACTGATCTCACTGAAGAGGATGAGCTTTTCCAGGGAGGCTTTATCTGGGATTATATCGATCAGTCCATCACAACCCATGACCGAAACGGCGTGGAGTTCCAGGGCTATGGCGGAGATTTCGGAGACCGTCCGGCAGACTATGATTTCAGTGGAAACGGCCTTGTTTATGGCAAAGACCGTGACCCTTCACCGAAGATGCAGGAAGTTAAGTTTGTTTACCAGAATATTTCGGTCACCTTCGAAGATAAGAAGATCGTGGTAAAAAATAAAAACCTCTTTGTAAACACAGATTCCTACAACTGCAGGATCACTCTTGAGAAGCAGGGCAAGTGCATTAAAAAGAGCTGTGCGGTACTTAGCGTTGAGCCATTGAGCATGAAGAAGTTTGGCATTCCTTTCGAACTTCCGGAAGACGGTGATGAATATGTTCTTACAGTTTCTTTCAGGCTTAAAGAGGATACCCTCTGGGCTGAGGCAGGTCATGAGGTTGCATGGGGCCAGAAGGTGATCGGTAGCTTTAAGGCACCTGAAATCTGTAAATCAAAGATGATAGTAAGTGACTGCTGGAATGTGATAGGTGTCAGAGGTGATTCCTTTGAAGTGCTTTTCTCTAAGCTTTTCGGAGGCCTTGCTTCATATACATATGGCGGCAAGGAATTGTTTGCGGGAATCCCTAAGCCGAATTTCTGGAGAGCAATGACTCAGAATGACATTGCGAATCTTCAGGCTTCAAGATCCGGCCAGTGGAAGATAGCAAGCATGTATGTTTCGCATAAATATGAGCATGGCAGAAGATTCACAAATGCAGAAGTTGAGCAGGGTACTGATTCTGTAAAGGTGAAATTTGTATATCATCTGCCGGTAAAACCTGTCGTAGACTGCACACTTGTTTATGAAGTATTTGGTGACGGAAGGATCGACTGTACTCTGGATATGGACCCTTCTGCAGAGGTCGGAGAACTTCCGGCATTTGGAATGATCTTCCCTATGGATGCGGGATTCAGTCATGTTAAGTGGTACGGACTTGGACCTGACGAGACATATGCTGACAGAAAGCATGCAAAGCTCGGGGTTTACGAGAACGAAGCTGCTGACAACATGGCGAAGTATCTTGTCCCACAGGAGACAGGAAATAAGGAAGATGTAAGAATTGCTTCTGTTACAGATGACAGGGGACATGGACTGGTATTTACAGCAACAGAGGATGTATTTGGATTTTCAGCACTTCCATATACTCCGCATGAGCTGGATAATGCCACACATCCGAATGAGCTTCCGCCTGTACTCAAGACCTGGGTAAGGGTAGGCTCACAGATGGGTATAGCAGGAGATGACACATGGGGTGCTCTTACACATCCGGAGTTCATGCTTGATAACAGTAAAAAAATGCATTTAAGTTTTTCTTTCAGGGGTATTTAAGATATAGCTGTGAACCGTAGAGTAAATTTGCTCTGCGGTTCATTTTTTGTATATTCAAAATATGTGAATTGCACCCTTTTGCGTACACGCTATTTGTGATAAATTATATATGTAGGGTTATGGCTGATACTTATCAGCACTAATAGTTAAGAGAGGGAATTGAAAAGGCTTATGCAGACAGTGACAGAAAAGCTGGATCGGCAGGCAGAGAAGCAGAGACTCAAGAGGGAAATGGAGTTTTTGCAGCAGGGGTCATTCCAGTATATTTATCGTGAAGGGAAAATCAAGGCGATTGATGAAGCAGAGGAAAAGGAGCCTTTAGAGAAGGCTTCGGCAGGACTTCCCTATGATGTGGTACTGATCACAAGGGAAAAACCTGAGGCTTCTGAGAGTCTTTTTGTTGTATTAAAGGGGAATACAGGGGTTCCATGTCTTATCGGGCATACGCTTTATGCTCCTGAAAACAGGAAATTAAAGCTTGTACTCGGCGCGTCGTATTCAGCAGATCATGCTGATTTTCAGAAGATCGATGTTGTAAATGTAAATCTCCCATATGCAGTTTCCTGCGGTGAAAAAATTGAGGCATCCTTTTATTTTATAAGTTCTACAGAGCTTAAAATAAAACTTGTGCATAACGGAGCAGAAATTGGTGAATTTGAGGTCACTCTTCCGGAAGGAATTGAAAAGAAGGAAGAAGAAAGGGCAGAAAGGTCCGCATATCCTGCATTTATCGAAAATGAATTTCTGAGGGCCAACATTGTTGGGACAGAGCAGGTAAAGGATGAGCTCTTAAAGCTCTATGAGAAGCTTAAAGAGGACAGGTTCAAAACAGGCGAAGAAGGAAAGGCTGAAAATTATAACTTTGTGCTTCGGGGAAATCCGGGAACCGGAAAGTGTGTGATCGCCCGCGTTATAGCAAAGATCCTATACGAGACAGGGATCATAAAGTCTGATGAGCTCATTGAGGCTAAGAGAGAGACTTTGGTTTCGGATGAGCCGGGTGAGACCGTAAAGAAGACAGAAGAGGTTCTTGCACAGGTTATTGGAAAGCATGGAACGCTTTATATAGATGAAGCATTTAGGCTTTACATCAAGGGAAACGGCAAGGATCACGGAAGAGAAGCGATCGCAGTGATCTCTAAGGCATTGGAAGAGCATCCGGGAGAGTTCGCGGTGATCATCGCAGGGCCTCAGATAAAGATGGATGAAATGCTTGAGAGAGTAAATATAGGCTTTGCTTCACGCTTTGAATTCAGCATGGATATTCCGGATTATTCAGACAAAGAGCTGCTCGAGGCGGCAAAGCTCCTGATGAACAGCAGGACATTGTTTATGTCTGGAAATGCGCAGAGGGCATTTGTAAATAAGCTTGATAAAGAACGCGTCAGAGATACATTTGCAAATATAACAACAGTCAAGAATCTGCTTGAGGAAGCGGAAGAGAATAAGATCGTAAGACTTGCGGAGATGCAGAAAAAGAATAAGTACGTGGGTCCGGAAGAGCATTATATTCTCGATAAAGAGGACTTCGCCGAGGATGAAGCCGAGGAAAAGGAGATCTCTCTTGAGGAGAAGCTTTCAAGACTTCAGCAGATGGTCGGACTGGCATCTGCAAAGCAGAAAATAAAGGATATCATTGCATCTAACAGAGTGGCACATGAACTTATAAAACGTGGCGTCAGAAGTAAGGATAATCCGGTGCTCATGCACATGGTCTTCAGCGGTAATGAGGGAACCGGAAAGTCTGCAGTGGCAAGACTTCTATCGGGAATTTATAAGGATCTTGGATTTCTGACAAAGGGTCAGCTGGTTGAGTGCAGCTCGGCTGAACTGCTTGCCGGCACCTTTACTGAGGCTGCTGAGAGGATCAGAGAAAAGTTTGATGAAGCAGCCGGCGGTGTACTTTTTATTGAAGGTGCTGATCATTTCAAAAATATTGAAAACAGCGAAATTCTTGAACAGTTTATCGAAGATGCAAAAAGTTACCGTTCAGACCTTGTGATCATAGTTTCGGATACCATAGGGAAGCTCAAGGAAATGCTCAAGGCGAAGCCGGGACTTAAGGAGATCTTTTCTGCAAATGTTACCTTTGACGATTACACTACGGTCGACATGGTCATACTTGCCAAGGCTTTTATCAGGGCTAAAGGCTTTGAATACAATGCGGAAAATGACAGACTTCTTGCGAGTCTTATGGAGAAGGAAAAGTCCGAGGCAGAGGATTTTGGTAATGTGAAGGGAGTGAGAAAGGTCGTGAAGAAGCTGCAGAAAGCGGCGGGAGCACGGGCTGCACAGGTATCAGAATCCGCAGAGGATGCCGGTAATGATGTAAGAGCGATCACCGGGGAGGATATAAGGGCATGTATGATGTAAATAAATGGGGTAATTTTGATAAAAAGTATGAGATAGACCCTGCTGAGGGCAAATTCATAGCAGTGGAGAAGCTCACAGCAAAGGTCGAAGAGATAAAGTCAGAGCTTAAGAAGTGCAGTGAAGAAAAAAAGGAAGAGCTTGAAAACAAGCTGGTCCGATATGAAACAGCTCTGTTTCTTGTAAAGGAAAGGGATTTTGAAGATCTTCTTTCCGGGCTTCCTTCAACGGTTGGTGATGGAGCTACAGTTGAAGAAATTTACTTAAAAGGACTCAGTGAAAAGCGCGACGGAAATTATGAAGAGGCGGTAAAGCTTCTTAAGGAAGCCAGGCAGAGAGGCAGTAAAGAGGCAAGTGTAACCCTTGGAGTTATGGCTGAGGATGGAAGCCTTTTTGGCGAGCCGGATATGGATGCTGCCAGATCCTTTTACGAGGATGGCGGAGAGGAAGGCGCCGGAGCTCTTGAAAATTTTGATGAGCGATATGAAAAAGCGGCGGAAGAAAGACGAGAGAAGAATTTAAGGGAGCTTGAAGAAACCGCTGCGGCCGGAAAAGATTATGAAAAAATGCTTGAACTCATTAAGGAGTGCGGTATTTCTGAAGAAGATAAGCTTGAATATACTTTGACATATTTTAGAAATTCCGGAGACAGCGACAGGTATTATGAGTGTCTGGAAAAGGTTGCAGAGCTGGGTAATGATGAGGCCAGATCAGAGCTTGCCGGATATTATATTTTCGTTAGCAAAGAAACTGGTGCGGCGGAGAAGGGCTTTGAAATTGCAGAAAAGCTTAAGAACAAAAATATCCCGGAGAGCAGTTATTATCTTGGATATGCCTATGCCAATGGTAAAGGCGTGGAAAAAGATGATGAAAAGGCTATTGAATATCTCAAGGCATATCTTGAAAATCCGGGAGTGGGCGCCGGAGCAAAGAAATATACGGCAGAGTGCGCAGAACGCCTTGGCGATATATACTTTGTAAGGTCTCTTCCGGATACGAAGAATATCGAACTTGCAGTAAATTATTATAAAATTGCAGCAGAAAAGGGCTCTGCGACAGCAGAAGAAAAGATCGGCTCCTGCGAAGAGGAGCTTTCTGACATTAAGCAAAAGCTTCGCATGAAGATTTTCAAGTGTGCGGCAGCGGCTGCGATCGTTCTGGCGCTCATCGCCACTGTGAAAATGTCTTATAGCAGGTATACTTCTGAGGCACCGGACGCAAGGGCTGCAGAGACAACAGTTGTTGAGACGACTGAAGTTGAAGAGACTTCGGAGCCTGAGACGACTGAAGTAAATGAAGCCTCAGAGGAAACTCAGGAAGGTGAAACTACTGAAACGGAAGATGCGCAGTATCCGTACAGCTATAAAAGTATGGCTGGAGATTATGATGGAACAGCAATTGAGCTTAAGCATCTGACAGCATCATCTGTGCTTGAGGGCAAGGATGATATAAGCTACGGGCCTGAAAATCTTGTAGATGATGACCTTTCTGCCTGCTGGCAGGAGGGAGAGGACGGAGCCGGGATCGGAACGGTTATCGGTGCAGAGCTCGGTGAGTCAAAGAGCATAAAGGCGATAAGCTTTAATATGGGCAATCAGGAAAAGGAAGAGAAATACTTCGCAAATAACAGGCCTTCAAAAATCAATCTTGTTATTAACGGCGAAAATATCCCGGTGGTCTTTGAAGACAAAATGGAGACTCAGACGATAGTTTTTGATGAGCCTGTGAAGGCCGATAGATTTTCTGTAGAGATAACAGAGGTTTATACGGGTTCACTTTACGATGATACCTGTATTTCAGGACTCAGGGTATTTTCGGAGTAAAAAGTCTGTATTTTGATTGATTATTTATTGACAAAGTATAAAATATATGATAATCTAATTGAACACAGTATGTAACTTTAAGTAGGCATTAACTGATATAACACTTAACCAATGGGATAAGTTTATATTGTTAGTGCCTGCTTTTTTGTTTTAAAGCAGGCGCAAAAATGTAAACTCCCCCGTGCTTTTTTAGAAAGGGAGAACTAACTATGAAGGACAAAATTTTTGGTGTACTTCAGCGTGTAGGAAGAAGTTTCATGCTTCCAATCGCAATTCTGCCGGTAGCAGGTCTTCTGCTTGGTCTTGGCAGTTCATTCACAAACGAAACAACAATCGCAACCTATCATCTTGAAGGAATTTTCGGCAACGGAACATTCATGCATAACCTTATGCTCATCTTCAATGATGTAAGTAATGTCATCTTTGGCAATCTGCCGCTGATCTTCGCAGTCGGTGTTGCTATCGGTATGGCAAAGAAGGAAAAAGAGGTTTCTGCTCTTGCTGCAATGATCGCTTATTTCGTAATGCACACAGCGATCAGCACAATGCTCACTATTTCCGGAATGGTAAATGCAGATGGAACAGTTGCTGATACAGTTCTTTCAGGAACAGTTACAAGCGTTTGCGGTATCAACTCACTTCAGATGGGTGTTTTCGGTGGTATCATCGTAGGACTTGGAGTTTCAGCACTTCACAATAAGTTCTATAAGATCCAGCTTCCGGCAGCTATCTCATTCTTTGGTGGATCAAGATTTGTTCCGATTATCTCAACACTTGTTTATACATTTGTCGGAATCCTCATGTTCTTTATCTGGCCTACAGTTCAGACAGGCATTTATGCACTTGGCGGACTTGTTACAGGTAGCGGATACTTCGGAACACTTATCTTCGGTATCGTTAAGAGAGCACTTATTCCGTTCGGACTTCACCACGTATTCTACATGCCTTTCTGGCAGACAGCAGTAGGTGGTACAGCAGAAGTTGCAGGACAGGTAGTAGAAGGCGGACAGAACATCTTCTTCGCACAGCTTGCAGATTCAGCTAATATCGCTCACTTCAGCGCAGATGCAACAAGATACTTCTCAGGTGAGTTCATCTTCATGATCTTCGGTCTTCCGGGTGCAGCTCTCGCTATGTATCGTACAGCAAAGCCTGAAAAGAGAAAGGCAGCAGGTGGTCTTCTTCTTTCAGCAGCACTTGCTTCAATGTTCACAGGTATCACAGAGCCTATCGAGTTCTCATTCCTGTTCGTAGCACCTGTACTTTTCGGTGTTCAGGTTGTACTTGCCGGTGCAGCATACATGATCGCACACATGCTCAATATCGCAGTAGGTCTTACATTCTCAGGCGGACTTATTGACCTTCTTCTTTTCGGTATCCTTCAGGGTAATGCAAAGACAAGCTGGATGCTCATCATTCCGGTTGGTATCGTATACTTCTTACTTTACTACTTCATTTTCAGCTTCCTTATCAAGAAGCTTGACCTCAAGACACCTGGTCGCGAAGATGATGATGTAGAGACAAAGCTTTACACAAAGGCTGATTATAAGGCAAAGAAGGCTGGTGAGTCATCTGAGGATGCTCTCAGCGAGACGATCACAAATGGTCTTGGCGGAAAGGCTAACATCTCTGATGTTGACTGCTGTGCAACAAGACTTCGTATCACAGTTAAAGATTCAGACCGTGTAAATGATGCGATCCTCAAGGGAACAGGCGCTTCAGGTGTAGTTCACAGAGGAAACGGTGTTCAGGTTATTTACGGACCACATGTAACAGTTATTAAGTCAAATCTTGAGGATTACCTTGAGAAGGCTCCTAATACATATTTTGAAGCTGCTGAAACAGCAGATGCTCCTGCTTCAGAAGCAAAGTCTGATGCAAAGGCAGAAAAGAAGCTCGTAAAGACAGTAGTTATCTCAAGCCCTATCACAGGTAAGGCAGCAGACCTTTCAACTACTCCTGATCAGGCTTTCGCAGAAGGAATGATGGGACTCGGTGCAGCAGTTACTCCGGAAGACAATGTCGTTCGTGCTCCGGAAGATGGTGAAGTTGCTTATGTATTTGATACAAAGCATGCAGTAGGCTTTATGACAGAGTCAGGTGTGAGCATGCTCATTCACGTAGGTGTTGACACAGTTAAGCTTAACGGTCAGGGCTTCAAGGTACTTGTTGAAAATGGTCAGAAGGTTAAGAAGGGTGATCCGCTTCTTGAGCTCGATCTTGAGTTCCTTAAGAAGAACGCTCCTTCGATCGTTACTCCTGTACTTGCAACAGACCTTGATGATGATAATCAGGATGTACGTCTCTTAAAGACCGGCGAGGTAAAGGCTGGAGATGAGCTCTTCGCAGTAGATTTTTATGAATAATTATGAGTAATTATGAATTATCGTCTTGCATGAAATATCACTAATTGCTATCATGGTTTGAGTAGGAAAGAGGTTTCGTATGTATAGGATTACAAAAGTACTTAACCACAATGCCGTGATAGCAGTGGATGATGAGACAAAAGAATATCTGATTATGGGTAAGGGGATCGGCTTCGGACGTAAGATCACTGAAGAAATATATCCTGCAGAAGGGACTACTATGTACTCTTTACAGAGCGACTCTGAAAGAGGGACCGCTGAGGACATAGTAAAACAGGTAGATCCTATATGTCTGGAAATTGCGGATAGTGTATTGAATGAAGCCGAGAAAAATTTTGGAAAGGTAGATCGAAAGATTCTCTTTCCAATGGCGGATCATCTTCAATTTGCGATCGGTCGTATGACTAATAATGAGAAGATAAAGAATCCGCTTACAGATGATATAAAAGTTCTCTTTCATGTAGAGTATAAAACGGCTGAGATAGCAAGAAAGCTGGTAGAAGAAAAGTTTTCTGTTACCATAACAGATGATGAAGTTGGTTTTCTTGCACTCCATGTTCATTCCGCTATCGAGGATGAAAGCGTATCTCAGGCGATGCAGACGGCGCACGTTATAAATGAATGTATAGAAGCTATCGAGAAGAATACAGGAATACATTTAGAGACTACTTCTCTCGGGTATAATCGTTTGATGAATCATATCCGCTACATGGTAGTGCGTATGAATACCGGAGAAAAGCTCAAGCTTGATATGAATGATTATATGAAGATCAAGTATCCTGAAACCTTTGAAATAGCGCAGAGAATATGCGATGAAATGGCAGTCAGCCTGAAAAAAGAGCTTCAGGAGGCTGAAATTGGTTATCTCGCTATGCACATTGAACGTGTCAGTGGAGAAGGTTTAAACGAATAAATAATAGGCAGTATTTTTGCTGTTTAATAAAATCCCCCTTAAGTAGACAAGGTAAATGATCAAGTCTGCTTGAGGGGGATTTTTGTATTGAAATAATGTCTTAATTACATTTCTTTAAGTTCTTCCTCAGCCTGTTTCATCTGATTTAGAGCTTTATCGTAAATGTCTTTTGAATATTTGCTTAGAATTTTATCTTCCGAAACACCAAAATAAATCATGTTTTTAACATCCTCTATTTCTTTTTCTTTGGCAACACCCTTGAAGTATAAATAAGTATGAGAAAAGAGCAATTAAAAGTATAGATGTATGGTAAATAGTTTTGCTTCGTTTTAACATATGCAGATTTCCTTTCAGAATATTTTCATCACGCCTGATCCAGCTTGATTTGCGATCTTACATGGTACTGATTTTGCCAGTAAACACTTTAAATGGGATGAATCGAACAAAGACCACTGAAAGACATTGAATAGTGTTTAAGCGGTTTCAACCGTAATTATTTATTGGATAGAAAATCAAAATGTTATATGAAAATAACTTCACAATTAGGAAGAATATTTTTAACATTGGAAGTAATCGCATCTTTATTA
>JAILMH010000008.1 GCA_024692715.1 Lachnospiraceae bacterium
ATTATAGTAATACGGGTGAGGATATTCCGTATATTGTTAAACTTCCATCTACATCGCCGGCAAATGCGGCATGGCGCCTTCCACGTCTTCTGGAGGCATGGAGCTCGGAAATAAATTAAAAAGGATTTAGTATAGTGGATAGAAACAAATTTTTTACAAGTAAACTGGTGATTTTTATAGGAGCATTGATAAGCTGCAGTTTATGGGGGAGCGCGTTTCCCTGTATTAAGCTCGGTTATAAAATGTTTAGTATTGATTCAGGGGCTACGGCTGACATAATTTTATTTGCCGGAGAACGTTTTACTCTGGCGGGAATCCTCGTACTTATTTTTGGCAGTATTTCCCAGAAGAAGGTACTCCTGCCAAGGATAGATGAATTGCCGGATGTCTTTTTACTCAGTATGTTTCAGACTGTAGGTCAGTACATTTTGTTTTATATAGGTCTGGCACATACATCGGGTGTAAATGGTTCAATTATAAATTCGCTATCGTCATTTATAGCGATCTTGGTGGCTGTTTTTGGTTTCAGAATTGAAAAAATGACGAAGAGAAAAGCTATAGGCTGTATTTTGGGTGTTGTCGGAGTTTTACTCATAAATATTACAGGAAGCGGAATATCGTTTAATGTAGCAGGGGATATGATGGTGCTGCTCTCTACAGTGGCTTATGCTATCTCTTCGACTCTGATAAAGCTCAAATCAAAGAAACACAATACTGTTATGTTATCCGGCGCACAGTTTGTTGCAGGAGGAATTATTCTAATGATAAGCGGAAGCCTTATGGGGGGAGTAGTTCATACTGCAGGAACTGAGGGAATCATGCTTCTTATCTACCTTGCATTGATATCATCGGTTGCGTATACACTGTGGGGAATCCTTTTGAAATATAATGAAGTGTCAAGTGTTTCGATTTATGGTTTCGTTACACCGATAATGGGAATACTTCTTTCAATAATCATACTTTCAGAGGGGCAAAATTTTGGAATCCGGCATTTGATAGGACTTGTGCTTATCTCAGCAGGTATATATATTGTGAACGCAAAAAAGGCGGTTAAATGAAGTATACGAATGAAATAATAGAGGGCAGATTTATAAGCAGGCCTAATCGATTTATAGCAAAGGTGGAAATAGGCGGCAGTGAAGAGACGGTTCATGTAAAAAATACCGGAAGGTGCAGAGAACTACTTTTGCCGGGAGTGAAGATCTATCTTGAAAAGGCAGGGAATCTTGAGCGGAAAACAAAGTATGATCTGATCGCGGTCGAAAAAGAAGGACTCGGAATTGTAAATATTGACAGTCAGGCTCCGAATAAGGCTGTACATGAATGGTTGTTAAAAAAAGATTATACACTGGTAAAGCCGGAGTATAAGTATGGAAATTCAAGAATAGATTTCTATATGGAAAGAGGAGATGAAAAATACCTTCTGGAAGTTAAAGGCTGTACACTGGAAATAGATGGAAAAGGCTATTTTCCGGACGCTCCGACCACCCGAGGGGCAAAGCATCTGCATGAACTAATAAGAGCTTCGGAAGAGGGGATTCATGCGGTAGCGGCTTTTGTTATACCGATGGAGGGAGTGACAGAAGTTGTACCGTATCGCGAGAATGATCCGGAATTTGCTGACGCGTATGAACTTGCGGTAAAAAGTGGTGTTGAAATATGGAATCTTCCGTGTCGTGTAGATAGAGATGGTTTTGAAATTATTGTTTAAGTGATAGAGGTTTTTATGGATAACGAATTAGAATGGGATAAAATGCTTAAAGTACGCACATCAGGAAGAGATGATACAGATGCTGATCAGTTTAGATATCCTTATGAGCCGACTCCGTATTCGGTGCTTGAAAGACTGGCAAATTCCGGCTATATCAGAAAGAATAACACACTTATAGATTACGGGGCTGGAAAGGGAAGAGTCGATTTCTTTTTATCTTATCAGACAAGATGTCATTCGATAGGTGTGGAGTACAACGAGCGGATATTTAACACCCTTCAGGAGAATCGATCATCTGCGGTTTCTGGAAGAAGGACAGATTTTGTGCAGGAGGATGCTGCAAAATATGATGTTCCAGAGGAGGCTGACAGATTTTATTTTTTCAACCCTTTTTCTGTAGAGATATTAATGAGTGTTATCAAAAGGATACGGGAATCGTACTACACAGATCAGCGTGAAATGATGTTTTTCTTTTATTATCCTTCAAAAGAGTATTTATCATATCTTAATTCTGACGATGGTCTGGTATTGATGGATGAGATAAGTACAGCAGATCTGTTTGAAGGAAACGACGAAAGAGAGAAAATTGCTGTTTATAAAAATATTACAAATTAATATTTTATTTATAATCTCCGATATATAGAAAAGAGGATGAAATAATTATATTTCAGAGGGTGAGTATGTACTGGAATTGTGATTTTGCAATAGTTTCATTGCTTTTCAATATAATATTGTACTGGTTTTATAACAGAAAAAAGTTTCTTCCACTGCGGAGAAACAGATTTTTTCATGCGATGATAATTTCGGAGATGATAGCAGCACAGCTGGATATAATTTCATCTATTATGTGCGAGTTTCATCAGCATATCCCCGGGATTTTGAATGAAACGGTATGTACTCTTTATTATGTCGAGTATCTGGTAGTTATCATGTGCATGTATATGCACACCATATCTTTCTTTGATTTCAGTGAATTAAAAGATAATCATAAAAAAATACTCTATTATGTACCTGCAGGACTGGTAATGCTCGTTTATCTGACAAATTCTGCGACACATTATGCATATACTATCACCAGAAAAGACGGGTTTATTTTTGAAGATGGATATCCGCTGTCGATATATTTAACTTTGTTTTATATCATCCATGCCATAGTCAGGATAGTAAGAAGCCGCAGTAAATTGAATTTTGAGCAAATCTGTGCACTTATGAGTGCGTGGATCATCATGCTGCTAGGTGTGATATATGAGTATGTGAATCCACGCCTTTTGATAACAAATCTTGCTATAACTATCGCAGAACTGGTTTTATATCTTATACAGCAAAATCCGGATCTTTACAGAGATAGAGTAAGCAATCTGTATAATTATCAAGGGTTTATGGAGATAGCAAATGATCTGATCTCGAGAAATGAAGCTTTTTCCTGCATGTGTTTTGAAATGCGTAACTACGAAAATATGAGAACTATGTATAGCGGGATGACCATAGAAGAAATTCGAAGCGGCATAGGAGAATATCTGAACTCAGTGATAAAACGTCCTAACATGATATTTTACCTTTCAAAAGGCAGGTTTGTGGCGATATATCATGATGAGGAACGACATGAAGAGGAGGCAGCGCAGATTGCAAACAGATTTAACGATGCCTGGGAAATTCCGTACGGTGATAATGAAAAATATTATGTGAGGGCTGACGTTACAGGTGTATATCTGCCGAAGCAGAAGTGGGGAACGAATTATGTTTATCTCAGAAATATAATCTATGAGGCTTTCCTGCTTTTTGCAAAGGACGAGATGAATAAAATATATTTAGTCGATGAAGATAAGATGCGCAGGATTGAACGCAGGTATGATGTGGCTCAGGCGATTGAGAGGGCTTTAGTGGAACGTTCGATAGAGGTTTACTATCAGCCTATATATTCCTATGAGAAAAAAAAGGTCATAAGTGCAGAAGCACTGGCACGTATGTATGATGATAAACTGGGTTTTGTGCCTCCCGATGAATTCATATCCGTAGCTGAAAACAATGGAAATATCATGGAACTTGGATATCAGATATTTGAAAAGGTATGTATGTTCATTAAAAAGCACGATCTCGACGAGCTTGGACTGGATTTTATAGAGATAAATCTTTCTCCTGTACAGTTTAGAAATGAAAAGCTTGCAGAAAGACTTTTGGAAATAATTGATAAATATCAGATCGATCCCTCAAGACTTAATTTTGAGATAACAGAATCAGCAATGATGGATATTGAAAGAACAATCAGACAGATAGAACCGCTGAGAAAGCGTGGAATAAGCTTTTCTATGGATGATTATGGAACAGGGTATTCAAATCTTATAGCTGTATTTCAACTCCCGTTTTCCATAATAAAGATCGATAAAGCGATCGTTTGGAGCCATTTTAAGGGTGAAAATTATTTACTTGAAGATTTTATACAGGTGTTCAAGAAAAACGATCTGAAGGTCGTGTGTGAGGGCGTAGAAACAGAGGAAATGGTCAATGAACTGAACAGGATGGAGTGCGATTATCAGCAGGGTTATTTCTATTCAAGACCGGTGGAGGAAACACTGTTTCTTGCATACATTAAGAAAATCAATTGCAAAGGGATATCGCCGCATTGACATTGCTGACACAGTATTCTTATAATAAAAATATTATGGAGAAGAATATACTTAAAAGCAAATTATATCTTTATTTGACAGAATTTATTTCAGGTATGGCTGTAATGGCTGTCGAACAGGGTGCAAGCAGGCTTTTAGCGCCATATTTCAGCTCATCACAGATCGTGTGGACGATCATAATCGGTACAATAATGATCGCTATGGCACTGGGAAACATATTTGGCGGAAGATGGGCGGATAAGGACCCTGATCCGGCAAAGCTTTTTAGAAGGATCATGCTTGCTGCAATCTGGATAGCAGCTATCCCGCTTTTAGGAAAGTATATAATAATTGGAATCACCGGAATATTAATCGTGACCATAAGCACAAATCTGCTGATATGGGCGGCGTTTTTGGCGTGCATGATAATATTTGTATTTCCGCTTTTTTTGCTTGGAACTGTAACACCATCACTTATCAGATATACAGTGTCAGACCTTGATGAAAGCGGAAGTATCGCCGGAGGACTTGGCGCATGCAATACAGTTGGAAGTATACTTGGAACCTTTCTTCCGACTTTTGTTACAATCCCCACAGCGGGAACCGCTGCAACATTTTTGATATTTGCAGGATTGCTGCTTGTTCTCTCAGCGCTGTATTTTATTGTTAACGGCGGAGGAAGAAAAACAATAGCAGTTTCGATGATTGTGTTCCTGATTTGCGCTGCGTTTGGACATTCTTCTGATTTTGCCTTTTGGGAGAAAGATCTTGCGTTTGAAGGTGAGTCTATCTATAACTATCTTCAGGTCAGAGATACTCCGGATGCAACGATCCTTTCTACGAATGTGATGTTTGGTGTGCAGTCCATCAGAAAAAAGAATGAAAATTTAACAGGAATGTATTATGACTATGCTTTGATGGCACCGGTCATGGCAGGACTGACGGAAAGCAGTACAGGCGACGAAAAGCCGTCTGTTTTAATACTCGGAATGGGAACAGGTACTTTTGCGGCTCAGTGTGCAAGATACTTTCCGGAGGCAGAGGTCAGCGGAGTCGAGATAGACGAAAAGATCACAGATCTTGCCCATAAATATTTTGAACTTCCGGAATCAGTTTCTGTGGAAACCTATGATGGCCGCGCATATTTGAATGCTGACAGCAAGAAATATGATGTCATCATGGTTGATGCATATCAGGATATTACGATCCCGTTTCAGATGAGCTCGGTGGAGTTCTTTTCGATGGTTCGTGATCATCTTAAGGAAAACGGAGTCATGGTCGTGAATCTGAATATGTATGACGGAGATGGAGAGACTATAACGAGTTACCTCTCAGACACTATAGCATCGGTGTTTGCGGATGTTTCTGTAGTGGACGTTTCTGGAAGTACGAATAGGGAGCTTTTTGCGTCAAATAATGCAGAACTTAGGAAAGGGATGGCAGCGGCAGTGGAGAAAGTGCCGGATAAAGAGCTTAAAGCGATGCTTGAAATGTCATCAGAGGAGCTTAAAGAGTGGCATTCGACAGGTAATATTTTTACAGACGATAGAGCTCCGGTGGAATTAATGGGGATTAAGACAATTGACGGGCTGATAAATTCTGAAATCCAATACTATAAAGATGTATTTCGTAAAAAGGGATTTAGTGGTCTTTTAAATGAGATATAGGCTGTAACAGTGCATTGATGCGGCGTTATACAGTACT
Organism: Lachnospiraceae bacterium; assembly: GCA_024692715.1. Taxonomy (GTDB): domain Bacteria; phylum Bacillota; class Clostridia; order Lachnospirales; family Lachnospiraceae; genus NK4A144. The sequence goes on from JAILMH010000008.1 coordinate 6,019, forward strand.
AAAGCGAGGTGTATACACATCTCGCTATTTTGTACAAACATTTGCTTAAAATAAATCAATAAAATAGATTAAATCTGTCACTATATTAAAAATTTATGCTGTGCTAAAGTAAGATTAATCAATTAACTTGACTAATTGATATAAGTGAAAAACAGCAAAGAAAGCTGATGCATCACATATTTTGACAGAAAAGAGGTTTGGGGAATGTTTAACGCAGAAAAGTATCAGATTCCATATTTTATGCCGGCTCATCCGACATATGACTGGGTAAAAAAAGACCATATAACCAAGGCACCTATTTGGTGCAGCGTAGACCTTCGAGACGGAAATCAGGCTCTTATAGAACCGATGAGTCTGGAAGAGAAGCTGGAATTCTTCCAAATGCTCGTAAAGATTGGTTTCAAGGAGATTGAGATAGGTTTTCCGGCAGCTTCAGAGACTGAGTATGAATTTGCCAGAACCCTTATAGAGAAAAATATGGTTCCTGAAGATGTTACACTTCAGGTTCTTACACAGGCGAGAGAGCACATCATCAGAAAGACCTTTGAAGCGGTAAAGGGTGCGCCTCACGCAATCATCCATGTGTATAATTCAACATCTGTAGCTCAGAGAGAGCAGGTGTTTGGAAAAAATAAAGAAGAGATCAAGAAGATCGCGATCGACGGAGCGAAGCTCTTAAAAGAGCTTGCCGATGAAACAGACGGTAATTTCTCCTTTGAGTATTCTCCGGAAAGCTTCCCGGGAACAGAGGTGGAATATGCCGTAGAAGTATGTAATGCGGTGCTTGACGTATGGAAGCCTGAGAAGTCAAATAAGGCTATCATAAATATTCCGACAACAGTTGAAAATGCAATGCCGCATGTTTTTGCAACACAGCTTGAATATGTGACAAAGAATCTTAAATACCGCGATGCAGTGACACTTTCTATCCACCCTCACAACGACAGGGGAACAGGAGTGGCTACCGCAGAAATGGGAATACTTGCAGGTGCAGACAGAGTTGAGGGAACACTTTTCGGAAACGGAGAGAGAACCGGAAATGTCGATGTTGTTACACTTGCCATGAACATGTACTCTCATGGAGTTGATTCAAAACTTGACTTCAGCAATATCACAGAAATCGGTGAAACCTATGAAAACCTTACCCGTATGGAGATCTTTCCGAGGCAGCCCTATGCAGGACAGCTTGTATTTACAGCATTTTCTGGCTCTCATCAGGATGCCATTTCAAAGGGCTTCAGATGGAATAAGGAGAACCCGGACAAACCATGGTGTGTACCATATCTTCCTATCGACCCGCATGATCTTGGCCGCGAATATGACGGTGATGTCATTAGGATAAACAGCCAGTCCGGAAAGGGCGGTGTAAGCTATATTTTGCAGCATAACTTTGGACTTCAGATCCCGAAGGAAATGCAGGAGGATGTAGGTTATACGGTAAAGGGAATATCAGACAGAGAGCATGCGGAGCTTTCACCTGAGAGAGTTTATCATATCTTTGAGGATAAATATATCAATAATGATGGTACATTTATGATCACAGATGCCCACTTTGAGCAGGTTGACGGAATCCTTGCAAGAGTTGCCATAAACCGAAGAGGAAAAGAGACGCTGGTGGCAGCCAATGGTAATGGACGTCTTGATGCGGTAAGCAATGCTATCAAGTCATATTTTAACGTGAGTTATGAGCTTTCATCATACACAGAGCATGCGCTGGGACATGGTTCATCATCAAAGGCCTGCACTTATGTCGGTGTTACCTGTAACGGAAAGACGTATTGGGGAGTCGGGATCGATGAAGATATCATCAGATCTTCAATAAACGCCCTTAGTGTTGCTGTAAACCAGATAGATATGATAAGAGAGATCCATAATGACCGCGATCAGAGAATTACTGAGATAATTAATTTTATACAGGAGAAATATCTGACGATCACATTAGATGATCTTTCAAGGGAATTTTATCTTTCTAAGCCGTATCTTTCTAAATATATAAAAGAAAAATCCGGTTCAACATTCAGCGAGAATGTGCAGAAGATCAGATTAAAGAAAGCCTGCACCCTCCTTAAAAACGGAAATATGAAAGTTGAAAAAGTGGCTGAAAATGTGGGATATCCGAGTGTTGAGCACTTCAATCGACAGTTTAAGCGAAGATTTGGAATGACACCTGTACAATATAGAAACAGTAATAAGTAATCAATGAAAAACCACTCAGGGGTGTACTGAGTGGTTTTTCGTTTGATTATTTTGTCAAATAGAATTTAACACGATTAGCAAAATAGATAATAAATTTTTGAACTAAATAGATAAAATGACGAAACGAGAAAAAATATCAATTGGAAATACTGTGTATTTTTTATGTATTTTATGGTATATTTCGTACGCTGTATTGCATATTTCACAAATGTATGCTAAATTAAACATAGTTAAATAATTCGCCGATGAGAGATGAGAGCGTGGCCGATTAACAGCGGGAAGCTGCGTATAGACCATGCTCATTTTTATGTTCAAATGTGTTGTATGTAAATAAATACAGTACATGGAGCGGTCTCCGGCCTGCATCATCTTTCCGGGAGGAAAGAGGTCAAAATTCAATGCGGAAATTCATTGAACAGATTGAAGATACGCCGATCATAGCGGCAGTTAAAGATGATGAAGGTCTGGAATTAAGCCTTACAACCGATTCTTCTGTGATATTTGTACTATATGGGGATGTCTGTTCTCTCCCGGGGATCGTGAAGAAAATTCATGATGTGGGAAAGACGGCAATGGTACATATCGATCTTATCAATGGACTCAGTTCCAGAGATATTTCAGTTGATTTTATTAAAAAATATACAGAGGCAGACGGGATCATAACCACTAAAAATGCATTGATCCCTCATGCGAAAGAAATCGGGCTCCACACAATTCTCCGCTATTTTGTTCTCGACAGTATGGCATTGGTGAATATAGAAAAGCAGGCGAGACATGGGGTAGTACAGCCTGACTTTATCGAAATACTGCCGGGAGTGATACTGCCGTCTGTGATACAGAAGATCAATTCGATCAGTCGGGTACCTGTTATCGCAGGAGGGCTTATCACAACAAAGGAAGAAGTCATGAACGCTCTCAATAATGGCGCTATTGCTATTTCATCTACTAACCAAAAAGTATGGTTTATGTAAGAGGTGAGAAGGAGGAAACTTTTTATGGCTAAGTATGTAATGGCTCTTGATGCTGGTACAACCAGTAATCGCTGTATCCTTTTTAACGAAAAGGGTGAGATGTGCTCAGTTGCACAGAAAGAGTTTACACAGTATTTCCCGCATCCGGGCTGGGTAGAGCACGATGCAAGTGAAATCTGGCAGACACAGCTTAATGTAGCTCGTAAAGCGATGGAACAGATTGGTGCCACGGCAGAAGACATTGCAGCAATTGGTATCACAAATCAGCGTGAAACAACTATCCTTTGGGATAAGACAACAGGACAGCCTGTATCCCATGCAATCGTATGGCAGTGCCGTCGTACAGCTGATTTTACAGAAAAGTTAAAGAACGATAACCCGGGTATCGTCGATAAGTTCCGCGAAAAGACAGGTCTTATCATCGATCCGTATTTCTCAGGTACAAAGATCCGCTGGATCCTCGACAATGTTGATCATGTCCGTGAGAGAGCAGAAAAGGGCGAGATTGCATTTGGTACTGTAGATTCTTGGCTTATCTACAAGCTTACCAAGGGAAAAGTTCATGTAACAGATTATTCAAATGCATCAAGAACTCTTCTTTTCAATATCAATACACTTGAGTGGGATGAGGAACTTTGTAAGATCCTTGATGTACCTATGTCAATTCTTCCTGAAGCTAAGCCTTCAAGCTTTATCTACGGAGAATCAGATCCTGAATTCTTCGGAGGCCCTATCCGCATCGCAGGTGCAGCCGGTGACCAACAGGCAGCCCTCTTCGGACAGACATGCTTTACAGCAGGTGAAGCAAAGAATACATATGGTACAGGATGCTTCATGCTTATGAATACAGGTGAGAAACCTATCTTCTCAAAGAACGGACTTCTTACAACTATCGCATGGGGACTTGACGGAAAAGTAAACTATGCTCTTGAAGGTTCTGTATATGTTGCAGGCGCAGCTATTCAGTGGCTTCGTGATGAAGTTCGTATGATCGATACTTCACCGGATTCAGAGTATTTTGCAACTCAGGTCAAGGATACAAACGGATGCTATGTAGTTCCTGCATTTACAGGACTCGGCGCACCTCACTGGGATCCATACGCTCGCGGAGTTATCGCAGGACTTACCCGTGGTGTAAATAAATACCACATCATCAGAGCAACTCTTGAGTCACTTGCATTCCAGACAAATGATGTTCTTCATGCAATGGAGCTTGACTCGGGAATTCATCTTTCAGCACTTAAGGTTGACGGCGGTGCCTGCAAGAATAACTTCCTTATGCAGTTCCAGTCAGATATCATCAATGCTCCGGTACGTCGTCCTCAGTGTGTTGAGACAACAGCTATGGGTGCTTCTTATCTTGCAGGACTTGCAGTCGGCTACTGGTCAAGCAAGGAAGATGTTATCAAGAACTGGGCTATCGACAAAGAGTTCGAGCCATGTATGTCAGATGAATGCCGTTCAAAGGAAGTCAAGGGCTGGAATCAGGCTGTAAAGGCTACATTCGGCTGGGCTAAGGAACAGTAAATAAGGTATAAGATCCCAGGGTAGGGGATTTTATATATAGAGAGTATTTGTAACTGAATAACAATTCAACAAAGGGAAGGTATTTTGGCCGTTGCCGGAGCTTCTCGCATGGGGGCGAGAGAGTTCCGGCCCGGTCCATAATGGAGGTTATGGTATGAAATATTTTTTGGCTGAGTTCATTGGTACTGCGATACTTGTAGTACTGGGTGACGGAGTTTGTTGTAACGTAAGTCTTAATAAATCTGGTATGAAGGGCGGAAACAGCGTTCATATCACGATCGGTTGGGCACTTGCAGTTCTGCTTCCTGCATACTGCTTTGGTGCAGCGAGCGGCGCACACTTCAATCCTTCAGTAACTATTGCTCTTGCAGTTGGCGGAATGCTCGACTGGAGCCTTGTTCCTACATACATTATCGGGCAGCTTCTCGGCGGTGTTCTTGGAGCAGTTATACTTATTATCCTTTATCATGATCAGCTTGTAGCTACTGATGATCCTGCAGTTAAGAGAGGATGCTTCTGTACTGGTCCTTCATCACCAAACACAGTTCTTAATTTCCTTTCAGAGTGCACATGCGGCTTCCTCCTTGTATTTACGATCCTCGGGATCAATCAGGTTGCAGGCGGCGCTGCCGGAACACAGGGGCTTAACTACTTCTTTGTAATGGCACTCATCATGTCGATCGGTATGTCACTCGGCGGACTTACAGGTTACGCTATGAATGCAGCCAGAGACACAGCTCCTCGTCTTGCATATGCTCTTTTCTGTCCTGGAAAGAAAGATGCTGACTGGGGTTATGCATGGATTCCTGCGATCGCACCTATCGTTGGTGCAAGCCTTGCAGCACTTCTTTACAACGGACTTATCGCAGCAGGTGTTTTTGCATAAAAAACAAAGCAATTTTTGTTAGTTATTGAGACTTGTCACAGTCTCAGGGAGGATATAGAATACATATATAAGAACAGTTAATACAACAGTTCTAAAATTTTATATGTATCTGGAGATTGGAGTCAGGTTTGAAATGCACATTCGGAAATGTGCCTTAAGCCTGACTCTTTCTTTTTTATCAGAATAATATTTATTTAGGAGGATCTAAAATGATTTACGACTGCCTGATAATTGGAGCGGGAGTTACCGGAAGTGCTGTTGCACGTGAGCTTTCCCGCTACAAGGATTTCAACGTTGGTGTACTTGAAAAAGGTGAAGATGTCTGCTCAGGAACTTCGAAGGCAAACAGTGCCATTGTTCATGCAGGATTCGATGCCGCTGAGGGCTCTCTCATGGCAAAGATGAATGTTGAAGGAAATGAAATGATGGACGAGCTCTGCAGAGATCTTGATATTCCTTTTAAGAGAAATGGATCAATGGTCGTCTGCATTCATAAAGAAGAGCTGGATGGACTCAAAGACCTTTATAACAGAGGCGTAGCCAATGGTGTAAAGGACCTTAAGATCCTCACTAAAGAAGAGTGCCTTGAACTTGAGCCGAACCTTTCAGATAACGTTGAAGGCGCACTCCTTGCTCCTACAGGCGGAATAATCTGCCCGTTCCTCTTAAATATCGCCATGGCTGAAAATGCCAATGTAAACGGAGTTGATTTCCGCTTTAATACCGAGGTGGAAGCCCTTAAGCGTGATGATAAGGGAATCTGGCATATTCGTACCAATAATGGTGAATATCTTACAAAGAATATTGTAAATGCAGCGGGAGTTTATGCGGATGAATTCCACAATATGGTTTCAGACACCAAGATCCATATCACACCTCGCCGCGGTGACTACTGCCTTCTCGATCATGAGATGGGTGATTTTGTTTCACACACGATCTTCCCTCAGCCGACTAAGCTCGGAAAGGGCGTGCTTGTTTCTCCGACAGTTCACGGTAACCTGATAGTCGGACCTACAGCCATTGATATCGAGGATAAAGATGCCACAGCCACAACAGCGGACGGCATAAATGACCTTATGGAAAAGGCAGGTATGCATGTTCGTGACCTTCCTATAAGAAGAAAAGTCATAACCTCATTTGCAGGACTTCGTGCCCATGAGGACCACCATGAATTCATAATCGACTGGGTAGATGAGGCTCCGGGCTTCTTTGACTGTGCCGGAATCGAGTCTCCGGGTCTTACAAGCTCACCGGCTATCGGAAGAAAGGTCGGAAACATGTTTAAGGAGAAGCTTGGACTTGTTGAAAAGACAGACTGGATCTCAAAGAGAAAAGGTATTGTCGAGACAAAGAATCTTTCGATCGAAGAGCGAAATGAGCTTATCAAGAAAAATCCTGCATACGGCAATATCATCTGCCGCTGTGAATCCATAACAGAAGGAGAGATCCTTGATGCGATCCACAGGCCTCTTGGTGCAAGAAGTCTCGATGGTGTAAAGAGAAGAGTCAGAGCCGGAATGGGAAGATGCCAGGCCGGATTCTGTAGTCCTAAGACAATGGAGATCCTCAATCGTGAGCTTGGAATCCCGATGGAGGAGATCACAAAGAGCGGCGGAAGATCAAACATCGTACTTGAGAGAACTAAAGGAGGTCGTGACTGATCATGGAAAAATATGACATCGTTATCGTGGGCGGCGGCCCGGCAGGACTTGCAGCAGCAATTTCTGCAAGAAAATCAGGAATAGAAAAAATTCTCATCCTCGAAAGAGATCATGAGCTTGGAGGAATCTTAAATCAGTGTATCCATAATGGCTTCGGACTTCACACCTTTAAGGAAGAGCTCACAGGACCAGAATATGCATATCGTTTTATGCAGCAGGTCTTTGATGAAAAAATCGAATATAAGTTAAACACAATGGTAATGGATATTTCCGCTGAGCGTATCGTGACGGCGATGAATCGTGAAGAGGGAATGTTCCAGATAGAAGCAGGTGCGATAATTCTTGCAATGGGCTGCAGAGAGAGACCTAGAGGGGCGCTTAACATTCCGGGTTATCGTCCGGCAGGTATTTTCTCGGCAGGAACAGCGCAGCGCCTTGTAAATATTGAGGGCTATATGCCTGGACGTGAGGTCGTTATCCTCGGTTCAGGTGACATTGGACTTATCATGGCACGCAGAATGACCCTTGAGGGTGCAAAGGTAAAGGTTGTTGCAGAGCTTATGCCTTACTCCGGCGGACTTAAGAGAAATATCGTACAGTGCCTTGACGACTTTGGAATCCCTCTTAAGCTTTCACATACTGTAGTTGATATAGAAGGCGCAGAGCACTTGAGCGCAGTAACTATCGCTGAGGTCGGAAAAGACGGAAAGCCGATCAAGGGCACAGAGGAGAGATACACCTGCGATACGCTTCTTCTTTCATGCGGACTTATCCCTGAAAATGAGCTTTCAAGAAGTGCCGGAGTGGAGATGAATCCTGTGACTAACGGCCCTGTAGTAAATGAAAGCCTTGAGACATCGATCCCAGGTGTCTTTGCCTGCGGAAATGTACTGCATGTACATGACCTTGTGGACTTTGTTTCACAGGAGGCAGGACTTGCCGGTGAAAATGCTGCAGCATTTGTAAAGAATGGCTGTAAAGATCTTTCAGATGAGAAGGGAATTGATATAGTTGCAACAGAGGGTGCACGTTATACAGTTCCGACAACAGTTAATGTGGACAGAATGAACGATCTTCTTACTGTTCGCTTTAGAGTCGGTGCAGTATTTCAGGATTCATACGTAAGTGTCTACTTTAATGATGAAAGAGTGATGCACACAAAGAAAAAAATCATGGCTCCGGGCGAGATGGAACAGGTCATCCTTAAAAAGGATAAGCTTAAATCATTCGACGGATTAAATAAGATCACTGTAAAGATCGAGCACGAATAAGGATAGGAGATGGCGTAAAATGGAAACAAGAGAGCTTACATGCATCGGCTGTCCTATGGGCTGCCAGATCACTGTTGAATTAGATAAGGGAGAAGTTGTCAGTGTTACAGGCAATACCTGTGCAAGAGGTGATATCTATGCCCGCAAAGAGGTTACAAATCCTACAAGGATCGTTACCTCTACTATAGTTATAAAGGGTGGAGATAAGCCGAGGGTATCCTGTAAGACAGCAAATGATATTCCGAAGGGAAAGATCTTTGAAGTCATGAAGGATATTGACGCGGCTGAAGTTGATGCACCGGTAAAGATCGGAGATGTGCTTGTAAAAGACGTTGCCGGAACCGGAGTTGATGTGATCGCTACAAGGAACATAGAGAAAGTATAAAGTGTCTGAAAGTTATTTAAAAATGTGTACAATGTATGATGTATTCCTTAAAATCATAAAAATTTTGTAAACATTTTTCATTTACAAAATTTTGCATTCTATGTAAAATGGTTGGTGTTTGAGTTGATTTAAATACAATTCAAGCAGCAACCATTTTTTTTCTATGAAAAAGGAGATAAAAATCATGGAAGAACTGTTTCAGTTGAAGGAACACGGCACTACTGTTAGAAGAGAAATAATCGCCGGAATCACAACGTTCCTTTCAATGGCCTACATTTTGGCTGTAAACCCAAGCATTCTCGGTACTGTAATGAATCCGAGCGGTGTATTCGTTGCAACTGCAGTTGCATCTGCTATTGCAACATTTATCATGGGATTTCTTGCTAACTATCCTATCGCACTTTCGGCCGGACTTGGTCTGAATGCTTACTTTGCTTACACAGTTTGCCTCGGAGAACTTGCCGATGTAGCTAACCCGTTCACAATCTGCCTGACTGCAGTCTTCTGTGAAGGTCTTATATTTATAATCATTTCAATCTTTAAGTTCAGAGAACAGATCATTAACGCAATCCCACAGAATCTTAAATATGGTATATCAGCAGGTATCGGTCTTTTCGTTGCTTTCATCGGTCTTCAGAATGCAGGTATCGTTGTAAACAGTGATTCTACACTCGTTGATCTTGGAAGCTTCGCAAGTGCTCCTGTTGCTCTTGCACTGATCGGTACTCTTATCATCGTTATCATGAGCCATTATGGGATCAAGGGATCTGTACTTTTTGGAATCCTCATCACATGGGTACTTGGAATCATTGCCCAGGGCATCGGCTGGTATGACGGAAACTGCATCCCTGATTTTTCAGCAGGTCTTACAAATCTTGCAGGTATCCAGGAGACAGCTTTTAAGTTTAACTTTGGATGGGCTGCTTCTCACATTGTTCAGTTCATAGCGATCCTCTTCAGCTTCCTTTTTGTCGATCTCTTCGATACAGTAGGAACTGTAGTAGGTGTTGCTGATAAAGCCGGACTTCTTGATGAGAACGGTGAGCTTCCTCGTGTCGGTAAGGTATTCATGTCAGATGCCATCGGTACTTGCGTAGGTGCATGCCTTGGTACATCAACTATCACAAGCTTCGTTGAGTCATCAGCAGGTGTAGCTGCAGGCGGAAGAACAGGTCTTACAGCTGTGACAACAGGTGTACTTTTCCTTGTTTCACTTGTACTCAGCCCTGTATTCCTTGCAATTCCGGGATTTGCTACAACACCGGCTCTTCTTTATGTCGGTATGCTCATGATCTCAGCAGCAAAGAAGATCAACTACGACGGAGATGTAGCTGATACACTCGGTGCTTATATGGCGCTTATGGCTATGCCTCTTACATATTCTATTGCTAACGGTATCATGTTCGCAGTTATGTCATGGGTCATCGTTAAGGTATTTATAGGAAAGGCTAAGGATGTAAGCCCTATCATGTGGATCATCTTTGTACTTTTCGCAGCTAGGGTTGCAACCATCGTTACACAGTTCCATTGATCATGTAAAGCTGGTTAAGTATACTTGTTTTACCCGTTTGATATGGCGGTATTTTCCACTGTATCAAACGGGTTTTTTAGGTAAAAGGGTAAGTTTTAGGGGATTTTATGACTGACAATTATTTCAACTCGCGTGTGAAATTTTTCTATTTTTTGCTGTTGATAGTAGCGGCGATATTTTCGGTGAACAGTGCTGTGAGCAGTGTTGTACTGCCGAAGGTAAAGCATGAATTAAAAGGTTACGAAGAACTTGATGCAGAACCGATAAGGAAAAATCAGCAAAGAATCGAATATGAGTTTAAGACGGCCGACATACAAAAGAATGGCGGAACCCTTGGTGTATATGATGACCATTGGGAGTTTACGGCGTATGCTGATGGTGAGGAAATATACAGCAGAAAGAGTTCAAAATCCTTTTTTTGCAGGACCACAGGAAGTAGTTGGTCATTGATAGAGACCCCAAGAAATTCAAAGAAAATAAGCGTTGTATTTACAAGTACCGCAACGGAACCCTTTAATCATAATATAAGTTTTATTTCCGGAGACAGGCTGAGTCTATACAGGAATATCCTTTATGGCTCTGTCTGGCAGATCATATTAGGGCTTATACTCTCGGGAATAGGACTTTTTATGATCTTTCACTGGCTGTTTGTTGTAAGAGTGTCATGCAAGGGAGTATATATTTTATACTTTGGGATCGTTGATCTGCTGCTTGGAATCTGGTCGATACTGGTCTCTGATTTTGTTTTACTGGAATGCAGCAATTATGTGGCTGTATATTTTATAGGTCACATGTGCCTGCTCGGTATCAGTTTTCCACTGATAATGTTTACAAAGGAGTTTTAT
>JAILMH010000017.1 GCA_024692715.1 Lachnospiraceae bacterium
TATAGTAAAATAGATAATTTGTTAGCACTCATAAAAAATGAGTGCTAAATTTTTATTGACTTTTGATATCCTCGATACTAAAATAATTTATGACATAAGAAATAGATGAGCAGATCGTTATGTCATATGAATTATGAAAATATTGAAATGAGAGGTATATATCAATGGAAAACAAACATGGAAGTCTTTCAATAAGCAGTGAAAATATCTTCCCGATAATTAAAAAGTGGATGTATTCAGATCAGGATATTTTTATCCGTGAGCTTGTTTCAAATGCATGCGATGCTATAACAAAGCTTAAAAAGCTTGAAGCGATCGGAGAGTTTCAGGCTCCTGCAGAGGATACCAACGGAACTGCCGGAGCAGGACTTAAGGGAAGAGTCGAGGTCCAGGTAGATAATAAGGCCAAGACACTTAAGTTCATTGATAACGGTATCGGTATGACAGCTGAGGAAGTTGATAAATATATCAATCAGATCGCATTTTCAGGTGCTACGGATTTCATCAGCCAGTACAAAGACAAGTCAGATGCTGAACAGATCATCGGTCATTTCGGACTTGGTTTCTACTCAGCATTCATGGTTGCAGATAAAGTAGAGATCGATTCACTTTCATACAGAGAAGGCAGCTCAGCTGTACATTGGGAGTGCGAAGGCGCAGGTACTGAATTCGACATGAAGGAAGGCTCACGTGCTAAGCATGGTACAGAGATCACACTTCACCTTAATGAAGACTGCCTTAAGTACTGTAATGAATACGCAGTAAGAGAAGTTCTTAATAAGTACTGCTCATTCATGCCTACAGAAATTTATCTTAATGATGTAAATGCAGAGCCGCCTAAGCCGACAAAGGATAAGGATGGCAACGAGGTTCCACCGGAGGCACCAAAGCCGATCAACGATATTCATCCGCTTTGGACAAAGACTCCTAAGGACTGCACAGATGAAGAGTACAAGGAATTCTACCGTAAGGTATTCCATGACTACAAGGAGCCGCTGTTCTGGATTCACCTTAACATGGACTATCCGTTCAACCTTAAGGGTATCCTTTACTTCCCTCAGATCAACATCGAGTACGAGTCTATCGAGGGCGTGATCAAGCTTTACAACAATCAGGTATTCATTGCTGATAACATCAAAGAGGTCATTCCTGAATTCCTTATGCTCCTTAAGGGCGTGATCGATTGTCCGGATCTTCCGCTTAACGTTTCACGAAGCGCTCTTCAGAACGATGGATTCGTAACAAAGATCTCTGACTACATCACAAAGAAGGTTGCTGAGAAGCTTTCAGGTCTTTGCAAGACTGAGAAGGAAACATACGAGAAGTACTGGGAGGACATCGCTCCGTTCGTTAAGTACGGTTATCTCAGAAATCAGAAGTTTGCTGATAAGATCAATGATTTCATCCTCTTTAAGGATATCAACGATAAGTATCTGACACTTCCTGAGTGCCTTGATATCAAGAGTAAGGAAGAGGCTGAGGTAAAGGATGCAGAGACCGGTGAAAAGGTTGAAGCAGAGGTTGTCGATGATAAGAAGGATGAAAAGGCAGAGGACAAGAAGGAAGAGAAGCCTGAGCACATCATCTACTATGTAACAGATGAGAAGCAGCAGGGTCAGTACATCAATATGTTCAAGGCTTCAGGCATGAACGCAGTGATCCTTCGCCACAACATCGATACACCATTCATGCAGCAGCTTGAAATGAAGAACGAAGGTGTTAAATTCAAGAGAATCGATGCTGATGTTACAGATTCTATGAAGTCTGAGGAATCAGAGGAAGAGACAAAGAGCTTCAAGGAAAAGGCTGAAGGAATTCAGAAGGTACTTCGTGAAGCACTTAAGAAAGAAAAGCTTGAAGTAAGTGTTCAGAAGCTCAAGGATGAGGGTGTTGCATCAATGATCACACTTTCCGAGGAGACAAGAAGAGCACAGGATATGATGAAGATGTATGCCATGGGTGGTATGCAGGATGACTTCATGGATGAAGGTCAGACACTTATTCTCAACGCAAGCCATCCGCTTGTAAAGCGTGTTATGGACGATCCTGAAAATGAGCAGAGCAAGCTCATCGAGGAGCAGCTTTACGACCTTGCAATGCTTGCAAATAAGCAGCTTGCACCAGAGGAAATGAGCGCATTCATCGCAAGAAGTAATGAAATAATGCTTAAACTCGCATAAGATTTACTCATACAAAAAAGCATGTGAAACGGAAATTACCGTCTCACATGCTTTTTTTAATTTGCTCAAAATCAGTTTACTGTGCAGCTCCTGCAGCTGCTGCGTTAGGATCGATGACGCCGACTCCAGGAGTCAGGAAAGTGTAGCCGTTGGCTGCATTGTGCGGACAGTAGCCGGTGTCTGCGCTGTAAATACCGGTTGTTTTATAAGGGCATGTATCATTTGCGCGAAGCCCTGTGAGAGAACATACATTGCCGACCATGTGAGTAGTACATGACTCGGTGGGAATGTTGTCCTGATCAAAATATTCCGTGTAGGCAGAACCTGCGAGCTTGCAGGCATCAGTTGCGAGCTTTCCGGACTTTTTGCAGACTGCGAGTTCTACAATGCCGTCAGGTTTTTCGAATTCCTCTGTCTTAGGAAGGTTTGCATGGACTTTTTCCATAATGCCCTTCCAGACAGTTCGTGCAAGTCGCTGCTGCTCCTTTGTTCCAAGGGTCGTATTGTTGTCATATCCGGCCCAGGCGGTTGCCACATAGTAAGGCGTAAAGCCTGCGAACCATACATCCTTTTCGTCAGAGGTAGAGCCTGTCTTACCTGCGATTATCTGTCCTTCGAAGTTGGCGGTCTGTCCTGTACCTTTCGTTACAACATCCTCCATGGCAGAAGTTAGGAGATAAGCGGTTGTTTTCTTGATGACACGATGGGACTCGATGGTGTTGTCAAGCAGTACGTTTCCGTCGTGGTCAAGAACCTTTGTGTAAAATCTTGGCTTGACGTAGACACCGCCGTTCGCGATAGTTCCATAAGCTGCATTCAGCTCATAGTTTTCAACACCGTCGGTGATTCCTCCGAGGGCAAGCGGCTGCTGAATATCGCTGTATACCTGCCCGTCTGAGCCGACACGGCGTTCAACAAGAGTAGTTATCCCAAAATCCTGCAGATACTTGAAAGCAAGCGCAGGAGTGACATTTGTTATGGTCTTTACGGCAATGATATTAAGTGACTGCTCTATACCGTATCTTAAAGTACAGGCTCCCTTGTAGGCTTTTCCGTACCAGTTGTTGACCTCACGTCCGTTAGAATAAGTATAAGGCTCATCTATCTCAACAGTGGCAAGACCTTCGCCGCAGGCATCAAATGCCGGAGCATAGGCTGCAAGAACTTTGAAAGTAGAACCCGGCTGTCTTGTGGTGTCAGTAGCTCTGTTAAGTGTGAGCGAGGCACTCTTTGTTCCGCGGCCTCCGACGATAGCCTTGATCTCACCTGTCTTTGGATCAGATATGGTGAAAGAGATCTGTGGCTGCGGTGTAGTTGAGATATTCTCTGAAACGAATTTCAGATTATTTTCTGTGAGCATAGCGCTCTTATATGCCTGGGAAGCAGCTTCGGCTTCTTCAGGGCTGTCGAAGAGAGCCTTTGAATTATAGCCGTTTTCCTTAAACCACTTCTGCATCATTTCGTTAGAGAAGCTCTGGTATTCTCCGTTTGAATCCTCTCCGGTAAGAGCGTAGTCGAGAAGATACTGTGTTCCTGCCGGATAATTTGATTCGTCTCCGGTGAACTCGTCAGCGATAGCCTGAATTGCAGGGTCCTGCGTTGTGTAGATCGAAAGTCCGCCGGAATAAAGCTGGTTATAAGCCTGTGTCTCTGTGAATCCGGCCTTTTCCTGAAGGTCCTTCATGAGCTCCTTGGTAAGAGCATCGACAAAATACGAGTTGACAGTATTTGTTTCAGTTTCTGCGTTAACTGTCTGGATCCTTGAGTAAACATCGTCATCAAGTGCTTCATTATAAGCGCTTTCTGTGATGTATCCCTGGGTGAGCATATTTTTTAGAACCTTTGCACGTCTTTCAGCGTTATTATCCGGGTGTGAGATAGGATTATACTTTGAAGGGTTCTGGGTTATTCCTGCGATAACGGCACACTCTGAGAGATTCAGATCAGATACGTTTTTATTGAAATAACGCAGTGATGCGGCCTGAACACCAAGGGTATTCTGCCCTAAGTTGATAGTGTTTAAGTAGAGCTCAAGGATGGTGTCTTTTGTAACACCTTCCTGCTTTTCAAGCTCGACTGCAAGGAACTGCTCCTGAATCTTTCTGCGGAGCTTTTCGATAAAGGATGATTCAGAGGTCCAGTCAGTAAACACATTGTTTTTGATAAGCTGCTGGGTGATGGTCGAAGCACCCTGAGAAAAATCCCGTGTTTTGATACCTGTCACAGCTGCTCTGACGATACCTTTAAGATCGATACCATTATGTTGATAAAATCTCTCATCTTCTATGGCAACAAATGCATGCTGAAGATCAAGAGGAATTTTATCAATAGTCTGATAGATTCGGTTTGAATCTGCAGCAACGAGCTTTGTTGTCTGATTTCCGTCAGAATCGTAGACAACGGAGGAGTAGCCGACAGGGCGGATATCCTTATCACTTATCTCAGGAGATGAAGCAAGGATCCCTCTGAAAGCGCCTATAGAAGCCGTTGTTCCTATGGTTATCGCTGCAATGATCATGAGCACCACTGCTGCGAAAAAAGCCGTAACAAACATGTTTGATAGTTTCGGAAATGGTGACTGAAGCTGACGTAAACGCCGTTTTGCACCAGTTTTACTGTAGTTCATAACACCTCATTTCTGCACAAGGGCATTCTGTGCACATATTATAAATTATAACAAAATAGATGTATTTAATAAAGGGAAAGTGAACAATTAATAGTACAATTTGCCGAAAATAATTGTATTGTTTCATCAAAATCACAATTGTTAATGGAATTGGCTTGTGCTACAATAAGTCTCGGAGACACTGTGTACGGTTTTTTATACACGTGGGGTCCAGAAACGTTAGTTATTGTATATGGAGGAAAGAAACAAATGGCAAAATGGGTTTATATGTTTAGCGAGGGTAACGCTAGCATGAGAGAACTCCTTGGTGGTAAAGGTGCAAACCTTGCTGAGATGACAAATATCGGTCTTCCGGTTCCACAGGGTTTCACAATTACTACAGAGGCTTGTACTCAGTACTATGAAGACGGTCGTAAGATCAATGACGAGATTATGGGTCAGGCGATGGACGGAGTTAAGAAGATGGAAGAGCTGAACGGTAAAAAGTTCGGTGATCTTGAGAATCCACTTCTTGTATCAGTCCGTTCAGGTGCCAGAGCTTCAATGCCTGGTATGATGGATACAATTCTCAACCTCGGTCTTAATGATGAGGTAGTTGCCGCAATGATCAAGGGCAACCCGGATCCTAAGTTCGAGCGTTTCGTTTATGATTCTTATAGAAGATTCATTCAGATGTTCTCAGACGTAGTAATGGAAGTTGGTAAGAAATACTTCGAGCAGCTCATCGATAAGATGAAGGAGAAGAGAGGCGTTAAATTCGACGTTGAACTTACAGCTGCAGACCTTAAGGAACTTGCAGAGCAGTTCAAGGAAGAGTACAAGAAACAGCTCGGCGAGGACTTCCCTTCAGATCCTGTTCAGCAGTTAAAGCTCGCTATCGAGGCTGTATTCCGTTCATGGGATAACCCGAGAGCAAACGTATATCGTCGTGATAACGATATCCCTTATTCATGGGGAACTGCTGTTAACGTAATGCCAATGGTATTCGGTAACCTTAACGATAATTCTGGTACAGGTGTTGCATTTACTCGTGATCCTGCAACAGGTGAGAAGAAGCTTATGGGTGAGTTCCTTACTAATGCACAGGGTGAGGACGTAGTTGCTGGTGTTCGTACACCAATGCCTATCGCTCAGATGGAAGAGAAGTTCCCTGAAGCTTACGCTGATTTCCTTAAGGTTTGTAAGACACTTGAGGATCACTACCACGACATGCAGGATATGGAGTTCACTGTTGAGAATAAGAAGCTCTATATGCTCCAGTGCCGTAACGGTAAGAGAACTGCTCCTGCAGCTCTTAAGATCGCATGTGACCTCGTTGATGAGGGCATGAAGACCGAGAAGGAAGCAGTTGCAATGATCGATCCTCGTAACCTTGATACACTTCTTCATCCTCAGTTTGATGCTAAGGCTCTGAAGGCTGCAACTCCACTTGGAAAGGGACTTGGTGCTTCTCCTGGTGCTGCCTGCGGTAAGGTTGTATTCACAGCTGATGATGCTACAGAGTGGGCTGCAAAGGGCGAGAAGGTCATCCTTGTTCGTCTTGAGACATCTCCTGAAGATATCACAGGTATGAAGTCTGCTGAGGGTATCCTCACAGTTCGTGGTGGTATGACATCACACGCTGCAGTAGTAGCTCGTGGTATGGGTGAGTGCTGCGTATCTGGTTGTGGCGACATCAACATGGACGAAGAGAACAAGAAGTTCACACTTGGTGGCAAAGAGTTCCACGAAGGTGACTTCCTTTCAATCGATGGTACAACAGGCAACATCTATGATGGCATCATCAAGACTGTTGATGCTCAGATCGCTGGTGAGTTCGGACGTATCATGGCTTGGGCTGATGAGTTCAGAAAGCTTAAGGTTCGTACAAATGCTGATACACCTGCTGATGCTAAGAAGGCTCGTGAGCTTGGAGCAGAGGGTATTGGTCTTTGCCGTACAGAGCATATGTTCTTCGAAGAAGATCGTATCGCTGCATTCCGTGAGATGATCTGTGCTGACACAGTTGAGGCTCGTGAGAAGGCTCTTGATAAGATTCTTCCATATCAGCAGAGCGACTTCAAGGCTCTCTATGAGGCACTTGAAGGAAATCCTGTTACAATCAGATTCCTGGATCCACCTTTACATGAGTTCGTTCCTCATGAGGAAGCTGAGCAGCAGAAGCTTGCTGATGCAACAGGTAAGACACTTGAAGAAGTTAAGGCTATCGTTGAGTCTCTTAAGGAGTTCAACCCTATGATGGGACACAGAGGATGCCGTCTTGCAGTTACATATCCTGAGATTGCTGTTATGCAGACAAAGGCTGTTATCAGAGCTGCTATCGAGGTTCAGAAGGAGCATCCAGACTGGACAGTTAAGCCTGAAATCATGATCCCACTTACATGTGAGGTTAAGGAGCTTAAGTATGTTAAGAAGTTTGTAGTAGAGACAGCTGATGCTGAGATTGCTGCTGCAGGCGTTGATCTTAAGTATGAAGTAGGTACAATGATCGAGATTCCTAGAGCTGCACTTACAGCTGATGAAATTGCTAAGGAAGCTGATTTCTTCTGCTTCGGTACAAACGATCTTACACAGATGACATTTGGATTCTCAAGAGATGATGCTGGTAAGTTCCTTGGTGCTTACTATGATACAAAGATCTTCGAGTCAGATCCATTTGCTAAGCTTGATCAGACAGGCGTTGGTAAGCTTATGGATACAGCTCTTAAGCTTGGTAAGCCAGTTAATCCTGCACTTCACGCTGGTATCTGTGGAGAGCACGGTGGAGATCCTTCATCAGTTGAGTTCTGTCATAAGATTGGACTTGACTATGTATCATGTTCACCATTCCGTGTACCTGTAGCAAGACTTGCTGCAGCACAGGCTGCTATTGCGGAAGGAAGGAACTAATTGACGAAAGGTTGTTTTTACTGACAATCATGGTTACAGAGGACGATATGCGAGACTTTATCGAGCATTCAGATAAGTACTATGATTTTAAGACAACTGAACCAATTAGAGTCGATGTATATATCTGATTTCGATTAGATGAAATAATAGAGGACTAAACAGTCGTTTATCTATAAGATAAGGCTGTTTGGTCCTCTTTTTTAATGCTAATAAAAAAGCGTTTTGTACCCAGTCTTTGTCTATGGATGATTAGTGTAAGGAGGAAAGATGTTAAAGTTACGTTTGCAAGGAACAAAGAATGATATTAGATGGTTCTTAAAGCTTCTTAGCAGGGATAAGCGGTTTGATGTAGAGAACACATCCACATTCTTTAGTAACAAAGGAACAGATAGGTATAAGAGATTATACACAGAGATTTATCGCAAGGATAAAAGAAATAATGATGAGAAAAAGCCTCAGCAAGAGGATAGCCATCATAGATATTATGGCTCAGGTTCATCATTTTTCTAAAAGATGAAAGAAGGGACAACGTTATGTGTAAAGTTATAGCATTTGCTAATCAAAAAGGTGGAGTGACAAAGTCAACAAGTACAGAGAATATTGGTATAGGTCTGGCAAGGCTCGGTAAGAAGGTTCTCTTAATAGATGCAGATGGACAAGGATCTCTTACAGCAAGCCTTGGTTTTAGAAATCCTGACAGCATGGAAGTCACGCTACCTACGATTCTGGAAAGAATCATTGAAGATGAAGAAGTTAATCGTAATGAGGGACTACTGGTTCATGAGGAAGGTATATATCTTATGCCTTGTAATATTGAATTATCGGCTCTTGAAGTATCAATGTCGAATGTTATGAGAAGAGAGTATATCTTAAAAGAATATGTAGATATGCAGCGCGAAAACTTCGATTTTATACTAATTGATTGTATGCCAAGCCTTGGTATGATAACTGTAAATGCCCTCACGGCGGCTGATTCGGTCATTATTCCTGTGCAGGCTTCCTATTTACCGATAAAAGGATTAGAACAGCTTATAAAGAGTATTTCGATGGTTAAAAAGCATCTGAATCCAAGTCTCGGTGTGGATGGCATCCTGCTTAGTATGGTGGATGAACGCACAAGGTTCTCCAAAGATATAATTGAGCTTCTAAAAGAGAATTATGGCAACGCTATCCATATATTTAAGAGTATGATACCAAAATCTGTCAGAGCGGAAGAAAGCACAGCAGAAGGTATAAGCATATATAAGCATGATCCCAATGGAAAGGTGGCAATAGCTTACGAGAAACTTACAAGGGAGGTGCTTGCTAATGTCTAAGAAATCGAGTGCCACTAAAGTAAAATTGACAGATGTTAGTAGTCTTTTTGGTAATTCAGAGCATATTAAAGATGTGGATTCAACGAAGGAAGAGATTATAGATGTATCTCTTTCTGATTTACATGAATTTGCAGGACATCCTTTTAGGGTTGTTGATGATGAGAAGATGGATGAGACTGTTGAAAGTATAAAAAAATATGGAGTAATAGTTCCAGGGATAGTCAGACCAAGAATTAAAGGTGGCTATGAGATTGTATCAGGACACAGAAGAAAACATGCATCTGAGCTTGCAGGTCTTAAAACTATGCCGGTATTTGTCCGGAATCTGACCGATGATGAAGCTACTATCGTTATGGTAGATAGTAATCTTCAGAGAGAAGAGATACTTCCGAGTGAAAAGGCAAAAGCTTATGCGATGAAATATGATGCTTTAAGACATCAGGGATCTTCCGGTGATGGAGATAGTTTAGAGTTAATGAGTGATGAGGCAGGTGAATCAAGAAGTAAGATTCAGAGATATATATGGATATCAAGACTTAATGACGATTTTCTCGAACTTGTGGATACAAAAAAACTTGGAATGGCTCAGGCAGTAGATATATCATTTCTTACTTCAGAAGAGCAGAATATTCTATATGATTTAATATGGGAGCTTAGTATATATCCTTCCATGATTCAGGCTGCAGAGATTAAGGCATTAAGTCAGAGTGATAAATTCGATATTATGGCTATAAAGGCGGTTCTTATTGGAACAATTAAGCCTAAGAAGAGAAATATTACTATCAAAGCAGATAAGATAAACACCTTCTTCTCAGATGAATATACTGAGGATGATATTACAGAGATTATACTAAGGCTCTTGGAGAAATGGAAGTCTGGAGAGGAGTAAAGGCATGAGTGAAAAGCTTATATTCGACTATTACTACGGTAAAGAAGCCGATCAATTCACTTTTTATAGGATACCTAAGATGCTTATAAAAGATAAACGTTTTTCAGGATTATCCAGTGATGCCAAGATACTCTATGGACTAATGCTTGACAGAATGTCTCTGTCTATTATGAATGAATGGCAGGATGATGAGGACAGGACATATATTATTTATACAATAGATCAGATATCAGAGGATTTGGGATGTGGCAGAGATAAAGCTATGAAGACATTAGCTGAGCTTGATGCTGGTAAAGGCATTGGTCTTATCGAAAAAGTTAGACGAGGACTTGGATTAGCAGACATAATCTATGTTAAGAATTTCGTCGGCATAGAACGGATTCAGGATGAAAATGAGATTGAAAACAAAGAAAAAAATGATGAAAAAGAGTCTGCAAATCCGCATAAATCCACAGAAGTCGGAAATGTCGACTTCAAGAAGTCGGAAAAATCGACTTCAAGAGGTCGGAAATGTCGACTTCAAGAGGTCGGAAAAGCAGACTTCAAGAAGTCGGAAAAGCAGACTTCAAGAAGTCGGGAAAACAGACTTCAAGAAGTCGATAAAACCGACACAAAAGATAATAATACTAGTTATAACGATTCTAATAATAACAATTTAAGAGAGACCAATCATATCATATCTAATCCGGAGGGGCGTTCAGTTAAAAATGTAAATAACATGCAAATCAACTCACAAAAACTGATGGATGAGATGGTTGTTACCACATGGTTAATCAAAGACAATATATCTTATGATGATCTTGTGGCTGCACATCCCGTGGATAAGAAACGTATAGATGAAATGATTGAGATTATGGTGGATGTAATCGTTTCTAATTCTGATACTGTAAGAATAGGGAAGGAAGATAAGCCAAAGGAAATAGTAAGGTCAAGATTTGAAAAACTGGATTTTTCAGCTATGGAATATATATTAGGATGCCTCAAGGAGAATACAACTAAGGTGCATAATATTAAAAATTATCTGCTGACAACCTTATACAATGCATCTTTGACGATTGATAATTTTTATTCTGCTGAGGTTAATCATGATTTATATGGATGTGAATAACTTCTGTTCAAGTTGAACAGAAGTGAACAAAGGAGGATTTTTATATGCCAGTATTTTATACTAAGCCAGTACTTAGAGATTTATCACAAGGCGCAAGAATTGCTTATGTAAGACAATTCAGACATATGACTCAGGAAGAACTTGGAGAGAAGATAGAAATGTCTCCGGGAAGGCGAAGAAACAGAATTTGCAGGTATGAGAGAGGTACGAGAAATCCGAAGGATGACAGAGTTGAGAAGATGGCTGAGGTTTTGGAAATAAACGAGGCAATGATTAAGAGCTATGATTTCAAGGATCCGATGGATATTGTTTATATTCTTCTCTGGCTTGAAGATGTATCACCGGATTATATCTTAAAATCTTCAGGAGCTGAATCTTTTGTGAATAACACTTCAACATGCATCAAGAAAGCTCTTAAAGAGTGGCAGTCGGTTAAAAACAAACTGAAAAAAGGAGAGATATCAGAAACGGAATATACTGAATGGAAATTAACACATATATGGGAGTAGTGATAGATTATGAACAAATCAGCTTTAGTTACATTGGAAATGGATGTCAATGATAATGGTAGGGATGAGTTTCCAGAATATCTTCGTCAGATGATTCTTAATTATCTTCAGTATAATAAAGAATTTGATGTAAAGGATATATTGGCTTTAACATTGTCTGAAGATAATAGTCAGAAATCTCTTTTATACGAACATCTGGAAGAATTAGAGGATATATATCTTGATTCGGGAGATTTTAAAACAGAATTAGAAAGATATATGGTAGAGAAATTGTTTCCGCTTTTTCGTTTATTTGGGAAGGACTGGATTTCGGATGTAGATCAGCTTATAAGAGGGTTCTATATTTTGGATGAAAAGGGACGGGCAGAGTTGTTTGATATAGTAGAGGTATATAAAAAAAGGAATACAGATTCGGAAAGGGATGAAGAGGTGAAAAAACTTAAGAGGTGGAGAAGATGATAGTTAGTATCAGTGATAATGTTGGTGATAATATTAGAAAAATAAGAATTCTTCGAGGGATAACCCAGATTAACATATAAAAAATACAGCGATAGGGCGCCTATGAGTAGCAGTACTTATAGGCGCCTTTTTTCGTTGGAAGGAGACGATATGTGGAACATGGATCAGATTATTAATCTTCCCGTATTAGTTAAGGTCATAATTCTTGTCGCAGGAATGTGTGTAGGAATTGGCTTTTTACTGTGCGAGGAGGCTGGTGATAAAAAGGACACGAAACCTTTGGACGAAAAGTCCAAAAGTTGAGAAGAAGGGAGAATTATATGGAGAGGATCAGATCCCCTGATAATAGTATCTTATGGACTATAAAGGATAAAAACATCACAGAAAAATAAGGAGCATTACTATGGTCGATGAATTAACTCAGGAATCATTTCAGACCGGTAAGGCTATTGTAACAGTTAGTGTTGACCTTATTCAGGCTATTGCTGAAGCCTGCAGAAAATCTGAACAGAATAAACCACTGAATCCGGAGCAGAAGGAAAACGTGTTAAAGAAGGTCGTTGGTTTTGTAACAGAGAACTATAAGGAAACACATGGTTCTCTTAAATCTTTCAATAAGGATGGAAAGGACGTTGCTCATCTTGATGTTACAGATGAGAGGACTGCGGATATTATAAAAGATGTCTGCAAGAAGAGTCATATTCCCATTGATATGAAAGAAAAACCAAGGGCAGATGGGACATGCAGCTTTACTGCATTTTGTGAAGTGAAAAATGTAGATCAGCTTACCGGGATTTTGAAGATGGCGTCGGAACAGGTATTAGAGGAACAAAGAGCGATGACCAAAGAAATCACACTGCTGAATGAGGCTGATGAACCTATATTTACGCAGGAGTTTGTGAAGGATGCAGACATTGATTATGAAAAACTCGAAGATGCAGGAATTGAAGCAGTTAGACTAGAGATTAAGGACAGCCAGGGAAATGTTCTCGATAAGGATGATGTGATTCCGGGTGAGGACATTAAGGAAAAAGCAAAGGAAAAGGCTGAGAAGCTGAATCCTAAACACAAGAAATCTCTTAAAGAGACAATCAAGGATAAAAAGGAGAAGGTGGCTAAGAAAGATAAACAGAGGCAACGTGAAAAAATTAAGCAGAAATCAAAGAATCGTGCGAGGTAAGGCTTATGTCATTTAAGAAGATTATAAGCGGTATTCTATGTGACCTTGCGGAACTTCCAAAGAAAGCACTTAAGCCATATTATAAGAATGGGAAGATTAATCCCAATAAGGTTGCAATAGATTTAATACCTTTCACGATTATATTTTATTTCGTTAATAAATATCTGCAGGCAGTAGATGCAAGTACAAAGGCTGATACACTGGATAAATGTGTTGAAGCTTTTTCTCTTATCTTTCAGGTGCCACCAATAGCTTTTCCAAGCTTTAAAGCATTACCTTTGTTTGGAGGAATACTGGCAGGCATTGCATTTAAGCTGTACATGAGTTCAAGAAAAAAGAATGCGAAGCAGTTTAGAAAAGGTGAGGAGTATGGTTCTGCCAAGTGGGGTACGGAAAAGGATTTTGAACCTTATCAGGATCCTAACAAGTGGAATAATATTCCCCTTACTGCCAGCGAGTGGCTGAGAATGACGAGACCTCTATTTCCCAAATATGACAGGAATAAAAATATACTTATTGTCGGAGGTTCCGGTGCCGGAAAAACAAGGGGCTTTGTGAAGCCAAGCCTTATGCAGATGCATAGCTCATTCTGTATCACAGATCCCAAAGGAACAGTTCTAGTGGAAACCGGGAAGATGCTGCAGAGGGGCTATTATCTTTTTTATAAGAATCTCACTAAAGCAGAGAAAAAGAAATATAAAGGATACCCAAGAGATAAATCCGGCAGGGTGCTGTCAAAGAAAACTGGTAAGCCTATACGTGTTCCATATAAGATAAAAGTATTTAATACCATAAACTTTAAGAAATCACTGCATTATAATCCGTTTGCATATATAAAATCGGAGCAGGATATACTCAAGTTTGTAAATACTCTTATTACGAATACCAAGGGTGAGGGTGCTCAGTCCGGCGAAGATTTTTGGGTGAAAGCAGAGAGACTGCTCTTCACAGCACTTGTAGCTTATATAGTGACATATTGTAAGCCGAGTGAAAGAAATTTCGTATCTTTGCTTGCAATGATAGATGCATCTGAGACCAGAGAAGATGATGAGAGTTTTGAAAATGCTATAGACCTGATGTTTAAAGATATAGAGTTTGGTAATGAAGAAGAAGGTATCGACGCGGATCCTGATTCGTTTGCAGTAAGACAGTATAAAAAATATAAGCTTGCGGCGGGCAAAACTGCGAAATCAATACTTATTTCATGTGGTGCCAGACTGGCTCCATTTGATATTCAGGAAATCCGTGAGATCACAGCTTATGATGAACTTGATCTTGAAGATATAGGAATTCATAGGACGGCTCTTTTCATTATCATTTCAGATACTGATGATTCTATCAATTTTTTGGTTTCGATAATGTATACTCAGCTATTTAACCTTCTATGCACTTTGGCAGATGATAAATATAACGGAAAGCTCCCGGTACATGTAAGATGTATTCTTGATGAGTTTGCAAACATCGGACAGATTCCCAAGTTCGATAAGCTTATTGCAACCATCAGAAGCCGTGAAATATCAGCTTCAATTATTCTGCAGTCAAAGGCGCAGCTTAAAGCTATATATAAGGATAATGCTGAAACGATTGAAGGAAACTGCGACACCTTTTTGTTCCTTGGTGGTAAGGAAAAGTCAACATTAAAAGACCTGGCTGATGTGCTGGGTAAGGAAACAATAGACACGTATAATACCTCAGATACAAGGGGTAATTCTCCGTCTTATGGTCTGAATTATCAAAAACTGGGACGGGATCTTATGAGCCAAGACCGTCTGGCTCTAATGGATGGCGGTAAATGTATATTACAGGTGCGAGGTGTGAGACCTTTCTTTTCAGACAAGGTGGATATAACCAAGCACGATATGTATAACGAACTTTCTGATGCGAATCCCAAGAATGCTTTTAATATTGAGAAATATGTCGAAAGCTATGGGATGCCAAAGATACCCAAGGATACCAAGTTCGTGGAACTGGATACTGAGGGTATTACATTTCCAGATGACCTGCTTAATGTAGCGATTGAGGAAGTGAGTGCAAAGTATACGGAAAGTGGTGACGGACAGAGCAATGAATAGCTCTGTTTTTTTATTTTAGGAAACTTCAATGCGGTTTCAA
>JAILMH010000034.1 GCA_024692715.1 Lachnospiraceae bacterium
GCCGCATGACTGCTTCCCAGGAAAAGAACATCTATCGAATTCTTTTTCATTTTGTAAAATCCGGTATAAGTATTAGTAGTTGCCCAGTCATTTTCATAAAAAAACTTAGGCATGAAAATACGATTTATCTCAACAAGAATAATCACCAGAACTGCCAGAAAAACCACTGCTCTGCAAAAATACTTCACTTTAACATTTTTCATTTCTTAAAATCCCGCATAAATAAAATCTTTGGCACTAAATCCATGTCCATAAGTTCCAAACACAAATATGACCACTATCGCCAATATATACAATGCCCATCTGAAAATAAGCGGCTGCGCCATTATTCTATCTCTGATACTGCACTTTTTTTGCAGTTCACTTACTCTTACCAAAGTATAGACCGATAAAATCAACATGCACCACTCTCTCCATGAGAGTCCAAGCTCCAGTATGGAATCGCTGAATAAAACCCACGGATTAAAGCAGCTAAACATCGAACAGATCATTTCTATACCAAGAGTCAGGCTTTCAGCTCTGAACATCACCCATGCCAGCATGACCCAGAAAAAAGTTCCGGCTCTTTTGAGCCATTCATATCCTCTTGTATTTTTTTCAACTCCGAATACCCTATATACTGCGTCTCTTGGCTTTTCCGTCAAGGCTCCGGTTATCTGATACATTCCATGCATAACTCCCCAGGCCAGATAATTAAGCCCGGAGCCATGCCATATACCACTGACAATAAACGTTATCATCACATTCAGATATTTTCTGGCAGCACCTTTTCTATTTCCGCCAAGGGGTATATAAATATAATCCTTAAGCCAGCTGCTGAGCGACATATGCCACCGTCCCCAGAATTCCTTTATAGATAGAGAAAAATACGGATGATCGAAATTATCTGAAAGTCTTATCCCCATCAGCTCTGATACACCCTGCGCTATAGAAACACATGAAGAAAAATCGGCATAAAGCTGAACACTATATAATATCGCAGCGATCCAGATATATGCACCCTTATAGGTATCGGTATTTGAAAATACCTCATCCACGAAGATCCCTGCTTTATCAGCTATCATAAGCTTCAGAAAAAATCCCCAGATAATGAGCTGCAATCCCTTTGTAAACTTATCAGGATCAAACTTATGCCCTTCATTCAACTGCTCATGGAGCTGGCTAAACCTTGGAATCGGCCCCTGCAGTATCTGTGGAAAAAACGAAATAAAAAGTGCGTATCTAAAAGGATTTTTTTCAGGTTCAGTCTTTCCCCTGTAAATATCCACATAGTACGCAATCATCTGCATCACAAAAAATGATATGCCAAGCACCGCAATAAAATTATGTGACTCCCTATGCAGATTGGATACCCAGATATGTTCAAGATTTTTAGTTATCAGAACCGGTAACACCGTCGCAGTTATTGCCGCTGCAAGCCAGATCTTTTTCCGATTTCTGCTGATTACCAGCGAAAAAAGAAACGAAACTATGATCATAACCGCCAAAATCAAAACAGCTTTTCCTGCCGACAGGACATAAAAACCCATACTTGCCGTAAGAAGTACCATCCAGCGCATTCTTACCGGAAGCAGGTAGTAAAATAAAATTACTGCTGCCAAAAAAATCACAAATTCAAATGACACAAAACTCATTTTTATTACTCCTAAATTACAATGACGCCATTGTTCACTCTTCTTGCCTGGGGCGGAACTATTTTTAGCTCCTTCATCCTATAAAAGGCAGCCGCTTCTGAAACCTTAAATACATCCATAAGCGTAACACTGAGTTCATTATAAAATTCTATTTCAGAATCACACCCGTCTCTTATGATACCTGCTGCTTTCCTTACGAGACTATTTGGCATAAGTACAGCTGAAGCAAAGGCATTTGCCTGCCATTCGAGCCAGTCATATTCCGACTGCAGTTTCTTTTTGTCACGTACCTCGAACCCAGCCTCTGCATCTGTAAGCATTCTTTGCTTACTTCCTTCCGCATAATTTTTCATATTTTCCTCGATCATGCAGAATTTTCTGTGCATCAAGGCATGACCTATCTCATGGGCAAGCGTGAATCTGAAAGTATGCTCATACTCTGCCTGATACAGTCCCTTATCCACCAAAATCGTATTCGGCTGTACATCAACGACATCATTTACATGCCTCAGCTCATCCGTTACAGGAATCTTTCCTCCAATAAAACACGCGGCTCCCAAAAGCGTACCGCTACTAGAAAGATATCGGCCTGTGTAATGCCATCCATCAAGAGATTTTACCAATTTCCTCAGATCAGTTGCATCTATCTGACTTCTGAAATTTTCAGGACAGATCGTCCTCGCCACTTTCTCAGCCGCCTCATCTATCATCCAGGATGCCAGCACCGGAACTCCGGTCTTCGTATATTCTATTTTTATAATTTTACTAAGATCACAGAACATGTTTTCGATTATATCACACAAAGACTATGCTGAAAACATAAGAAAATCATAAGAATCAAACACTCAGATCCTTACGTAATTTGTCCATATAAAAAATCAGCCATATCCCTCCGGATACGGCTGATCTTTCATGTAAAACTTGCTGCTATCAATCTTTTTCCGCAGCAGTAAAATATGGAACTGCCACAAAAAGTACTCCTCCGATAACATTTCCCAATGTGACTGTTGCAAGATTGTAAATATATCCTCCAACTGAAACCGCCTGTCCCGCCGGATCAAGGAGTGCAGCTGTAAGCTGAGTCATATTTGCGACGCTATGCTCATAGCCTGTGATGACAAAAGCAAAAAGGCACCAGAAGATCATAATGAGTTTCGCCGACTCTGTTTTACACCTTATGCCGCACCATACTGCCAGACACACCAAAAAATTACAGAGCATACCCCTTATCAGCAGCGGCACAAATGGAACTGCCATTTTAGCAGCCGCTCCGCTCGAAAGAAAATTAATCGTTGCCTCTGTATTCAACCCCGAAAAATGGAACAAAAGTGAAAGCACCACAGCTCCTGCAAGGTTTCCAATCCAGCAGACCACCCAAAGCTTCAATGCTTCAGCTAAAGTGACCTTTTTCTTCATCATTCCAAGTGCCATCATCATATTATTTCCGGTAAAAAGCTCTGAACCGGCAAACACCACAAGACTCAGGGCAACTGCAAATGCCGCTCCCATAAGGATCTTTGTCGCCGGAGCCCCCTGCATCTGACCGCCCATTGTGTTCGTCAGCAGATTTCCTGTTCCTACAAAAGCTCCTGCCATCATCGACATCAGAAAAAATCCCAACGGATTTTTATTTAAATATGCCACCTTCTTCGCCGCAGTCTCCGCTGCTGCACATACATCTTCACCGTACATCTTCTTTTCCCTCCAAATATATCTTTTTCTGTCCTGCGGGTGCTAATTATATCTGTGGAATTTTTGCCCGTCTTTAACCACAATCAATTTGAAAAACATAGTCAGTAAATTGCAGATGAAAAATACACAATTACGTGTTAAGCTAGTGTTAAAAACATATAGAGGTATTACTATGTTATATCAAATATCGGAAAAAATCATAACCTCATTTAATCTGCCGGATAATATATTTCTGACAGCATTGATAAGTACTTTACTGATACTTATAGCTGTGCTTGCAGTTGGATGGCTCATACGGCTCATCTCAGAGCTGATAACGTCACTGCTTGCTTCTGTCATAGGCCCGGGGCCGGCATTTATCATCCGCAACTATGTTACATATATCGGCACAATTCACCATGAATTTGCCCATGCGATAGTTGCCACAGTAACCGGCGGTAAAGTTACAAAGATCAATCTCTTTCCTAAAGGACAGACTTTAGGCAGCGTAGAATTCTATGCAAGAGGTCCCCATCTCCTCAGAGGTCTTCAGCTTTCACTCACTGCGATCGCACC
The DNA here is from genome assembly GCA_024692715.1 of Lachnospiraceae bacterium. Classification (GTDB taxonomy): domain Bacteria; phylum Bacillota; class Clostridia; order Lachnospirales; family Lachnospiraceae; genus NK4A144. The sequence continues at coordinate 3,882 of JAILMH010000034.1, forward strand.
GATCCTCTGCGGAGGTATAACTCTCCGCTTAATGCAGAATCTTGTATATCCGAACTGCACTGAAATATGGCACCATATACTCTACTGGTACGCTGTGATAAGTATTTTCTTTCACATGACCCTAAGCGGAAAGGATATGGAAAATTTCTGGAAAGGATCCATCCCTACACTCCTGATAGTTTATGTAATCAACCTTATCTGCCTTGCCTTAGGATAAACAGTGAACGGACTGTATGATCAGTTAAGATCATGCAGTTTTTTCTGTTAACGATAAAAAAATTCAATTTTTTTCAAAAAAGGCTTGCATTTTTTATACAAAGCGAGTATTATTATCTTCGTTGCGCGGCAAGCACGACAGAAAAAACAAAGACATGCGCTTCTAGCTCAGTTGGTAGAGCACCTGACTCTTAATCAGGGTGTCCAGGGTTCGAGTCCCTGGAGGCGCACTTTTAATTAAATATTTTTTATGCGCTTCTAGCTCAGCTGGTAGAGCACCTGACTCTTAATCAGGGTGTCCAGGGTTCGAGTCCCTGGAGGCGCACTTTTAATTAAATATTGTTTATGCGCTTCTAGCTCAGCTGGTAGAGCACCTGACTCTTAATCAGGGTGTCCAGGGTTCGAGTCCCTGGAGGCGCACTAAAAAAACAACTGCAATTCTTGTTGCAGTTGTTTTTTTGCTTTTACTCATATTAATTTAAAAATGTCTTATCACTTCAAACCTCTGAAGCTTCACATCCTCATCTTCTTCTGCTATTCCAGCTTTACGCTTTGCTATATCTATCTGCTCATCCACAGTCTCAACGCCCTCAAGATCCGGAAGTAAAATACCTCTTCTGTGACCTTTAGAAACGATTACACCATATTTCTTCACATCAAGCTCATCCTGTGAAGAAATATCCTCCGGTGCACCCAATACATCAACCGAATATTCCAGTTTCGAGAGCTCATCACTTCTCACCTCCGGAAACCTTGGATCTCTTGTCGCTGCACTAATTGCATTATGAATAACTTCTTCCGCTACACAATCCATTGTCGGAGCTATTGTACCTATACATCCTCTGAGTTCACCTTTGATATGAAGGGAAACAAATGCTCCTGCTCTATCGTCATACATCACCTGCGGAAGATCCCGTGGTGTGGCAATGATCTGCCTTTTTCCGACATAGGCTTCTACTGTACGCCTTGCCAGTGAAACGAATTCATCTTCACGACGTTTTCTCTCTTCTAACTCTTTTGACTCTTCTTCGTAAAATTTCTTCAAGAAATTCCTTTCAGGGTCTTTCCCAAGTACCTTAAGGGTACAAATGCCATATCCTACACCGGTTTCGCCCTCATGCGAAATACTTTTCGCTTCAACCCCCAGTGAATCAAATGCTCCGCCCATGATCACAAAAGATCTGTGTCCGCACTCAGCGACCTTATTTAAATATACACTGTTAAACCCGAGCAATTCTCCAAAAGATGCTTTTCCCATAATATCCATGATCTTTTCATCATATTTTAAGCCTTCCGGTTCAAGCCCATAAGGCCCATCTTCCTTTAGCTTATGCGAAAGATCACCGCTGGCAACTATCAGCACCCGTCTGCCAAGCTCTTCTGCCGCCTGCTTTATTACCATTCCAAAACGATACTGCTCATCTAACGGTCTGCCTGATATACCTGTTCTTACAAGCTTAAAATCCTTATATTTCTTCAATATGAAATACAGCGGGATCAGCGTTCCATGATCCAGCGAAGGCTCCTGCTCGCCAACATACCCCGCCAATACTCCTCCCTTTATAGAGAGCTCGCACATCCTTTTCGACAATTCATCATCATATTCTCTTGATATCCTGACCTCAGGCGCGCCAAAATTACTAAGATCACCCGCTGCCTCTTTTCCCGGAGATATATGCAGATAATCAGCATACATTACGCTGTGCGGTGATATTATCACAATTGTTTCAGGTTTAAGTTCCGCAACAAAATCTGCAGCCTTTTCATATGCTCTTGCAGTTTTCTCAATTATCTTTTCTTTTCCTTTACCCACCTCAGGAATTATAAGCGGCGGATGAGGAACCATTACCCCACCTACGATCGGCATTGCCCACCTCCAGTATCAAATTAATGATAACTCTCTCGTAAACTTTATCGGCACTTTTATGCAGAATAAAAAGCTGTGACCAGAGCATTCTTTTGTAATGCTGCAACTCCATAGTCATCAAGTCCTGTCTCTTTAAGCGGTACCGTTGTCATACCACGCTCATTGATGTCACTCGGAATATAAAACTCAGGAAGTATGGCAAAGCCATATCCGGCATATGCCAGTGTCAGACAGCTCATACTGCTGCTCTGTGCGATCGTCATATAATCTCTGTTCGAAAAGATCTCAGGATTTTTAGACTGCTTCTGAATCGAATACGGAATCTCTTTAGACTGAAGTACTATCAACCTTTCATTTTCCAATTCACTAACAGAAATCTCATTCTTTTTTGCAAACTTATGATTTATCGGCAATATAACGCAAGTCTTATATGTATAAAATTTTGAAAAATACATATCAGGGTAATTCCTGAGCATGAATTTCGAAGCCAGCATAAGATCCAGCTGATGATTTTTCAGCATTCTAATAAGATTTTCATAAGAATCTATAGTGATCTCAGGTATAGCTGACGGATGTGCTGCGCTTAAATTTTTAAGCTTGCTCTCTAGAAACGGCAGCTCTGCACCGCTGGTCAGCCCGATATGCACTACCTTAAGCGCTTCCTCATCTTTACTGATGACGTGCACCTTGGATATTTCAATTTTACTTAGTATATCCTTGGCATCAGCATAAAATGTCACACCTGACTCAGTAAGGGAAACAGCATGTCTGCTGCGTACGAACAATGTTGTATTCAACTCTGATTCCAGGCTCTGAATATGATGCGTAACCGTCGGCACCGATAAATATAATTCTTCTGCCGCTCTTGTAAAATTCAAATGCTCAGCCACTGAACAAAAACACTGCAACTGCTGTGTATTCATATCAAATTCCTTTCAACACTACTAATTAAACAATATCATTTTACCAAAATATATAATAAAGCTTTACATCATAATTAATACGGTGTTAGTTTCTCTCTAATATTTGTAACACATTTCAAATATAATAGCAAACCTGTATCCGTTATAATCTAAGTAAATTTATAAGCAGGTCTTTCTATATATATTGAAATATATAAATGGCAGTATTGGGTAATATTTTTTATAGAAAAGGAGATTCTAAATCAATGAGTGACAAAATCAGCAGACAAACTTTTATAAAGGGCATGGCTGCAGGTGTTGCTTCTATCGCCGCTTTTGGACTTTTAGAAGTAGCTGATAAGGCAGGCTCTTCAAAAGCATCAAGCAGCACTCTCAATCTTGCCAACGAAGCTGTCAAAGCTTCCGGCAAAACATTCACTCCCGGCACCTATACCGCAACAGCACAGGGAATGGGAACTGTTACAATGACAGCAACCTTCGACGAGACTTCTATCACAGACATCCAGCTCGATCTTTCAGGCGAGACTCCTGACATTGGTCAGGCCGCAGGTGATGAGCTTATACAGCAGGCTCTTGCTGCACAGTCAAGTGACATCGATGGTGTGTCAGGTGCAACTATCACAACAAATGCAGTAAAAACATGTCTTGATGACGTGATCGCCCAGGCAAGCGGAGAAGCTTCAGGCGCAGCCTCTTCAACAGACACCGCTGCAGAAGATAATTCAGATTGGCTTGGCGAAGCTCCTGATATTACAGATGATGACTGCACAGAAACTGTAGATGCAGATGTTCTGATCATAGGTCTCGGACTTGCAGGTGTCGCAGCAGCAAGATCAGCCGCTGAAGAAGGTGTTAAAGTTGTCGGTATCGAAAAGGCCGACGGACCTCAGTGCCGTTCCGGCGAATATGCTGTTATCAACGGAAATGTCGAAGCCCGCTGGGGAAGAGATAATTATACCGAAGATGATATGAATCAAATGATCGACTTCCACATGATGGAATCAGGTTATAAAGTAAGAAGATCTATCTTCTCAAAATACATTCATAATATAGGCGAAACCTTTGACTGGTGGATTGAAGCCAATCCTGATCTCTATATAGCCGATACTACACGTGCAGATATTCCTGATGAGTATGCAGATAACTACCTTATCCCTATCTTCAATCCGCTCCCGGAGCACTACGATTGGAGAAAGGAAGCTTTCCCTTGTTATCCTACATCTGTTGAATTTAAGCCTGATCAGCATGTAACAGTAGAGAAAAACATGCAGGCTGCAGTTGATACAGGTAATGTAGATGCAAGATACGGCCATTTTGCAGAAAAGCTCATCATGGAAGACGGACAATGCGTCGGTGCCTATGTAAGAAATGTTTCTGACGGAAGCTATATCCGTGTAAATGCTTCAAAGGGCGTCATTCTTTCAACCGGCGACTACTCTCAGAACGATGCGATGGTTCAGCATTTCTGTCCTGATGTTATTTCAAACGGTATCCAGCGCATGTTCACCAACATGGATGTAGAAGGCAATATGACAAACCAGGGCGATGGTATCAAGCTTGGAATGTGGGCAGGTGCCGGAGTTCAGGGTGATCACGCTCCTATGATCCACCACATGGGCGGCGGCGCGGACCTTTCCGGTGTCGGTGTAATGGGTAACGCAGGTTTCCTTAACCTCGATATGAACGGCAAGCGTTTTATGAACGAAGATCTTCCGGGTCAGCAGGTCGAAAACCAGATCGAGATCCAGAAGGATAAAAAGACATGGCAGATCTTTGACGGAAACTGGGAAAATGAGCTTCCTTACATGCCTGCAGCACATGGCGGAGCATGTTATGTAGAGCACTATAATTCCGATGAAGAAGGTCCTAAGAATAACCAGACCTATCGTAACTACAAGTCACAGTACCAGATCGATGCTGCTGTTGCCGATGGAAGATGTCTCAAGGCTGATACTCTTGAGGATCTTGTGGCACAGATGTACCCTGATGACACAGATGCTCAGGATACTGCACTCGCATCTATCAAGCGCTACAATGAGCTCGCAGAAGCAGGAAATGATGAAGATTTCGGTAAAGTTTCAAGCCGTCTCTTCCCTCTTAACACCGCTCCTTACTACGCAGATCAGTTTGAGCAGGCTTTACTCCTTGTAATTTGCGGAGGTCTTAAATCCGACGAGGAAAGTCACACTCTCGATCCTGACGGAAACATTATCCCGGGTCTCTATGTTGCCGGAAATGTTCAGGGTGACAGATTCTCACACGAGTATCCGATCACACTTAAGGGCGTATCACACGGTATGGCTATGTACTATGGCTATGTTGCAGGAAAAAATGCCGCCCAGGGTGTCTGATAGAACTCTATAAACTAAAGAAAGCCGGTACTTTGATAAACTCAAGGTACCGGCTTTTTCTCACGTATTAATTATGCCTCTAAAGCTTCATGCTTTCTTGCTCTTATAAATCCCACGATATTTGAACCGATCGTCAAAAAATCAAAAACCATACTTGATATATTCAGAAGAGATATATCATATGCAAGCCACATAAGCTGCGTAGCAAGCATAACGATCTTCAATACAGTTTCTTTTTTAGTATCAAGCATCCACGTATATGTAAGAGTTGCCGCTATCGGAAGGATCTCCCTCGGAGCGAACCCTGCAATCCCGATAAATACAGTTGATACACAGACCTGAATAATAATAAAAAAAACTTTCCAACCTTTTGTCAGCTCTCTTTTAAGGCAAAATATATTTCTGAAAATACTTACAATATCTGCAACGAATCCTGAAACTCCGCCAAGTAAAAGATTTCCTATTCCCATAATAAGAAACTGCATATTCTGACAAAGCAGTATTCTGCGCTTATCATGCATAAAACCAATTCCTACCATGAACAGCGCACCGACAAAAGCTACAATGTTACCTAACAAAAATAAACTCATATAATTATTCCTCTGCTATTGTGTGAATCGTGAGAGTATTCATTATACACATTTCATTCTGCCAAGTAAATTACTTTTTGATAAAAAATCAGCCGAAGCATATTACTGCCTCGGCTGACCTTGATTTTATTCTGTTACAGGGCCTTTAGTCATAACACCGTTACTATTAAAGAAGTATTTAGCTCCGTCAATTGTCTGCCAGCCCTTAACTCTCTTGCCATCAGCGTTAAAGTAATATGTATTTCCATCTACTTCAACAAATTCTGACTCTGCAAGATGTCCATCTTCATGAGCATAATAGTATGTGCCCCATACATTTACAAACTGGTTCTTACGAACTGTTCCATCCTTATAAATATAATACTTGACTCCATCAACCTCAAGAAGCTTACTCTTTACGATCTGACCATTTTCATCAGCATACATTGTATTTCCGTCATATTCAAAGAATGATGAAGAAACCTGCTTACCCTCTGAATCAAAGTAATAGCTCTTGCCCCAGATAGTAACTAATTCATCAGCTGCTACTGCACCTGTACTGTCAACAAAGTAAGTATCGCCATCAACAGTTACTTTCTTATTTTTGATGACCTGACCCTTTTCGTTGGCATACATCTTAGTACCTTCATACTCAAAGAATCCTGTTACAATATCGCCATTCTGGTCATAAACATATGTCTTGCCCCATACATTTTTAAGTGTATAAGAAACATCATCTCTCAGTCCTGCTGCGTCAAGCTTCTCATAAAGATCTGAGAACTGCTTTGAACGAAGTGTTGCATCAATGATATTCTTTGCACATGCCTGAAGTGAGCCAAGTCTGAATGCATCATTTTCCCAGGCTGTTCTAACTGTACTTTCCATATATCCCGGCATCTGAAGTGCAAGGCCTGCCTCGAGCTGCCAGCCCTGAGTCTTATAAGCATCAGAAGCAGTTACTGCATAATCACTTCCTGAATCATAGCTTTCTGCACCTGTTCCCGGTGTTGTTGCAGATGTTGTTGAAGCTGCACACTTATATGAACCATAGTATGAATACCAGTCTGAGCAGAAGAATCCTTCAAAGCCCCACTCATTTCTTGTTATCTCTGTCATAAGAGAATAGTTATTGTATGTAGGAACACCATTGATCTGATTATAAGCTGTCATTATTGCATATGGCTGCTCATTTTCTACGATCTTTTCAAATCCCTTAAGATAAATTTCACGAAGTGCTCTTTCAGATACCATACTGTTAGAGCCCATACGGTTATTTTCCTGGCTGTTTGCTGCATAATGCTTGATCATCGTTGTGACACCTGAAGCTGAACCGTCTTCATTAGTCATTACACCATGTGTAATAGCTCCTGCCTGTCCGGCTGTTACAACAGGATCCTCTGAATAATATTCAAAGTTACGTCCGCAAAGAGGATTTCTATGAATATTCATAGCAGGTGCGAGCCAGTATGTGATATCATATGCAAGCATCTCTTCCTGAACTGCACGACCTTCTTCAATTGCAAGTTCAGAATTCCATGTCTGTGCTATATCTGTAGCAATAGGTGTTGCTGTGCAGTACTGATAAGCTTCACTTACATAAGTGTAAATTCTTGTTGAAGAAGCAAGAAGCTCATTAAACTCATCTTCACTGCTGATTTCAATCTCATTATATGTATCTCCACCATATGCGTTATCCTTCATGGTGTAGTATGTCTCATTTTCATCATAAGATGCTGTCTGAGGCACTGCTTCATACAAACTGTAATCTGTGCTGATACGAATACCTGCACCACCGTCTGCAGTCTCTGTATTAGGAATGAAACGGCTGTTATAAAGATTTGTTGTTGTTCCACCTGTTCCGCCATAAGGTGCAGGAGCCTGATACCCGATTATATCAGAGTTTTCTGTTGAAGGAGTAGCCTCTGTATCACTTCCACCCTGTGTAAGATCAATGAGTTCATCAACACTAAGATCAGCAAGAAGCTGTTCCTCTGTGATCTTGCCTTCATATACATCAGCAAGTGTATAACTTCCGTCTCCGCTTGTTTCTACTGTTTCAAGTGTTTCATCTTCTCCTGCTTCATAAGTTGAATCAGCACTTACATAAGCAGTAACCTCTCCATGAGTATATGTATGCTCTACTGCTTCGGGGAATGAAGCTGCAGAAAGCTCTACATCTGAAGCACTTGTTGTAAGTCCTTCTGTTGTTGGCTCGATAGGATCATAGTCATCATCCTTTGAACCATCAAGCATGTCTATCGCATATGATTTACTTGACATTGTTGCTGATGAATCATAAGTACCGCTCTCCATATTATCTTTTGTAAGAGTAAAGAGATTCTCACACTTCTCAGTAACAACATCGTCATCAAATGAAAGCTCTGATGCTACAACTGTATTTCTTGAGCTATTACCAACTCTTATCTTGTAATCGCCCTTCTGAATAACATACTCGGCATTTGTCTCATCATAGCTTGAAAGATCTTCTGTAGGGAATGTTATCGTTAATGTATCTGACTCGCCCGGTGAAAGAAGATCTGTCTTTCCATAAGCTGCAAGCTCCTGGAAAGGAACATCTATATCACCATCCTGTGGAGCTGAGAAGTATACTTCAACAACTTCTTTACCATCTGCCTCACCTGTATTTGTAACAGTTGCAGTCACAGTAACATTGTCAGTATCAGCCTTTACAGAATTCACATTGATATCAAAATCAGAATATGTAAGTCCGTATCCGAATGGGTATGCCGGTTCGATACCATATGTATCGAAGTAACGATATCCAACATAGATATCATCACTATAATTCTCTTCTACTGTATCGTTGTCGAGCCATGAGAATCCTTCAGATGAAGGGTAATCAGAAAAATTCTTAGCCCATGTATCAACTGTCTTGCCTGAGAATGGTGTTTCTCCTGAAAGAACATTTACAAGTGCTGTACCTGACTGGGTTCCGCCCTGGCTCATATCAACAAGTGCTGTAAGTCCTTCGATCTTGTCGTTATCCTTCGCAATGTAATATGTTGCACTGCTGTCGTAAGGATCATCTTCTGTTACAAGAACATAGTCATTTCCGTCCATTGTATAGAGAACGCCTTTTTTAACATACTCAGCATAGGTGTTTACATCGCTTACAACGACAAATTTATAATACTTGTTATAAAGAATATCATCTGCAGAAGGAACCTCCCTTACAACCTCGTAATAAACTCCGTTGATGGATACAGTTTCTTCTGAATCATCATCCGCTTCTTTGTAAAGAGGCATATCATTTTCTGAGAATGTCTCATTTTTACCAACCTCTGTAAATGAATAATATGTCTCATCTTCATCATACTCAGAAGCTGATTCGTATTCTCCATCTTCATTCTTCGTGAAATATGTATTTTCTGAGAATGTTGTTACATCATCTGTAACGTCTTCATAATATGTCTCACCACTTCCATTATAGAAAGATGTATCGATCACTCCACCAATATTAAGTACTACGATAACATTGTCAAAGTGAGCTCCGAGAGTCTCAAGATTTGATTTCTCATCATCCGTAAGATAATAATCTCCGGCTGTAAGTGTCCTGTCTGAGCCCTCTCCTGAAATTCTGTTAAGTGTATAAATTACAGGAATCGAAGGGTCCATGCTCTCAATATCAGCAAGTTCTTCATCACTGAATGCCACATCCTTTGCAACATTGGAACTTCCCATAAGTGATGAGCTGCTGTCTGAGCCGCTTTCCTCCCAGGCTTCTGTATAAGCTTCAACATAGCTTTCATTTGCGATCGTGTATCCTGCATCCTTAAATCCATCATATACAGTCACATTATCGCTGGAATCTCTCAGATATGTGGCACCTGATCCCGTACCTCCACGGATAGTATTCCATGTACCCGCACCATAAAGTGCAACTGTATCACTTGTCAGCGGAAGTGCTCCATCATTTTCCAGAAGGACCATACCTTCCGAAGCAACATTCACAGCTGTATCTACGTGAGATTCAGCAAGCTGCCATGATTCATCCGCATCTGTAATGGCTGCTGAAACAGATGTTGCAGAGCCAACTACCATTGCAGCACTGAGCACTACGCTCATTGAGCGCCACATCTTACCTCTTCTTTTGAACATTTTCAATACCTACCTCCTTAAAGTTACAATTCCAGATACTGCATCCCCATTACAGTCATCTGTCTGTGTATTATTTTAAATCCAAAACACGTCTGTGCATTTTTCATGTCGTGAATAGCAATTTAGTGTCGCAAATAGTTATTTTGCACAATTCTATTCATATTATTACATCTCAATTGCGCATTTTGCCTTTTTATATTAAAATTATCTTGACTTAAGTACTAAAAAAAATACATTTTCACTAATTCTCTATTGTTACTTTGAGGAAATATCATGAACGAAATAAAAGCTGCTCTCTGTGATGACGAAAAAACGATATTATCTTATGTAGGAAATGAAATAGAAAAACAATTTGAAAATGAACACATACCCTTAAACCTATGCAGATATTCTTCTTCAGAATGTCTTGCAAAAAAAATACGAAACGGCGAAAAATACGATATCTATTTCATGGATATAGATATGCCCGGAATCAACGGACTGGCACTGGCTTCTGAGATCCGAGAATCAGACAGTTCTGCTGTCATAATGTTTATTTCTGCGAAAGAAGAATATGTTTTTGACACCTTTCGTGTAAACAGCTACCGCTTTATCCGAAAAATGAATTTTAAGAATGACCTTTCTGAAGCCATATCAAGCTTTCTGAAAAATCATCACAGCAGCAGTCAGAGCAGGGTTATCACGCTTCGTGCCCAAAATGAGATAATCCGTTTTAATGCTGATGATGTCATCTATATCGAAGCTCAGGACAAATACTTAAATATAGTATTAAAGGAAAAAACGCTGCTCATACGCTACAAAATGTCTGACATAGAGTCTTTACTGGCTGAATACAAGTTTCTGCGCATTCATAAAAGCTATCTTGTTAACTGCAGGTTCATCTATGTCATAAAAGGCAAAGACGTACAGTTAGAAAACGGAACACACCTGCCGATAAGCCGTTACCGTATCAATGCGGTAACTGAACAGTTTATGCTGTATATGACTGAGCACTCCGGTGCTCTGAGTCAAAATTAATAATAGAAAGGAATGTTATCCGATGGATAATCTATTCATGCAGCAGCCTGCTATATCCAGAACAATTTATTTTATCTTAGAATACGGCGGCAACCTGATAGATTCTGCTGTCATAATGAGTATATTGAACTATCTGTTTGAGCCGATATCAAAAAAATTTCAAAACAAATATATAGCCGCAGCTTTCTCATTATTCTGTTTTAGTTCTCTGAGTATAACTCATATAATTTCAAATGAAAATTCCAATGTATGGGCACTCACATTATTTTTATGCGCATTCATATGGGCATCAACTAAACGCTGCAGCTTTGCACTAAAAATAATCTTTGCCTCATTTTTAAGCTCTGCTTTAATATACTGCGACCTGTTAAGTGCCCTCACCCTAAAGGTACTTTTACCGATATTAATGAAATCCTTAAGCGGATATCTCCTGGTATTCTTTTTCAGGAGAGTTGTTTCAAAGATCATCACTTACCTGCTGATACTCAATATGGACCCTTCACCCTTCAGGATTCCCCTTCAAGTTCCGGGGTCATACCTGAGCGGTATGATAATGTTCAGTCTTTATCAATTATTTTTCGCAATGTCATTTATGTCATTTTATATATACACGACAGGATATGTTATCCCTGTATTTATAAAACTGTTTATCATCTTATTTACAACCTCGCTCACCTTCATAATTTATCATTTTTTCTTTACTGCAATGCTAAAGCTTCAAGAACAGACTGCCGCCCTTCTCCATGAAAAAGAGCTTGAGATGCAGTCGGAATATCTTAAGCAGCAGGTTGCCGTAAATAAAGCTACCAGAAGATTTCGTCATGATTTCAAAAATCATATTTTCTGCATGCAGGGACTTCTTCAGGAAAAAAAATATGAAGAACTGGAAAAATATATTGAGGGAATTGAAGATATGAAATTCATGAAACTCACCGAACGTTTCTGTAGTGAAGAAAGTCTCAACATAATGCTGAATCAGAAAAAGAAAAAAGCCGATGATGCAAAGATCCCAATTGAGTTCAATATTCACTTATCAGATAAACCTCTGGGCAATACTGTTCCTATCTGTACATTAATAGCAAACCTCTGTGACAACGCGATCGAAGCCAGCGAAAAGATCAATGATCCAAAGGTTCAAGTTACAATGGCCGATGAAAAAGGCTTTTTATCAATTCTTGTACAGAACAGGACAAATGAAAATGTCCTGAGATCCAACCCTGCATTTAAGACAAGTAAACTTGATCATCCAAGTCTTCACGGACAGGGTATTAGGATAATACGCCGCATACTAAAAGATCTTAGCGCTATTTCAAACTGCGAAAGTACCGATAATCACTTCTGTTGGAAAATACTGATTCCACGGGATACACTATCCGCCACCACATAAAAAAACGTGAAAAGCAGGCTTAATGCTTACTTTTCACGTTTCTTTTTTACTTAGATCAGATCAATACTCCATTTTCATCAAATGAATATTTCTTACCCCAGATCGATATTGTCGTTCCTCTTGTCATCTCACCTTTAGTATTGAAATGATATTTCTTTCCGCCAATTTCAAGGAGCTTAGATTTTACCATTTGACCTTTCTCATTGAAATAATATGTTTTGTCATCAATTATAACAAAGTCGCTGAATACCTGGGATCCATCAGCAGCAAAATAATATGTTCTGCCCCATGAATTCAGAAGTCCTGAATATCTCTTTCCATCTTTGGCAAAGTGATATGTCTTTCCATCGATCTTAATGGACTCACTTGTAGCCATGTGTCCATCATTTTCATGGAAATAATAATAATTTCCGTCAATCAGATGAAGTCCTTTAAGTCGTTCTCCCTCAGGTGTCTTGAAGAATGTACGTCCCCATGCCTTTACAAATTTACCTGAGATTTTTTCAACACTGCCTGTCTTTACTACTTCATCTCTATTTCTAACTCTGAGGCAGGCTCCATCAGGATTATAATAACTCAATCCCGCTGCCCTGATCTTATTTCCGACCTTAACATCCTCATTTACAGTATCTTCTCCATCAGCTGCAAGTATATAACCATCAATAAATACTCTTGCCTCGCTGCCGCTTTCATCACGGACATAGAAGTAATCAACACCGGCAGAATTTGTAATAACCTTAGTAACCTCTCCTTCAACTTCAAGAAGCTGTCCACCATAGGTGTCATAGTCAGCAGCTTGAGCTGTTGTGACTTTCTTCGGATCATATACACAGGTGTCATCTTTAATGACCTTATAACTCATCACCTGAATTTCTTTATCACCCTGATAACCATCAACATAACCTGTTATCTGGAGCTTTGTGCCAATTTTTATTCCCTCTTCAGAAATCGGGAACACTGTTGTTCCGGCCGTCTCATCCTGGACATAGATCGTATCAAAGAATTTATTACCCTCTACTGCTGTACCTGCTGTTACATAGCCTTCGATCGTAAAGATATCTCCGGCGTTGCCTTTACGCATCTCAGCAATAGTTGAAATCTTAGCAGCTTTCTTATGTGCAGCAAGATAATTTAAGAGAATGTTTCGATTAGCATAGTAAGAATCTCCGGCATTATCAAGATCAGACTTAACTTCAAAGTTTGATACAAATACCGTTCCTGCCACCAGCATTTCTCCGCCGCCGGAAAGCTTTTCAGAAACAAGTGCCGATACATCTCCCTTATCAACTGCTACATAATTATCATCATACTTCTTAGAATCCAAAGAATATGTTGTAGGATGTCCTTTAACAAGTACTGATGCTGTTCCGGCAGATACAGAAGCAGGATCAGCAATTACTGATGAACCGCTGTAAGCACTGTACTTCTGCTCACTTGTAACATCTGAAAGAAGATAGTTATCTGTATTAAAATCTGTAAAATATAAACGATATGCCTGACCGCCATTATTTTCATCATCACACATCTCATCACTGTTGAGGCGAGTTGTTGCACCTATATATGATAAAAGTTTATTTATCTCAGTTGATGACTGCGCTTCTTTACTGTCGCTATAATCTGCGATACCGCAAACAATCAGGTTACCACCATTATCCACATATTTTTTTACTGCTTTAAGGAATGAATCCTCAAAATGAGTGGCCGAGTAGCTTGTTTCTCCATAGGTTCCGCTCTTTTTAGCCGGAGCACTTATAACAAGCACACTTGCATTTTCAAGAGTTTTATCTGTTATCTCATCTGTTACGACATCAACCTTAACATAGTCAGCAGCAGCGATATCTGCAAAATTACCTACATTTCCGCCATAATAGCCTGTTACATAATCATTATGATGAGAACCGTCTATCACTACATGTGTGACCATGTCCTCTGTGATGTAATTAAGCGCCAGCGAGCCTGTATACTTCTTACTCTGCCCATTCAGGTATCCTGTGATCACTGCTTCAATATTTACCGCACCGGCCTTGTCATAGGTAAAGCTGAACGAATCTGACATTTCAGACTGCTTTTCCATGACCTTGAGTTCATCGGTAAGATCTGTTGTATGAATCACCTGACCATTTGCTGTATATACGATAGAACTTACTTCAAAATCGTCTGTTTCATTATTAAAGAACGTAGTATTAACATTGATCGCTTCACCTGCCACTTCAAGTGATGCATCTGTTTCAACTGAGCTTACACCGATCGCTTCTACATCTGTAAGCCATACCGGTGCTGTTACAGCTATATCGCCGTCAGCCTGTATTACCTTGATATAATAGAAAGCATAATCAGGATCAAGTTCAAATGTTACTGTATCCTTCGCCTCATTTGCAGTAGTTTCAGCAGCCACTACGCCGCCATTAGCAATTACCTGAACCTTTTCAGTTCCGGAATCTGTTTTATCAAGAAGATCTACAGAAATGCTCACCTTTTCCGGCTTTTCATCAAGGATCGTACCCATTTCATTGCCGTTCAGGGTGTAATAAATATTAAGGTCATTATCCTCTGTAGCATAGAGTCTGCGGTTACGGATCGCATCGTAAATATTGTCTCTTGTAAGAGAATCTGCCAGTACTACCGAACGTCCTGTATTAGCATCTCCCCACTTACCCTTATGGTTATCCTGGTTATTTGCCGGAGCAAGATGCCAGCCCTTATCAAGAGCACGCTGATAATATTCATATGAAGGGAAGTAACCTGACGACCCGATAGCACCTTCACCATTACCAACTTCGATCAATGTTATCTGTTTATCAATTTCTTCATCATAATATGCAAAATCATAGAAATCACCAAAGGTTGTACCCGGGTGATTGAACATCGACATTGAATCCGGTGTAGCCTTAAGCTGTGAATAATAATTCTGAAGAGCTGTCCTGCTCTGTGATTCATAACCTGACATATTTCGGCTCATGAATCCATCAGTATTAAAAGTATTGATATGACCAGGTGCACCGCCTGACCAGGTCATTTCGTAGCCAAAAATTCCAACGAACTGATCAGTTGTATAACTGTTTGCAAGCTGATGTCCTTCTTTCCATTCTGAGCTTGCTGATCCGTCATTAATTGTCACTGATGTATCATTGTCAAACAGATTAGAATGATCTGTTACAGCAAGGAAATCAACATGCTCTGCATTATTGCTCGCGTAGCTGAAAGCATCATCTGCTGTACCTGCACCATCCGAATAAGATGTATGAGAGTGAAGCTGACCGAAGTAAATATTATATTTATCGCCTTTTCTCTCAGTATATGCAAAATTAGATGATGTACTTTCAACAAATCCGTCTTTAGATGCCTTGGCTGTGATAGTTGCAGGAAGAACATCCAGAGTTATTTCCTCTGTATATTCCTTCCATGTCTCACCACCATCCATAGAATATGTGATCACTGCACCTTCTGTCTTTGTTGAAAGCTTAACCTTGGTTCCAAGCTTTACTGCGCCGCCATTGGGCGCAGCAGTTACAGATGTTGCCGTAGAAGGTGTATAGACTGCCTTTGTAACAACACTTCTTTGTTCATTCTTAACTGCATACGCACGGATAGTTGCCTTTGCTGTTGAATTTGCATTTTCAGCAGCAAAATCATTCGATGAAAGAGAAAACTTCTTCTCTGCGTCATACTCCATATATTCAGAGCCATTAACACTATAGTATATTTCAGCATCTGCTGACGCACATGTAAGAGTTATATCATCACCGGCTGCAACTTCTCCATCTTCTGGTTCAAAAGCCACATAGCCCGTAAGATTTCCACCCTTTGCAGGATT
>JAILMH010000062.1 GCA_024692715.1 Lachnospiraceae bacterium
AATTTATATTTGCCTCCATTGTAAACGGAAAATAATAACCTCTCATAGACTGCTGACACATCAGGCTTGATGTATAGAGATTTTTCGGAAGCGAATAAGTTCCGCTGAACTCACTCCAGTGCTCGCCAAGATTCTGCATTGCTTTGACCGCTTCTGCAGCCATATCTTCTCCGCCATAGACCGGATTTCCATCCTCATCTCTTTCAACAAGCTTAGAAAGCTCATTTGCCTTGGCCACAACAAATTCTCTTACTGCCGCCATATCCTCAAAATCATAAGTACCTGACGCTCCATTGAGATACTTATCCGAGATTCCGCTGCTATGATAAAGTATAAAGCAGTTTTCTGTCATAAGAAGCGCCGTACCCATAAATAAAGCCCCGGAAAATCTGAGGAACTTTCCGATGAACCTATGCTCAACACCATACACCTTTGTCAATACCAATGCTATCAAAGCTGCAGCCGTCAAAACCGTCATCAGTACCGCTGCCCCGATCAGCAATTCACCTAATGAAAACGGGAAAAGATTAGAAAATTCTGACATTACCGATTGAATATACGTATAAACATGTTCTTTATGCCAATCTGCATATTTTGAAGAATTCCATGCAAGAACATTTAATAAGACTATACATATGAGCATAATGCTCATAAAAATACTATATTCTTTATGTCTTTTTATCAATTCTGTCATAGGCATCTCCAGTCTGTAAGCAAACTTATCAGCAAATATTACTTGTTTCTCATTTAATACAAGATATATATTAGCAAATATGTATGAGACGCCTATGACATTTTGTAAATTAACTTTGAATATTATCTAAATATTTTTTCCAAATATGAATTTTTTTGTACGTTGTTTACAATCTCGTAATTTTTTCATTCCTTTATGAGATTAACCATCTCAATTGCCCCAAGCGCACAGTCATATCCCTTATTTCCCACATGAGCACCTGCTCTTGCAATTGCCTGTTCGAGATTTTCTGTTGTAACTATTCCAAACATTACAGGTACCTCGGTCTCAAGGCTTACTGCTGCTACTCCCTTTGAAACTTCGTTGCAGACATAATCATAATGGCTTGTCTGACCTCTGATGACCGTTCCAAGAGCTATCACTGCATCATATTTTCCTGATTTAGCCATTTTCTTAGCGATAAGAGGTATTTCAAAAGCTCCCGGCACCCATGCTGCTGTGATATTCTCCTTTTCCACGCCATGACGTACAAGCCCGTCTACAGCACCTCCGAGAAGTTTGTTAACAATTACCTCATTAAATCTGGAAGCCACGATCCCGACTCTCATTCCTTCAGGTGCTACCAGTTTTCCTTCTAATACGTTGATCTCGCTCATTTTCCTTAAACCTCCTTCAAAATGTGTCCCATTTTACTTTTCTTTGTAAGCAGATACTTAAAATCATATTTCTGCGGATGGATCTCTATCTGTACTCTTTCCTTTATCTCAAGCCCAAAATCGCTGAGTCCATATACTTTATCCGGATTATTGGTAAGAAGCCTCAACGACTTAGCTCCAAGGTCCCGTAAGATCTGTGCTCCGACCCAGTACTCTCTGAGGTCAGGTGCAAATCCAAGCTTTACATTTGCCTCAACCGTGTCAAAGCCCTGCTCCTGAAGTTCGTAGGCCTTGATCTTATTAATAAGACCTATACCTCTTCCCTCCTGGCGCATGTAAAGAAGTATTCCTCTGCCCTCTTTATTTATCATCTCCATGGATTTCTGAAGCTGCAAGCCACAATCACATCTAAGTGATCCAAAGGTATCCCCTGTCAGGCACTCAGAATGTACTCTGCACAAAATATCCTCTCCATCACCAATATCACCCTTAACAAGAGCTACATGATGTTCTCCAGTAATATCATTTATATAACCATACATCTGAAATTCACCGTATTCTGTCGGAAGCTTGGCAGAAGCCTCTCTAACCACATGCTTTACATGGACTCTTATATAATTCTGCAGATCTTTGATAGTTATGAACACAAGTCCGTATTTTTCAGCCAGCTTCTGCAGCTGCGGCGCACGCATCATTGTTCCATCCTCAGCCATTACTTCGCAGCAGACACCGCATTCTTTCAATCCTGCAAGCTTCATAAGATCGACTGTAGCCTCTGTATGACCATTACGCACTATAACTCCGCCTTCTCGCGCGATCAGTGGAAATACATGTCCCGGGCGTCTGAAATCTTCATCTTTTGCTGTCGGATCTGCGCAGGCTCTCATGGTAAATCCTCTCTCAGCTGCAGAGATGCCGGTCGTCGTTTCAATATGATCTACCGAAACTGTAAAGGCTGTGGAATGATTGTCTGTATTCACAGCTGTCATCGGTGGAAATCCAAGAGCATCTGCCCTCTCAGCGCTCATCGGAGTACATATGAGTCCCTTTGCATACTTTGCCATGAAATTAATATTTTCCTGAGTGGCAAACTCAGCGGCACAGATCATATCTCCTTCATTTTCACGATCCGGATCATCAGTACACAGAATGATCTTTCCATTCTTAAGCTCTTCAATCGCTTCTTCAATTGTAGAATATTTAAATTCACCCATTACTTATTTCCTTTCTCTGTTTTATCCTGATATGGTTAAAATCCTATCTTTTCCAGATAGTCCATCGTAAGTCCGCTGTTACTCTTATATCCGCCAAGCATCTTTTCGACATATTTTCCGATTACATCTGTTTCAATATTTACGCTGTCCCCGCTGCGCTTCGTCAGAAGTATCGTCTCCTCACCGGTATGAGGGATAACAGATACACTGAAATCTGAGTCGGTTACATCCGCAACCGTAAGACTCACTCCGTCTATTGCTATAGAGCCCTTCATTACAATTCCCCGAAGAAGCTCCTCTGAAACCCCGACTGTGATCCACACCGCATTTTCATCGCGTTCCATACGCCTTATCACGCCTGTTCCATCTATATGTCCTGAAACTATATGTCCTCCGAAATGTCCTTCAGCACTCATTGCCCTTTCAAGATTTACCCGGTTTCCCGGATGCAGTGACCTAAGTCCACTTCTTCGTACAGTCTCAGCCATAACATCTGCACAAAAGCCGTCATCTGAAAGTTTCGTTACAGTTAAACATATTCCATTTACCGAAATACTATCTCCAAGCCTTGTTCCCTCAAGCACTTTTGATGCTTTGATCTTTATCGTGCCTGAGTTTCCATTAATATTAAGCCGCTCGAGGCTTCCCACTTCTTCAATTATCCCTGTGAACATGTATTTCCTCCAAGAGCCTTATATCTGATCAAAATATCCTCACCAACAAGTTTCTGATCATAAAACCGGAATTTATAAGCTTCCGACGGATCATCAGCTCCGCTGCCCTCAACAGGCGATCTTCCTTTTCCGCCAAAAAGCTTCGGTGCCATAAACAGATCGATCTCATTGACTATTCCTGCCTTCAATGCACTGCTGTTAAGAATAGCTCCTCCCTCAAGAAGCACACTGTCGATCTTTTCCTGACCAAGCCTCGTCATAAGCTCCTGCAGATCGACTCTTCCGTTTTTCCCAATGATCTTCCATACTTCAGTCCCATGATCTTCAAGTTTTTTTGCTTTATTAATATCATCCGACACAGTAGCGATTATTGTCCTGTATTTATCTGCCGTTTTAATTATCTGAGATTCTTCTGAAATCTTTAGACTGCTGTCAGTTATTATCCTCACGGGGCTTCGTCCATTTTCCAACCTGCAGTTAAGAAGCGGATCATCTGCTTCTACCGTACCGATACCTGCCATTATTCCCATGCACTTATGCCTCAGCCTCTGCACCTCAAGTCTTGCCGCTTCACCGGTTATCCACTTCGACTTTCCTGTTTCAGTCGCTATCTTCCCGTCGGCAGTCATTGCATATTTCATGATCACATAAGGTTTTTTCTCTGTGATATAGTGAAAAAATATATCGTTCAGAGTATCACACTCATCTTTTAGAAATCCTTCAATCACTTCAATCCCTGCAGCTTTTAATATTTGTGTTCCTTTTCCTGCAACTAAAGGATTGGGATCAAATGAGCCGATATAGACCTTTTTTATACCTGCTGCAATTATTGCCTCTGTACACGGAGGCTGCTTTCCTGTATGGCAGCACGGCTCAAGCGTACAATATAAGGTTCCGCCTTCCACTGACTCCTTTGCATTTTTAAGAGCATTTCTCTCAGCATGCAGATCTCCATATTTTGCATGATAGCCTTCCGCAATTATTTTTCCGTTTTTAACAATAACAGCGCCGACAAGTGGATTTGGATGACACCAGCCTTCACCTTTTTTGGCGAGCTCGATCGCTCTCCTCATGAAAAATTCATCCATTTTTTCTCCTTTTAACCAGAAAAAATCTTAAAATGTCTTCAATTAGGGTAATTTTCTGAAATATTCGTCTGATATTAGACATTAGAAAAACCCTGAGTTATTAGAAACTCAGGGTTTAAATTCATTTGAATACACAGCCATATGACTGCGGGAATATAAAAGCACTTCTTCCATCCAGACTTTACTGTCGGTCCCGGAATTACACCGGAGTCATGCGAATCACTCGTCGCTAGCGGACTTTACCGCCGATCGGGAATTTCACCCTGCCCTGAAGACTTAAATCTTATTTAATTGATTTGAATATAACACCTTTGTATTGCTTTTGCAACAATTTATGAGATTTTTTTCAATCCTGTTTCACCTGACGGCTTAAATCTTCCTGAACTTGCTTCAGCAAATTCCACAAGATCCTGAAGCTGCTGATGATCCATGCGAAATACAACCTCATCATTTCCAAAACTGAAAATGTTCCTTGTCAACGACTTCTTGCCATAGTTCTGGCTAATGTAACTATCTACTGTCACTACTATCTCCCCCAATAAAAAATATTAATACTCCGACGGTGATCTCCGCCCGTACTGCCGACTCCCACATCGCGCAGTTCTCATCCCCAACTTTATGTTTATCGTTTATAGTATCGGACACTTTCCGACTTTTAACAAGTCCTTTGTTTAAAATTATTGTACAAAACACTGTACACATCATGTTTTGTATACATTCTTTATTCTTCTACAAGCTTCAGCATGCTTATATCCGAGTCTATCGCCATTGAATAGTTCGTGTAATATACCACAAATCCCGGCTTACTTCCTGCAGGCTTCTTTACTTCCTTTTTGATGACATAGTCGATCTCGACCTTTGACTGTCCTCTTCCTTTTGAATAATATGCTGCAAGAGCACCTGCCTCATTAAAAGCTCTATCAGGAATTTCCTCCTGGGCCATTCCATTACTTCTGAGTACTACATGGGAACCCGGGAATTTTTTAGAGTGAAACCACCAGTCATTTCCATTGGCAAACTTAAAGGTAAGCTCATCATTCTGGTAATTATTCTTTCCAACATATATATCAAATCCATCGCTTGATATATAGTGAAGCGGTTTGCTGACCATCTTTCGCTCACCCTTTCGCTTCATCGGGTGCTTCTTTACATATCCGCTGTCGCTGAGCTCATCTCTTATCTGCTTAAGGTCAGCTTCATCCAGCGCAATATCCAGAGCATTCTGAATAGACTCAAGGTGTGCTATATCATCCTCTGTTTCCTTCATCTGCACCGTTACAGCCTCCTGTGTACGCTTAAGCTTCTGATAGCGGTCAAAGTATTTTTTGGCATTATCTGTTGCAGAAAGCTGCGGATCAAGGGGGATCGTGATTTCCTCATTAGTGTAGTAATTCTCACAGGTCAGAGATTTTGCCCCCTCCTCAGCGCTATAACCATAGGTATTGAGCATTTCTCCGTAGATGCGATATTTATCTTTTTTCTCCGTATCACTGAGCTGCTTTCTCTGAATATCGAGCTTTTTATAATCTCTCTCAAGGATAGTCGTAACTATCTTTCTGATATCTGCCGATCTCTGACGTATTCTTGTTACCGTATTTTTCTTTGCATAATAATTTTCAAGGACCTCGGATATTGACTCATACTTTTCTGCCTCAAGGTCATCATATTCACTTAAATGGACTGCGGCAAATTCCTTAGGCACCTCATCCTCATATACGATCTCAGGTGTAAATCCACCATCTTCGACCATTTGCATGAGCCCTGTAAATGCTTCATAAAGCCTCTTAATATCCTCCGGACTGTCTGCCGCATTAGGCTGATTACCATCAATTCCGGCTCTATGAGCAAGCTCTGATGCCATCACCGGCGAAAAGCCCGTGAAACTATTGTAAATTGATTTTATATTATTCTGTGCCGATCTTCTTATAGCTTTTTCAAAATCCGCTTCACTTATAGGCTCTGTCGGATCAAGCTTATCCTGTGTCTCCGGAATAAAATATTTTCTTCCCGGAAGTACCTCTCTTACAGAGCTCACTGATGCTGAAACATGCTTAATAGAGTCGATTATCATATCATTTTCATCACAGAAAATAATATTTGAATATTTACCCATAAGCTCTATCACAAGAACTTTTCTGCAAAGATCTCCCATTTCATCAAGATGCTCAACGCCGATTCGTATTATTCTTTCGAGCCCCGGCTGAGAAACCTCTGTGATCCTGCCATTTTGAAGATGCTTACGGAGCAGCATACAAAAGTTTGGTGCAACCATAGGGCTTACAATATTTTTCCCTGTATAGTACACAAACGGAAGCGAAGCTCCTGCCGATATGAGCAGCCTGTCTGTCTTTCCCTTTGCTGTTTTTATCGTAAGCATGAGCTCATCAGGCTCAGGCTGCGCGATCTTATATACTCGCCCGCCAAGCGCTCTGGATTTTATCTCATGAACCAGCGCTGCTGTTGTAATTCCATCAAAAGCCATTATTACCTCATTTCCCGACTGCGAACAATAAAAAATGCAGCACCCGTATGGATGCTGCGATTCTTTATGGTCGAAGCCAATCATACATCTCCTGGTACTGTCTTGCCGACTGCTGCCAAGAGAAATCTGCTTTCATACCTCTGTCTATGATCTTGTTCCACTCTCTCTTATGCTTAATATAGACACCATGCGCATAACGTATTGTATTGAGCATCTCATGTGCATTGTAATTAGTAAATGAGAAGCCTGTTCCCTTTCCTTCATATTCATTGTACGGCTCTACTGTATCCTTTAAGCCGCCTGTCTCACGAACGATCGGAACTGTACCATAACGCAGTGCCATGAGCTGTGAAAGACCACAAGGCTCAAAAAGTGACGGCATAAGGAACGCATCACATGAACCATATATCTTATGAGAAAGTTCTTCTGAATAGTAGATATTTGCACGGCACTTATTATTATATTTCCAATCAAAATGGCGGAACATATTCTCGTACTGCTCCTCGCCTGTACCAAGTACTACTACCTGAACATCTTCCTGCATAAGCTCATCCATAATGTAGGAAATAAGATCAATTCCCTTCTGGCCTGTAAGACGTGAAACAATACCGATCATAAATGCATTATCGCTGCGATCAAGCCCAAGCTGTGTCTGAAGTGCACGCTTATTCTTGATCTTTTCCTTACGGAAATTTTTCTGTGAATATTTATACTGGAGGAACTGATCTGTTTCCGGATTATAAACATCATAATCAATACCGTTTACAATACCTCTGAGATCATGCTCTCTGGCTGTGAGCAGCCCGTCGAGCTTTTCTCCGTAAAATTCTGTTTTTATCTCCTCAGCGTATGTCTTACTTACCGTTGTCACCGCATCCGCAAAGACTATTCCACCCTTAAGGATATTTGCATCCTTATAGGCTTCAAGCTTATCCGGGGCAAAATAATATGACGGAAGTCCTGAATACTGCTGAACTGTTTTGACATCCCATGTTCCTTGGAACTTGAGATTGTGTATTGTAATAACTGATTTCATATCACGGAAGAAATCACCACCGCGGAAGCTGTCCTTAAGATATACAGGAATAAGACCTGTCTGCCAATCGTGGCAATTAACGATATCAGGACGGAATCCTATCAACGGAAGAGCTGAAAGCGCAGCCTTTGAGAAAAAGATAAATCTCTCAAGATCCCACTTCATATCACTTGTGTAAGCACTCTCTCCCGAGAAGTAATACTCATTGTCGATAAAGTAAAATGTAACCCCATTGTAAACTG
Organism: Lachnospiraceae bacterium; assembly: GCA_024692715.1. Classification (GTDB taxonomy): domain Bacteria; phylum Bacillota; class Clostridia; order Lachnospirales; family Lachnospiraceae; genus NK4A144. The sequence goes on from JAILMH010000062.1 coordinate 8,087, forward strand.
TTTTGAAAATTCCTACGTAAGTACTCTGACCATTATAGTCCATGTAGAAATTTGTAATGTACTCAAGCATATCCTTGTATTTCTGATACATACAGTTATATTTAGGGATCATAACACGTACATCAAAATATCTTTTGTCAAAACAATTCGGTAACGAACCCACAACGTCAGCTAATCCACCCGTTTTGATAAACGGAACTGCTTCTGATGCGACAAACAACACGTTCTTCATAAATAAATATCCTCCTCAACTCACCTTAGCCTTAACCTCATCAGCCAATTTTTTCATTTCTTCGGCACTTCGTTTAACAGTATCCGTAACCTCAGCTCCACTGATGATGCGTGCAAGCTCATCAGTAATAGCATCCCCCTCCAGTTCGTTGATACGGGTTACTGTTCTTTCGTTTTTGACCGATTTTTCAATCAGGAAGTGATGATCTGCCATGGCCGCTATCTGCGGAAGATGAGTAATACAGATCACCTGATGCCTGCGGGAAAGCTCCGCAAGACTCTCTGATACCATCTGTGCTGTTCTGCCGCTAATTCCAGTATCGATTTCATCGAAAATCAAAGTATCTATAGAATCTGTGTCGGCAAGCACTGTTTTTAATGCCAGCATCACTCTAGAAAGTTCACCGCCGGAAGCAATTTCCCTGAGCGGTTTCAGTGCCTCGCCGGGATTGGTCGAAATTGTAAACTCAACACGATCCCTACCACTTACAGTATAATCATCCGAATCCGAGATGTCGATATTAAACTTCACATCTATAAAATTTAATGACACAAGAGCTTCCACAAGTTTTGTCTGCAATTGCGCCGCAGCAGCCTTTCTTTCACTGCTGAGCTCGGCTGCAGCAGCACTAAGCTCTTTTTCTTCGATTGAGATTTTTTGCTTCAATTCGTTTATATATGCATCGAAATTTTCAATTCTTTCGAGTTTTTTCTGCCTTTCTTCAAGTGACTCGTTGATTTCAGCTATACTGGCACCATATTTCATTTTCAGCTGATTGATAAGGTCAAGCCTTGATGCAGTGTCTTCAAATTCATCTTCAGAAAATTCTACTGTATGAAGATATTCTTCAAGATCACGCTTAAAGTCAGAAATAAGTGCATCTACAGACGCAAGCTCCTCATAGAGATTTCTGGCATTCTCATCAGCTTCTGCAATATCTGCAAGGCTTCTGAGTGCACGACCGGTAAGCTCTCCCGCAGATTCGTCTCCGCCCATGAGCTCAGCCGCGCTTCCTGCCGCTTCTGTGATCTTCCTTGAGTTATTCATAAGGTTGTAGCGTTTTTCCAACTCCTCGTCTTCGCCTTCCTTGAGCTCAGCCTTTTCAATTTCTCTGACCTCATATCTAAGAAGATCTGCCTCTCTGAGCCTTGCTGATTCATCAGTATCCGCTTCTTCAAGCTCACGCTTCAGTTCCTTATAGACCTCATAGTGACTGCGATACCTTTCATATGCACTTTTAGCACCATCACCTGCATAACGGTCCAACAGTTTTAAATGATTTTTCTGATATAGAAGTGACTGATGTTCATGCTGACCATGAATATCAATAAGAACTGAACTTATGTCCCTCACCATAGGATTGTTTACGGCTACACCATTTACTCTGTAGACACTTTTACCATTTTTGACCCGTCTTTTTATTATGACCAGTCCATCTTCATCCACCGGTATCTCGTATTCTTCAAATTTTCTTCTCTGTTCTTCAGAATCAATAGAAAATTCAAGCTCTACCTCTGCCGGTCTCTCAGGATCTCTCTCGATATCCTTTCCGGCTTTTCCGCCTAATCCTATGCTGACTGAACCTATCAACATTGATTTACCTGCACCTGTCTCACCGGAAAAAATATTCAGGCCTTCCCCAAAAAACACCTGACTTTCCTCGATCAATGCAAGATTCTTTACATGTAAACTGATCAACATCAATTTAATCCCCTAAGCTTTTCCTTTAAGTTTTCTGCATCCTCTATTGTACGGATGGCGCAAAAAATAGTATCATCTCCTGCTATACAGCCAAGTATCTCAGGGAAATGAAGCGCATCCAACGCTGTAGCTGCAGCCATTGCCATTCCGGTAACAGTATGAATAACGAGAATATTGCCTGCAACATCAGCTGACAGCATTCCCTCTTTTAATACCCTTAAATACTTTTCATTTAAGGTTGAATTGTCAGACGGCGCCTGAACATACTTCTGACGTCCGCTGCTTCCCGCCATCTTGGTAAGATGCAGTTCTCTGATATCTCTCGAAACAGTCGCCTGAGTAACATCAAAGCCCTCTTTCCTAAGACATTCTGCGAGATCTTCCTGAGTTTCGATCTCAAGAGATGTAATAAGATCCAGTATTTTTTCCTGTCTTTTTTTCTTCATTATAAACCCATTTCCTACGATTGAAACTTTGTACTTAGTACTGAGAGAAAGCTTCCTCTTTGAATTCTGACAATTCTTGTAACATGTGTGGAAGGTCTTACCTCTACATAATCTCCGTCGGTCAGCATTATCGGATTATGTCCGTCAAAGCTTACTTCACTTTCTCCGCGACCGCCTGTAACACTTATACGGATCTTTCTTTCTGCTGCCAGAAGAATACTTCTTGAATTCAGTGTATGCGGACATATCGGGGTTATAGCCATCATTCTGGCTGTCGGCTCTATTATCGGGCCGCCTGCCGACATTGAATACGCCGTTGAGCCTGTAGGCGTACAAACGATCATACCATCTGCCCTGTAGCTTCCAAGAAGCGCATCATTTACATAGAGATTATAATCAGAGACTCTGAGTGACCCTGCCGTATGCAAAACGATATCATTCAAAGCTCTTGTCTCTCCTTTAAGGGTACCGTCTGCCGCATAAGCCTTACCACAGAGCATCATTCTCTCTTCAATGGTATAGCTTCCATCTTCGAGCGCATTCAGCGCAGGCTCGATTGCTGAAACCTCTACGTCAGTTAGAAATCCAAGCGTACCGAGATTAACGCCAAGCATCGGGATTTCCTTATCAGCCACATCTCTGGCAGCTCCTATAAAGGTTCCGTCACCGCCTAAAACAATTATACATTCTGTGGCTTCCGGAATTCCCGTTATCGGTGAATAATTTCCCTTTTCATCAGCTTTGGTAACATGAACAAGGACATCTTTCCCCGACTTTTTTAAGTTTTCGCTGATACGCATAGTAACGCTCAGATCTGTATCTCTGTCTCCATTAGCAACTATAAGAAAATGATTCATATCATTTATCCAGTGCATCATGTGCAGTTCGCACTGTTTCCTCCACGTCAGGGACAAACTCTGTGTCCGGTGTCTTTTTAGTAATATGCATCAGATACTCGATATTTCCTTCAGGGCCACGTATCGGTGAGTAATCAAGGCCAAGTATATGAAAACCTGTCTCTTTAGTGAACGCGAGGACATTATTGATCACCTCTTCATGCACTGACTTATCTCTTACAACGCCCTTCTTTCCGACTTTATCCTTACCTGCTTCAAACTGAGGTTTGATCAGGCAGACCATTTCGGCATTCTCACTGAGAATCCCATAGGCTGCCGGAAGTATTCTTGAAAGTGAGATGAATGATACGTCTACGGATGCAAACTCAGGCTGATCCGAAATATCTTCGGATGTCAGATAACGGAAATTTGTCTTTTCCATACAGACAACTCTTTCATCTGTTCTGAGTTTCCATGCAAGCTGTCCATACCCAACATCTATCGAATAAACCTTACTTGCGCCATTCTGAAGCATGCAGTCGGTAAATCCGCCTGTTGAAGCTCCAATATCCATACATGTCTTTCCCTCGAGTACAACAGGAAATACCTGCATGGCCTTTTCAAGCTTCAGTCCTCCTCTGCTTACATACTTTAAGGGTTTCCCTTTATATTCTATTTTTACATCTTCCGGAAATGAAGAGCCGGGCTTATCCTCTCTCTGACCGTCAACAAAAACATCTCCGGCCATAATATAAACCTTTGCCTTTTCACGGGACTCAGCAAGTCCCTGTTCCACCATCATTACATCTAGTCTTTTTTTAGCCATTTAACACATCCAGGATCCGTGCTCTGATCGAATCAGAGTCAATTCCGATCGCTTTCTTTAAAATATCTACATTACCATGCTCGATATATTCATCAGGAATGCCTATATTAAGCACTTTAACCTCTGAACCTATGCTGTCAAGATAAGCTCTCGCCTTCTCTCCATAAGCACCGCTCAAAACATTTTCTTCCATTGTCACAATGAGACTCGCATTTTCTGAAGCCGCCTTTAATGCCTCTTCATCTATAGGCTTTACAAACCTTGCATTGACTATAGAGCATTTAACGCCTTTAGCCTTTAGCTGTTCTCTTACCTTTTCTGCCGTCTGTACCATTGAGCCTACGGCAAAGAGCCACACGCCGCCTTCATCATAAATGACCTCTGCTTTACCGTACTCTATCGGTGCCCGGAAATCCTCAAGTCCGTCATAAGCCTCACCTCTGCCATATCTTACAGCTATAGGTTTGTCATATTCCATGATCGCAAACTTAAGCATATCCGCCAGCTCCCATTTATTCTTAGGTGCCATAACACTCATATTCGGTACCGATGACAAATATGAAAGGTCAAATATTCCCTGATGGGTCTCTCCATCTGCACCTACAAGCCCCGCTCTGTCGATTGCAAAAACGACATGCAGATTCTGAATGCAGACATCATGAATGACCTGATCATATGCCCTCTGAAGAAAGCTTGAATATACTGCAAATACAGGTTTCATACCACCAACAGCAAGTCCTGCCGCAAAGGTAACTGCATGTTCTTCTGCAATACCCACATCAAAAAATCTGTCAGGATAAAGATTACGGAATCTGTTCAATCCTGTTCCGTCCGGCATTGCTGCAGTGATTGCTGTAATTCCTTCATCACGAGCCGCCAGCTTTATCATCACAGTTGAGAAAATATCAGTCCAACCGGCTTTCTTTTTATTTTTCTTAGGAAGCCCTGTTTCGATATCAAAGGGTTCAGTTCCATGAAAACGCGCAGGATGACGCTCAGCCGGAGCATAACCTCTTCCCTTCTTAGTCTTAACATGGATAAGCACTGCATGATTGATCTTCTTTGCTTCCATTATGAGCTTTCTCACAGCCCTGATATCATGACCATCAACAGGTCCGAGATATGTTATTCCCATGTCCTCAAAGAACATTCCGGGAACAAAAAGTTGTTTGATAGAGCTCTTATATCGTTTAAGTTTTGTAACAACTTCATTTCCAAAAGGAGTCCTTTGAAGCTGCTTCTGAAGATTTATCTTAAAATCCTGATATCCTTCTGCCGTACGTATACTTTGCAGATATTTAGAGATTCCTCCGACATTTTCGGAGATAGATCTCTCGTTATCATTTAATATTATAATAAAATTGGACTCAAGCTTCGAAGCGTTATTAAGAGCCTCATAGGCCATACCGCCTGTAAGGGCACCATCACCTATAACAGAGACAACAGTATATTTCTTATGCTGGAGATCTCTGGCCTTTACCATTCCAAGCCCTGCTGATATTGAAGTAGAGCTGTGTCCTGTATCGAAGCAGTCACAAGGACTCTCATCTCTCTTAGGAAAGCCGGCGAGCCCGCCATATTTTCTTAAGGTATCAAATTCCTTCCATCGACCAGTCAGAATCTTATGCGTATATGACTGATGTCCAACGTCGAATACTATTTTATCCTCCGGAAGACTCAAGGATAAATGCAGAGCCATTGTAAGTTCAACTGTGCCCAGATTAGAGCCCAGATGTCCCCCGTTTTCTGATATTTTCTTTATCAGAAATGTACGTATCTCCTGCGCAAGAAGAGCATATTCATCCGGAAGGATCTTCTTTATGTCATTTGGTTTTTTAATCCTGTCAAGAATCAATTTATTTCACCCGGTTTATAAGATATTCAATGAGTTCATCAAGAAACTCGTTTTTCTGTGAAAGAGAGCCCATAAGCTTAATTGCCTTTTCAGAAAGAGTTTCTACATCTATCTGAGACTGTTCAAGCCCATGCAGTGTAACGTATGTAGATTTCTGATTTTCAGCATCGGATCCTACATGCTTTCCAAGAATTTTTTCATCCCCTGTAACGTCGAGAATATCATCTCTGATCTGGAAAGCGACACCAACAGCACTTCCTATTTTTTCAAGTTTTGTTATTTCTTCCTCAGGCGTATCTGCAAGTACAGCACCTATCATAAGAGAAGCCTCAAGCAAAGCAGCAGTTTTATTTTCATGGATATACTGAAGCTCATTCTCATCGATGATTCGATTTCTGTCCTCAGCATCCACATCAGCAGCCTGGCCGCCAAGCATACCATGAATACCTGATTTCTCCCCAAGTATCCTTGCAGCTCTGATGATCCTTAAAGCCTTATCAGGAGCCAGATCTATTGCAGAAAGTGCTGTTTCAAAAGCCAGGTTCAAAAGTCCGTCGCCTGCAAGAGTTGCCATCCCTGCACCATAGACTGCATGTGTTGTCTTTCTTCCACGCCTGTACTCGTCATTATCCATTGCCGGAAGATCATCATGTACAAGTGAATAATTATGGATCATCTCCATTGCAGCCATAAACGGTTCAATGATCTGATCTTTTCCGCCATACATCTTATAGGTTTCCTTCATCAGAATAGGACGAAGACGTTTTCCCGGGCTGGTAACAGAGTAATTGATAGCCTCTGCGACCCGTGATGCGTACCCTTCTTCTGAAGGAAGATATTTTTTCAGTACTCTATTAGCTTCATCTGCACGTTCGCTCAAGCAGTCACTGAAATGTTTCTCTATCCCCATTCTCGTTCACTACCATCACTTTCTTTTCAACTTCATCTATTTTTTCTCTGGTACTTTTAAGTACCTGCATAGCTTTTTCATAAACAGCAAAGGATTCTTCTAATGTGATATCATCTGAATCCATTTTCTTTACTGCTTCATCTAAATGCTTAAAGCCTTCTTCAATCGTCAGTTCTTTTTTCTTTGCCGGTGACATTTGAAAATACCTTTCCGTCCTTTAGATAGACTGTCAATTCATCATTTTCACGAACCTGCTTTATGCTGCTCAAAGGCTTACCATTGCGCTCAACAAAAGAATATCCTCTTCCAAGCGTAGCCTCCGGTGAAAGTGCCTCTAAGCGCACCTTTCTCTCATTCAGCATAGCTTTACATCTTTCAAGCTTTAGCTTCATGAGATTTTCCAGCTGATCCGCATATATATCACATCTCTGCGAAGCATCTCTAAGCCTTCGTTCCATAATATTCATAAGCCTGTTTTTAACGTTTTCCAACCTTTCCTTCTTTGCATCAAAGGAATTTTCCGGAGAACGGTTTTTAAGCTTTAATTCAAACTCAGAGCATTTACGTCTTGCTTCCGCTATAGAGTGATCGATCCTGCTTCCAAGCCTGTCTGCATAAACTTCAAGCGCATTTATCACAGCTTCATAGTCACACACCGCCAGCTCTGCCGCTGCGGAAGGTGTCGGGGCTCTTCTGTCAGCCACCCAGTCTGCAATAGTTGTATCAGTCTCATGACCAACCGCAGAAATTACAGGCTTTGTACATTCAAAAATAGCCCTGGCTACAATTTCCTCATTAAAAGCCCACAGATCTTCTATCGATCCTCCGCCGCGTCCAACTATTATCGTATCTACCTCTGTCTTTTCAAGAGTTTTGATACCTCGTACCACAGACTCGGCAGAACCCTCTCCCTGAACTTTCGCAGGGTACAATAATATCTGTATATGAGGATTCCTTCTGGTAGAAACGTTGATTATATCCCTTACTGCAGCACCGGTCGGTGCAGTTACAACACCTATCATCTTTGCGAACTGCGGAATGGGCTGTTTATACATCGCATCAAACATGCCCATTTCTTCAAGTTCTTTTTTTAATTTTTCGTATTTTTCATAGAGAAGGCCTGCGCCTTCACGGGAAATTTTTTTCGCATAGATCTGATATCTGCCATCACGTTCATAAACACCGATCTTACCCGTGACAACAACTGACTGCCCCTCCTCCAGATGAAAATCAAGAGTATAGGTTTCCGACGCGAACATGACGCCCGGCATAGAAGACCGGCTGTCCTTCAACGTAAAATAGATATGTCCTGAAGAGTGATACTTCACATTGGAAAGCTCACCTTTCATCTGGATTTCTGACAGTATCAGATCATCTTCAATTATTCCTCGTATGTATGAATTGACCTGAGTGACAGAATAGACTTTCTGCATGTATTACACCAGTTTTGCCAGAACTCCATTAACAAACGCAGGAGAAGAATCCTGACCATATTTCTTTGCAAGTTCAACAGCTTCATTAATAGCAACAGGAGTTGGTACATTTTCGTCGTACTTTATCTCATATGAGGCAAGACGGATGAGCGCAAGCTCAACCTTTCCCATACGATCTGTTGTCCAGCTCTCAGCATGCTCATTAATTCCGGCATCAAGCTCTGGAATCTTATCAAGAATACTCTTAAAACGTTTCTCAATAAATTCTTCTGACTCATCATCAGCAGGTTCTTCAAGCTGATCAAAATATAATCTGATCTGATGCGGCATATCTTCAATTGAGTTAAACTCAACCATAAATAACAATATAAAAACGTGTTCTCTTAACAGACTTCTCTTCATTTTTGCACTCATCTTTCTGTTTCTGTCCCCATATCTACACTTGCGACTCTGATATTTACATCGGCAACAGAAAGACCTGTCATCGTTTCGATCGCACTCTTTACCTTTTCCTGTACCTTCCGGCTGACATCCGGAATGCTAAATCCATACTTTACAGTAATAGCTAATTCAGCACTTACTACACCATCAGCTATATCAACACGAACACCTTTATCAGCAGTCTTCATACCTACATAGCCCATAAGTGTCTGTCCAATGCCGCCTGCACTCATGCTGACGCCATCAACTTCTTTTGCAGCAAGTGAAGCAATAACTGCAACTACACCATCTGCAATCTTGACCTCACCGGCAATACCGGCTTCTAATGTTACAGATCCTGCAGACTTTTCTTCAGCCATTATTTTCGTTCCTTTCCAATTCTAAATACCCATTATTTTTGATTATATCAAACTCTGCGGCTTTTGCAAACCTTGTATTCATTATTCTCTGTCTATCCAAAATGATAATGTTTTTTCAGTACCATCATCAGCATATTTAACTCTCTTTGCACCAAGCCATTCAAAAACTGTCTTTCCATCAAAAAGAATCTCTTTTAACTCGTCATAAACCTCTCTGCTGTCAGCACGGATCATAAAAAAATCCCTGTCTCCGGCAGCCATTTTTTCAAAAACAGCTTTAAGTCTGGCCTTATCCGCTGTTGTAAAATAAAGCCCTTCTTTCACATAGTAATATGCTTCAAGCGATGTGCAGGCCGGAAGATCATCCGGCTCGGTTATATGATGCGTAAGGTTTAAGATATCGTCATTACAGCAAAAATAATTGTAATTGATCGCATCTACGACCTCTTTATTCACGTAACTACGGTAGGTAGAATCTCCCCACGTAGCATCTATGTATGCCCAGGTTCCGTCTACACATACTAAATTCCACGCATGATTATTTCCATTGGCAGTTCCGTATACCACTGTGCACGGAACATCAATTTTATCCAGCAGATATTTCATCGCCAGCGAATATCCCTGACAAACGCTGCTTCCATTTATAAAAACCGAGCAGATATTCTGGTTATCCTCTGAATTCACATCATACGAAGTATTCTCGACGATATAGTCAAAGCAGTATTTCACCTTTTCGTAATCGTTGTCATCCATAGGAGCATTTTCAAGAATATCACTGACTTTGGCATCTATAAGCTTCTGACGATTGTTCTTCTCGGCTTCTGTCATAGTATATCTGCCTGAAAAATCCAGTTTTACAGTCACATCATTAGTTGTAGTGACTGTCGTCCTGTATCCGTCAATATAAAAGAACTCCGGATGATCCATTATCACCGCATTGAAGCATTTATCAAGCGTATCAGTATCAAGCGTGGATACCGTTACTGATTCATCCATCAGTCTTATCGCCCTTGCAACTTCCAGATATACCTTTTTCTCGTCTGATGTCAGATGGTTATACGCATACGTGGATGGATCTTCACCGACCTCATCTTCTGACGATGAATCCTTATTGCTGCTCTGCTCGGTGTCCGGGGACATCTCCTCAGGATGCTCTCTAAGCCAGTCATCCAGCGAAAGGCCATCTTCTGCACTTTCGTCAGTTCCATTTTCACTCACACTGCCAAAACCATTTATAATATCAGATATTCCACTCTTTGCACGATCAAAAACATCTCCTGCACTGCATCCTGTCAATAAGGCGCAACTTAAGAAAAGCGACATGATAAATGCCGCTTTTCTGCTTTTTCGTCTACGATCAGTTTTCAGAATACTCTTCAAGTTCAAGTCCATCGTTTCTATCCAGAGTCATTCCAATACTCCATGAATTTACGAACAGGAGCAGTGGATTGCCCTTAAGGTCACGAACCTTCTTCATATCAGAGGTTCCATTAATTGTATCCAGATCAATATCCGTATTCTTGATCCAACGGATAAATTCATACGGCAGATTCTCAAGAATGATATCTACGTTATATTCATTCTTCAAACGATACTGAAGTACTTCAAACTGGAGCACACCTACAACGCCAACAATGATCTCTTCCATACCGTAGTTTGATTCCTGGAATATCTGTATAGCACCTTCCTGTGCTATCTGCTCGATACCCTTTACAAACTGCTTACGTTTAAGGCTGTCCTCAAGACGTACACGTGCAAAATGCTCAGGCGCAAATGTCGGAATACCGGCATACTGGAATTTATCCGGAGGTGTACATATCGTATCACCGATCGAATAGATACCCGGATCAAATACACCAATGATATCACCTGCAAAAGCTTCATCTACAACGTGACGTTCATCTGCCATCATCTGTTGCGGCTGAAGAAGCCTTACCTGCTTATTGCCCTGCACATGCCATACGTTCATTCCGGCTTCAAACTTACCGGAACATATTCTCATAAATGCAATACGGTCACGATGGGCTTTATTCATATTAGCCTGTATCTTAAATACAAATGCTGAGAAATTCTTCTCGACAGGATCAATAACTCCCTCATTTGAAACTCTTGGGAGCGGAGACATTGTCATTTCAAGGAAATGCTCAAGGAATATCTCGACACCAAAGTTTGTAAGAGCAGAACCGAAGAATACCGGAGAAAGCTGTCCCTTATTAACAAGCTCCTGATCAAACTCTGCTGCTGCTCCGTCGAGAAGCTCGATTTCTTCAAGAAGCTGTTCTCTTGCTTCTTCACCTATAGCTGCCGTTGAAGCTTCGACATCATCAAGTTTGATCCTTGTCTCAGTACCTTCCTTGGTTCCTTTAAGTGTATCTGCGAATTCTACGATCTCACCTGTAGTTCTGTCATATACACCCTTAAAGTTCTTACCTGAGCCGATCGGCCAGTTTATAGGGCATGTGGCAATACCAAGCTCTTTTTCGACTTCATCCACAAGCTCGAATGTATCTCTCGCATCACGGTCCATCTTGTTGAAGAATGTAAAGATCGGAATCCCTCTGCGTGCACATACCTTGAAGAGCTTTCTGGTCTGCGGCTCGACACCCTTTGCTCCGTCAATTACCATTACTGCTGAATCTGCAGCCATAAGTGTACGGTATGTATCCTCAGAGAAGTCCTGATGTCCCGGAGTATCCAGAATGTTAATGCAATATCCGCCATAATTGAACTGTAATACAGAAGATGTAACGGAAATTCCTCTTTCCTTCTCGATATCCATCCAGTCAGATACGGCATGGCGCGCTGTTGCTTTACCCTTAACACTTCCCGCAAGATTTATCTGACCGCCGTAAAGAAGGAACTTCTCCGTCAGAGTTGTCTTACCTGCATCGGGGTGAGATATGATGGCGAACGTACGTCTTTTGTTAATTTCTTTTGCCAGATCTGACACTTATTCCTCACAATCCGAGGCACGCCGGTCAGACGTGCCTCTAAATATAAAATATTTATTATTTTTTATGAAACAATTTCTAGAAAGGCCGTCTTTATATAATTAAAGAACTTCCTTTAATCAAAATTACTCCTTAGTATACAACATACGCTGTTGCATATGCAAGACCTGCACCAAATCCACAGAGAATATATTTTTCTCCGCGCTTGAGAAGACCCTGCTGATTATACTCATCCATGATTCTTGGCACGGATGCAGCTGAGATATTTCCCACATGATCCATGTTTGTCGGGAATTTCTCGATAGGCTGTTTCATCATTCGAGCAACAGCCTCAACGATCCTGTAATTTGCCTGATGAAGGAAGAACTTATCTATTTCATCGACACTTACTCCTAAAGGCTTAAGTAATTCATTAATACTTTCCGGTACTCTTTTACATGCAAACTTGAATACTGCCTGACCATCCATCTTGGCATAGTCGAGCGGAGCTTCTTTTTTGCCGCTCCAAGGATTGGCGATCTCTCTGTCTTTCATAACAAGTGCATCTCCATTTGCACCCTCGCCTCTGGCAAGTATAGCCTGTATTCCTCGTGAGTCATCTTCCGAAGCACCGACAACAAAACATCCTGCACCATCTCCAAAGAGCACGCACATTGAACGATCTGTCCAGTCCATTACCTTAGAAAGAGCTTCAGCACCCATAACAAGTGCATACTTAGCCTTACCACTCTTAATAAATGCATCTGCAATGTCAAGACCGTATACACAGCCTGCGCATCCAACCGGGATATCGAAAGGCATTGCCTTTTTACATCCAAGTGCCTCCTGCAGCTGACATGCAAGTCCCGGGAAACGGTAATCAGATGATACAGTAGAAACTACGATCAGATCAAGATCCTCTGGTGCAACTCCCGCATTCTCAAGTCCATTTTTAGCAGCTTCAAGTGCAAGATCAAGTGCTGTCTCGTTTACACATATATGTCTTGTAACAATTCCAGTACGCTGACGGATCCACTCATCTGAGGTATCCACCAGCTTACTGAGATCGTCATTTGATACAACCTTTTCAGGCAGTGCCGAACCGGTTCCCAAAATAACTGTTTTCAAAATTAAATCTCCTTTATGCCTTTGCCGCAAAGAATTAACGATCAATACTTACGGAAACGCTTATATCTCTGATCTGCAAGCTCTTTGCCACTCATTTTGCCGTACTGAGCAATAAATTCCTGAATGTGATCCTTAAGGAAATCAGCAATCTCAGCGATTGTAAGATCTGACGCTCCGCCGTACTCAGGAATGATCTTCTCGATCACATCAAGACGCTTAAGGTCTTCTGCTGTAATGCACATAACCTCAGCCGCCTCAGACGCTCTCTTACCATCCTTCCAAAGGATAGAAGCAAAGCCTTCAGGTGAAAGTACTGAATATGTAGCATTTTCCATCATCCAGACTTCATTACCACATGCAAGAGCAAGAGCTCCGCCGCTTCCACCTTCACCGATCATAAGTGAAAGTACAGGAACCTTAAGTGCTGACATCTCATAGAGGTTTCTTGCGATAGCCTCACCCTGTCCATTTTCCTCAGCTTCCATTCCCGGAAAAGCACCAGGAGTATTAACAAATGTGATCACAGGACGATTAAACTTCTCTGCCTGCTTCATAAGACGAAGAGCCTTACGATATCCTTCAGGAGAAGGCATACCGAAGTTTCTTGCCTTACATTCAGCCATATCCTGTCCCTTTTCAACACCGATAACAGTAACACTCTTACCGTTAAGTGTTGCGATACCGCCAACTACACACTTATCATCAGCAAAATATCTGTCACCGTGAAGTTCAACAAAGTCATCAAATACTCTATTGATATAAGCAAGTGCTGAAGGACGTTTGATAGAACGTACAGCCTTTACCTTATCCCATGCTGTAAGCGGAACAATATCCTTGTTTGCTTCAACAGGAGCTGTCTTTGGCTTTAATGCAGCCGGAAGAGTTCCGTTTGTGATCTTTAAGATCTTTGCAAGTGTTGCCTTGAGATCTCTTCTTTCAACAACCATATCGCAGAAACCATGCTCAAGAAGGAACTCACTTCTCTGGAAACCTTCAGGAAGCTTCTGTCCGATAGTCTGCTCGATAACACGAGGACCTGCAAAACCAACAAGTGCACCAGGCTCACCGATAATGATATCACCGAGCATAGCAAAGGATGCAGTAACACCACCTGTTGTAGGGTCTGTAAGAACTGTTATGTAAAGAAGACCTGCATCGGAATGACGCTTAAATGCAGCGGAAGTTTTCTCCATCTGCATAAGAGACACGATACCTTCCTGCATTCTTGCACCACCTGAACATGTGAACATGATCACAGGAAGCTTCTCCTCTGTTGCCTTTTCTACAGCACGAGTGATCTTTTCACCATAAACATGACCCATACTTCCCATAAGGAATCTTGAATCACAGATGCCAAGAACTACTCTCTCGCCGCCGATACGGCACTCACCAACTGTAACACCCTCATCCTGGCCTGTCTTCTCACGAGTAGCTGCAAGCTTATCGTCGTATCCAGGGAAATCCAGCGGGTTAACCGGCTTGATGTCGTTAAACCAAGGTGTAAATGAACCCGGATCAGCAACCATCTTAATTCTGTTGTTTGTTCTTACTCTATAATAATGACCACAATAGGTGCATATATAATTATTAGCTACAATGTCATGCTTTTCGGCTCTTCTGCCGCATGCAGGACATACGATATAGTCAGGAGCTTCTTTACTCCTGAATAAATTGAGCATTCTCATTTTATTACCTTTTCCTCATTTATGCTTTGGAAATTGCAAAGGTAATCTCTGCCGAAGCAGCAACCTTACCGTCTACTGTTGCAACTGCCTTACCGATTCCCATCGGTCCTTTAACTTCTATAATTTCTGTTTCAAGTGTAAGGACATCGCCTGGCTCAACCTTCTTCTTGAACTTTGCCTTATTGATGGCAGCAAAATATGCTGTTTTTCCTTCAAACTCAGGCTCAGAAAGCATAGCCACTGCGCCGACCTGTGCGAGAGCCTCGATGATGAGAACTCCCGGCATAACAGGTTCTCCTGGGAAGTGACCTGCAAAAAACGGCTCGTTATAACTTACACATTTTCTTCCAACCGCACGCTTGCCGGGTTCAAGCTCCTCGATAGTATCGACGAGCATGAACGGCTGACGGTGCGGAATGATCTTCATAATATCTTTTGCCTTCATGATTGACATAGATGATTTACTCCTTATTACTCCGCAAACTTCTTTACAAGAATTGTTGCATTGTGTCCGCCAAATCCAAGTGAATTTGAAAGAGCGTACTCAACGTCCTCATTATAATCTGTCTGGCAGTAGTTAAGATCCATCTCTTCATCAGGTGTCTCATAGCCAACTGTCTTATGGATATAGCTCTCCTTGATCTCCTTTACGCAAGTGATGAACTCAACTGCACCTGCTGCACCAAGAAGATGTCCGATCATAGACTTTGTAGAGTTGATCTTGATATCCTTTGCATGCTCACCGAAAAGAAGCTTGATAGCTCTTGTTTCGAAGAGGTCATTGGCATGTGTGCTTGTACCATGAGCATTGATATATGTGATATCGTTCTTGTCGATACCTGCATCATTAATAGCATTTTCCATAGCACGTGCTGCGCCTGAACCATCCTCTGCAGGAAGTGTGATGTTGAATGCATCTGAAGAGCATCCATAACCAACTACCTCAGCATAGATCTTAGCGCCACGAGCCTTGGCATGCTCAAGTTCCTCAAGGATAACAACACCTGCTCCTTCACCCATTACAAAACCGCTTCTGTTCTTATCAAACGGAAGTGATGCGTGATCAGGATCATCAGATGTTGAAAGAGCTGTAAGCTGTGTGAATCCGGCAACTGCAAGTGGTGTTACAGCATGCTCTGTACCACCGGCAACCATAACATCAGCATCGCCATACTGAATTGTACGGAATGCTTCACCGATACAGTTAGTACCTGTAGCACAAGCTGTTACTACGTCAATACTCTTACCCTTAAGTCCAAACTGGATAGAAACATTTCCTGATGCCATGTTTGAGATCATCTTAGGGATAAAGATAGGATTTACAAATCTTGAACCCTTTGCTGCAAGGTGAGCAGCTTCGCTCTCAAGATCCTGCATAGAACCGATACCACTTCCGATCGCTGTACCACAACGGAATGCATCTTCCTTTTCCATGTCAAGACCAGAGTCTTCCATAGCCTCTTTTGCTGCAGCCATTGCAAGCTGAGCAAATGGAGCTACACGACGTGCCTGTCTTGCATCCATGTAATTCTTTGGATCAAATCCCTTAACCTCTGCGGCAACCTTTGCCTTGAAGTCAGTTGTATCAAATCTTGAAATAGGAGCAAAGCCATGCTTTCCAGCTTTAACGTTGTTCCAGAACTCTTCTACTGAGAGTCCGATCGGTGTGATTGCACCCATTCCTGTTACTACTACTCTTCTTGACTGACTCATCCCATACCTCCGTTGACCTGGATAACCTGTCCTGTAATATATGCTGCCTTATCAGATGCAAGGAAAGAAACGGCATTTGCTATATCAGCAACAGAACCGCCTCTCTTCATCGGAATTGTTGAAAGAATTGACTCTCTTACCTTCTCAGAAAGTGCCTGAGTCATTTCTGTATCGACATATCCAGGTGCCACTGCATTTACTGTAAGTCCCTTACCGCCAAGCTCTTTTGCTGCAGCCTTGGTAAGTCCGATAACTCCGGCCTTTGATGCGCTATAATTGGCCTGTCCTGCATTTCCCATAACTCCGGAAATTGATGAAATATTAATAATACGTCCATGCTTGCTTCTAAGCATATATCTTGAGAAATGACGCATTGTATTAAATGTACCCTTAAGATTTGTTTCGATTACTGCATCGAAATCCTCTTCCTTCATAGCCATAAGAAGTCCATCACGCGTAATTCCTGCATTATTTACAAGAACATCAATGTGGCCATACTGCTTAACGATATCAGATGCCATATTCTCAACAGCCTTGAAATCTGAAACATTACAGCCATAGCTTACTGCGTCTCCGCCTTCAGCTTTGATCTCCTCAACAGCCTCATCAGCTGCCCCGGAAGAGTGTGCGTAATTGACGATTACGAAAAATCCGTCACGCGCCAGTGTTTTGGCGATCTCGCGGCCGATTCCTCTGCCTGCTCCGGTTACCAGTGCTACTAATTTATCCATTAGAAACCTCCGTCTTTAGTTTCAAGCCTTCAGTTCAGCAAGTACTCCTGCAAAGTCTTCGTATTTATCAACATTGATAGTCTTGAGATCTCTGCTGATTCTCTTGTTGAAACCTGCAAGTGTCTTACCTGGACCGATTTCAACAAATGTATCTACTCCGTCCTTCATAAGGCGGTCAATAGTCTGAATCCACTGAACAGAACCGCTGATCTGCTTCTCAAGAAGTCCTGCGATGTCAGCTCCCTTTGTAACATACTCAGCTGTATAGTTTGCAACATAAGGAACTGCAGGATCAGCGAATGATACAGTCTTTAACTCCTCAGCAAGCTTCTTGCCTGCAGGCTCCATCATTGCAGAATGGAAAGGTCCGCTTACTTTAAGCGCAACAACTCTCTTGCAGCCCTTTGCTGTAAGTGCTTCACCTGCTGCTTTAACTGCAGCTTCTTCGCCTGTGATAACAGTCTGACCCGGACAATTGTAATTTGCAACTGAAACGATGCCATCTGTAGCTTCACATACTTCTTTGATCGTTGCATCATCCATTCCGAGAACAGCGCTCATTGCACCGCCTGTAGGAACAGCTTCCTGCATATACATACCTCTTTTGCGAACAAGACGGCATGCATCTTCAACGCTCATTGCACCGGCCGCAGCGATCGCAGCATACTCACCAAGTGAGTGACCTGCAGTATAGTCAAAATGAATGCCATTTTTTTCAAGTACTTTGAAAATAGCGAGTTCTGTAGCTGCCATAGCAATCTGTGTGTACTGTGTCTCGTTGATATTCATTCCTGAATTTTCATCAAAACAAAGCTTTTCAACATCAATTCCTGAAGCCTTTGATGCAGCTTCATAAACAGCCTTTGCTTCAGGCTCATTGTCATAGAATCCCTTGCCCATGCCTACATACTGAGCACCCTGGCCAGGGAATACGAATGCGATTTTTCCCATTTTTTTCTCCTCTTTACTGATTTTTCTTGTAATGATCAGAGCTTCAAAAGTTTCTCTGCATCGCCGACAATACCTTCGATTATCTCCTTACATGGCTTAACATCATTGATCATACCTGCGATCTGACCTGCCATAACAGAGCCGTTTACAACATCACCTTCCATAACTGCCTTACGGAGACTTCCGAGTGTAAGCTGCTCAAGTTCCTCAAGCTTAGCACCTTCTGCTTCAAGCTTAAGATATTCTTTTGTCATCTTGTTTCTGATAAGACGAACCGGATGACCTGTTGAACGTCCTGTAACAATTGAGTCAATATCGTGTGACTTTACAAGCTTAGCCTTATAGTCAGCATGTGCGATAGACTCTTCAGCAGCTACAAAACGTGTACCCATCTGCACGCCTTCTGCACCAAGCATAAATGCTGCTGCCATACCTCTGCCGTCTGCGATACCTCCTGCAGCGATAACAGGTACATCTACAGCATCAACAACCTGCGGTACAAGTGCCATTGTTGAAGTTGAGCCAATATGTCCTCCAGCCTCAGCACCCTCAGCTACTACTGCGTCAGCTCCTGCACGGGCTACCATTACAGCCTGCGCTACTGAAGCAACTACAGGAATAACTTTTACTCCTGCACCCTTAAGGGCCTTCATGAGTTCTGAAGGAAGCACTCCTGCACCTGCTGTAACAACAGGAACCTTCTCTTCGATAACAACCTTTACAACATCCGGTGCATTAGGATTAAGCATCATGATGTTAACACCAAAAGGCTTGTCTGTGAGTTTTTTACACTCACGAACATACTCACGAACGATTTCAGCAGGAGCACTTGCGGCACCGATAAGTCCAAGGCCACCGGCATTTGAAACTGCTGCTGCAAGATGGTACTCAGCGATCCACGCCATACCACCCTGGATAACAGGATATTCAATTCCTAAAAGTTCTGTAATTCTTGTTTTCATAATAATTTTAAACCTCCATGCTTTATACAAGCACTTTCTTTACAGATGTCTGTCCCAGTCACTTTTACGTGACCAGTACTGTTCGTTTAGGCAGTGGATTGCATCCTCTCTGCCCTGCTCCGTAAATGGGAAATAAAAGCTTTTCTTTAATTCATCTGCCGTAGTGGTATATGAATTCGGCTCAGGCCAGACAGTTACCATGAACTGTCCGTCCTCCTGAGCTTCTTTATCCTTGAAAAATACATTTTCCAAGGGTTCTCGGGCGATGCGGTACCGCATACCCTTATACGAACCATAAAAGGCTTCACCATATAAATAATGCGTATATTTATACAGCTGCTGCCCGGTTATTACTTCTTCGTAATTATCCATCAGTCCTTATTTTCTTCTTCAGGCTTGAGCATGATATGTACATCATCAAGCTGCTTCTGCTCTACTGCAGAAGGTGAACCCATCATAAGGTCCTGAGCATTCTTGTTCATAGGGAACGGAATGATCTCACGGATTGATTCCTCACCTGCGATAAGCATTACCATACGGTCTACACCAGGAGCGATACCTGCGTGTGGCGGTGCTCCATAGCAGAATGCGTTGTACATTGCAGGGAACTTAGCCTTAACATCATCTTCGCCAAGTCCGACAAGGCGGAATGCCTCGACCATGATCTCAGGATCATGATTTCTAACAGCACCGCTTGAAAGCTCAACACCGTTACAAACAAGATCATACTGATAAGCCATGATAGAAAGCGGATCTTCGTTTCTAAGTGCTTCTACGCCGCCCTGAGGC
This sequence comes from Lachnospiraceae bacterium, assembly GCA_024692715.1. Classification (GTDB taxonomy): domain Bacteria; phylum Bacillota; class Clostridia; order Lachnospirales; family Lachnospiraceae; genus NK4A144. Next base: position 28,015 of record JAILMH010000062.1, read on the forward strand.
ATTGAGAATGGGTTATGACAGAATTCAAGCTCACCTGACTCTTCTCCGATCTCATACATAGGGAAGTCAACGATCCAGCAGAATTCATAACAATCCTTCTTCATATGGCCCTCAGCCTGAGGTCCGATGATCTTGATAAGAGCTCCGGCTGTCTTCTGAGCAGCAGACTTCTTACCTGCTGAAAGAGCAACAAAGTCTCCGGCCTTAAGACCAAGCTTTGAAACAACAGCATCATGTCTCTCACCAAGGAACTTAGAAATTCCGCCAGAGAATGAACCATCATCTCCAACCTTGAACCAATAGCCCTTACCACCTGAAACCATTTCAGCATCAGCCATGATATTATCAATAACTTTTCTTGAACCATTAAAGCCTGAAACAACGATAGCTTTGATCACATTGCCTTCTTCAAACGGTCCGAAACCACATCCTGCGAGCTCTTCAGTAACATCCTGAGCGAAGAGATCGATTCTAAGGTCGGGCTTATCTGAACCATACTTATCAAGTGCGTCAAGATACTTGATACGACGGAACGGAGCTGTTGAAGCTGTCTTGTAAACACCATACTTTGCAAATACAGGAGGAAGAACTCTCTCAAGAACTTCAAACACATCTTCCTGACTTGCGAAAGCCATCTCCATATCGAGCTGATAGAATTCTCCCGGAGAACGGTCTGCACGAGCATCCTCATCACGGAAACAAGGTGCGATCTGGAAATAACGGTCAAAACCGGATGCCATAAGGATCTGCTTGAACTGCTGCGGTGCCTGAGGCAGAGCATAAAACTTACCTGCATGGAGTCTTGATGGTACAAGATAGTCTCTTGCGCCCTCAGGGCTTGAGCATGTAAGGATAGGTGTTGTGATCTCAAGGAAGCCTTCATTTGTCATTGCGCTTCTAAGATCAGCAACGATCTTACTTCTAAGGACGATCTTATCTTTAACCTCAGGATTTCTGAGATCGAGATAACGATACTTAAGTCTGAAGTTCTCATCAGCCTCCTTAGAACGATTGATCTCGAATGGAAGTTCATTATAAATGCACTTTCCGAGAACTTTGATCTCAGATGGTACTACTTCGATCTCACCTGTAGCCTGGTTGGCATTCTTTGAAGAACGCTCTCTGACTACACCTGTTACCTGAAGAGTTGACTCTGTATTAACATCATTGATCTGATCCATCATCTCTTCTGTCTCGATAACAACCTGTGTCTTACCGTAGAAATCACGAAGTACAAGAAATCCGAGATTCTTACTTACTTTACGGATATTTTCAAACCATCCGCAAAGGGTTACTGTTTTGCCTGCATCTGCGAGTCTAAGCTCTCCGCAGGTATTTGTTCTTGACTGGAACATTCCTTTAGTCTCCTTACAAAAATCGCTATATATGACCATCAGAGTCAGTTGAGTGTCTCTGAATAAAAGCAGTTTTATTTATTATAAAAGTCCTTTATTGTTGTATAACCATCAGCCTCAAGATTATCCTTCTGGAATTTCTTGTTCTTCATCATCTGCGTAACAAGAACCTTTTTGCCCTCTGCACGAAGTGAAGCAGCCTCCTTCATAACCTCAACAAGGCCTTCAGCTGACATTTTCTTATCAACAAGAAATGCAACTCTCTCACCCTTTGCAGGAACCTTAAAGTCTGCATCAAGAAGCATTGTGATGATTCTTTCAAATCCGATCGAGAAACCACATGCAGGAACATCCTTACCTGTGAAGCGTCCAACCATTCCGTCGTATCTTCCACCGCCGGCGATAGAGCTTGAAAACTCTGCTGCTTCGATCTCAAAAATTGTTCCTGTGTAATATGACATACCTCTTACAAGAGTAGGATCAAACTTAATGCTGAAATCTCCGGCCTTTGATGCATTTACACAGTCCATGATAGAGATAAGTGACTCTGCTGTGCCTTCAGCAAGAAATTCGCCAAGTCTTTCCTTAAGAGAAAGAACATTTTCTCTTGTACCGTCTCCTCCAACAAAAAGTGACATACACTTTTCAACAGCTTCTGCATTATAGCCTTCCTTGAGAAGCTCTTCTTTAACACCGTCAGCGCCTATCTTGTCCATCTTATCAAGAATGATAAAGACTGTATCCCACTCACTCTCTTCAAATCCACAGCTTGCAGCAATTCCTTTGAGGAAGCGACGATCAGAAATCCTAACTGTAAAGCCCTTGAATCCAAGCTTTGTAAGAAGAGTCGTTGTTGCCGAAACAAGTTCTATCTCTGCAAGACTTGTAGCATCACCGAGAATATCAATATCACACTGCTGGAACTGACGGAAACGACCTTTCTGAGGACGATCAGCGCGGAAAACATTTCCCATCTGAAGCGCCTTAAATGGTGAAGGCAGCTCGTTAGCATGATTTGCATAGTATCTTGAAAGCGGAAGTGTCAGATCATAACGAAGTCCTGAATCTGCCAGATCTGATGAGTCCTTTGCATTTGCAATATCAAGCTTCTCTCCGCGCTTAAGGATCTTAAAAATAAGCTTTTCATTTTCTCCGCCCTGATTTGAGCAAAGATTTTCGATATGCTCAACACAAGGTGTCTCGATCTGTGTAAAACCAAAGTTCCCATAAGTTTCACGTACAAGATCCATTACATAGTTTCTGATTTCCATCTCACGAGGAAGGATATCCTTCATTCCCGTAACAGGTTTCTTTAATAATGCCATTATTAACGCTCCTATCTATTACAATATGGATTATATTTTTTTTCATCACCGACCAGCGTCGCGCCGCCATGTCCAGGAAAAACCTTTGTATCATCCGGAAGCTTCATGAGCTTATCATTGAGTGAATGCATTATGTCTCCCATCGATCCTGTAGGGAGATCTGTTCTCCCAACTGATCCTTCAAAAAGAGTATCTCCCGAAAAAAGCATCGATTCACTCTCAATATAGTAGCTGATACCGCCAACAGTATGCCCCGGAGTTTCAATACATTTTATCTTGAATCCGGCAATTTCAAGTATCTGACCTTCAGACACAAAAAAATCCGGTTTAGCCGTAACCGGTGCCCGGAAACTTCCCATTGATGCTGAACAATTAAGCATCGTATCTTCTAATAATTCTTTTTCTTTTTCTCCCGCATAAAGCGGCACAGGATAGGCCTTTCTAAGATCCTCGACTCCTGTGATGTGATCAAAGTGACCATGGGTAAGAAGTATGGCCTTTAGCTCAAGGCCTTCCTTACGGATATTGGAAGCAATATCTTCTCCACGATCACCCGGATCAATTACAACGCACTCACGTGTTTCTTTATTAATGAGCAGATAGCAGTTAGTTGCGATAGGCCCTACCATCATGCACATAAGCTCTGCGCTCATCCCGTCGTCCTTTCTATGTCTACAACGCTCGGTATAGTACGTATTTTCTTCATTATCCTGTTAAGTTCATCAGTATTATGAATATTGAACGAAACAGAAATAGTTGCCATCCCCTGCTTGTTTGTCCTTGATTCAAGAGATGTGATATCGATATCCGCATCTGAAAATACCCTTGAAATATCTACAAGGAGTCCGCTTCTGTTCGTAGCGTAAATATCAATATCCGCAAGGTACTGCTCATTTTTCTCAGAACCCTTCTGCCAGGCAGCTTCAATAAGACGGCCTCTGTCTATCTCTGACATGTTCATTACATTTACGCAGTCTGTCCTGTGAATAGACACACCACGACCTCTTGTAACATATCCGACGATCTCGTCTCCCGGAAGCGGATTGCAGCATTTTGAAAAATGCACAGAGACATCAGTGATTCCCTTAACAATGATACCTCCGCGATTTCTGATTCTTAAATTCTTCTTTGAAGCTTCGTCAACTCCGCTGAGAACTTCTTCGTCAGTCATCTGCCTCTTATGGTCGTTTTCATACCTTTCGACCATCTTGTTAACGACCTGACCTTCTTTAAGTCCGCCATGTCCGATTGCCGCATAAACAGCATCAAAATCATGAAAACCGTATTTTTCAATGACAGCTTCCATATATTCAGGCTTCATAATATTTGCCTGAACTATTCCATGGGTCTTGCAATATGTTGCAAGAGCATCCTTGCCGCGGATTATATTATCCTCTTTAAGTTCGTTCTTAAACCACTGATTGATCTTTGAACGAGCCTGGGTACTTTTAACGATCTTAAGCCAGTCACGGCTTGGTCCGCGCGAATTCTGGCTTGTTATTACCTCTACACGATCGCCGTTCTGGATCTTGTAATCTATATTTACAAGCTTTCCATTGACTCTTGCACCAACCATCCTATTTCCAACTGCCGAATGGATGCTGTACGCAAAATCGATCGGTGTAGAGCCTGCCGGAAGGTTTTTAACATCTCCAGATGGGGTGAAACAATAAACATAGTCTGAAAAAAGATTCAGATCGCTCTTCAGAAGATTCATAAACTCCTGATTATCTGACATATTCTGCTGCCATTCAAGGATCTGTCTCAGCCATGTAAGCTTAGCCTCTTCGCCTTCATCCGGATGCTTTCCATCCGAAACCTCTTTATATTTCCAGTGCGCTGCGATACCAAATTCAGCGATCCTGTGCATCTCAAATGTACGGATCTGAATTTCAAAAGGCTGACCTGTAGAGCTTATCAGCGTGGTATGCAGTGACTGATACCTGTTCATCTTAGGCATTGCGATATAATCTTTGAATCGCCCCGGAATCGGCTTATACATTTCGTGTATGACGCCAAGTGCCGCATAACAATCCTTTACACTATCAACAATAATACGAACAGCAAAAAGATCGTAAATCTGATCAAGTGTCTTGTTCTGATTTACCATCTTTTTATATATAGAAAAGAAATGCTTAACCCTGCCATTGATCTGAGCTCTTATACCGGCCTCATCGATCTTGGCACTTACTTCATTTACTATCTCTTCAACAAATTTTTCCCTCTCACCACGTCTTATGGCGATCTTATCCACCAGATCATAGTAAACATCCGGCTTAAGGTATTTAAGTGAAAGATCATCCAGCTCGATCTTTACCTTCGAAATACCGAGACGCTGTGCGATCGGAGAATAAATGTCGAGGGTCTCTTTGGCAATCTCCTGCTGCTTATTTTCCGGCTGATACTTAAGTGTTCTCATATTATGCAGACGATCTGCAAGTTTTATAAGGATTACACGTATATCCTTGGCCATAGCCAAAAACATTTTTCTTAGATTATCAGCCTGAAACTCTACTTTATTTCCCTGATACTTAAGTTTACTGAGCTTTGTCACTCCATCAACCAGAAGCGCTACATCCGATCCGAAATCTCTCTCGACATCTTCACGTGTAAGTATCGTGTCTTCGACCACATCATGAAGAAGACCGGCTACTATCGTTTCCTTGTCCAACTCAAGGTCAGCAAGGATAATAGCCGTACAAAGAGGATGTATGATATAAGGTTCTCCACTTTTTCTGACCTGATCCTTGTGTGCCTCGGTCGCTGTTTTGTATGCCTTATCGATCAGGGTTATATCATCGGAAGGATGGTACTTGTGAACTCTCTCTATCAGATCTTTATAAAGCTCATCAGGAGTTGTGTACTCCTGTACTGTGTATATCCTGCTGTTATCAAAAACCTGCCCGCTCATAAGTATCACCTGCCTTTCATATTATATATATCGCAATGTGCCGTTATTAGCTTTTTAAACGTGTACGAATACAATCCTAAATTATATATTTTTTATTAATAAAATGCAAATCTGCCATTTTAGATGGCTACAGGTATGTTCTTTACCTGTTCTCCGGCTTCATAATCTGTAAGCTCAAAGTCCTCAAGCTTGAAGTCGTAGAAATTTTTAACATCCGGATTCATATGGAACTTCGGAGCCGGATGCTGCTCTCTTGTGATAAGCTCCTTAATGATATCCACATGTCTGTCGTAAATATGCGCATCAGCAATAACATGCACAAGTTCTCCGACCTCCATATCTGAAACCTGAGCTATCATATGAAGAAGTACTGAATACTGTACCACATTCCAGTTGTTTGCCGTAAGCACATCCTGCGAACGCTGATTAAGCACAGCGTTAAGTATGAGCTTGTCGTGCCCCGGCTTTTCTGTAACATTAAATGTCATAGAATATGCACACGGATAAAGCCCCATCTCCGAAAGATCATGGTGATTATAAATATTTGTCATGATTCTTCTTGAAAACGGATTATTCTTTAAGTCGTAGAGAACTCTGTCGACCTGATCGAACATTCCCTCTTTATACTTATGCTTTACTCCAAGCTGGTATCCATATGCTTTACCTATAGAACCGTTTTCATCTGCCCATGAATCCCAGATATGAGATCTAAGATCCTTTATATTATTTGATTTTTTCTGCCAGATCCAGAGGATCTCATCAATACAGTTCTTAAATCCCACCTTACGAAATGTCATCGCAGGAAACTCCTTGGAAAGGTCATAGCGATTGACAACTCCGAACTTCTTTATTGTATACGCTGCTGTGCCGTCTTCCCAGTGAGGGCGTACCTTTTCTCCCTTTGTATCTGTACCGTTAGTAAGAATATCCTCACACATTTCCTTAAAAACTTTATCTGCGTAACTCAATATTTTCTCCTTTATTCACATTCATTATCGTATTTTTGAATTCTTCCTGCGACATTGCTCTTGAAAAATAATTTCCCTGAAGAAATCTGCAGTCAATGTCATCCATTTCTCTAAGGTCGTTTTCCGTTTCTATTCCATAGATCACAACCTTCTTCCTAAGCTCTTTTGCAACATGACATATAAGCTCTATAGCGCTCTTCATATAATTATTTGAAAGGCATGTCGTAACAATTCCCGCATCCAGTTTCACACCCGTTATAGGAAGATCCACAAATGCTCTCATATCAAGATTATCCTGCCCGAAACCATCAAGAAAAGTTTCACATCCCGCCGCAGTAAGCCTTGCTATATTCATACGTACGGCAGCTCCGCCTATCTGAATCGCATCATTTGCGATCTCAAAGCATAAAAGTGTCGGTGAAATACTATATTCTCTCATAATAACGCTTATGGAATCAACTAAATTTTTCTGCATGCATTGATATGCCGATAAATTTATCGCTATTTTTCTGATCCCGTACTTTTCCGGCTGTACTTCATTTATCATCCGGCAGACATTTTCAAAGTGTCGTTCAATTATCCTCATGATAAATCCGTCACGTTCGGCCGCACTCACTGCATCACTGTTCTCGATGAACTTACCATCATCATACCTTATACGCATGAGTGCTTCCGCCGCCTCCGGAATGCCTGTTTTTCTGTCATATATAATATGATAATACGACGTAATACCATCATTATTCAAGGCGTCTTCAAAGATGTCTTTTAATCTTTCATACTTCTTTTTTTCCTCAATCTCTCTGAAGCCCACATAATATACGGTAGATTCCGGAAGCTTGAGCATTTCATCTCTAAAATATACAAAACTCTGTTCAGCATCTTCAAATTTCTCTGGAATATTGGTAGATGGAAATATTACCATAGAAACACTCACATTAACAGAGTATTCTCCGATCTCCCATTCTTTTTCGAAACGGGCCGCTATTTCTTTTCTTGCCTCTTCAAAGTCTTCCTGCCCTTCAAACACTATAGTGGTCTCGTGGTCATCCGAGGCAAAAACCTTTGCCGTAGGATAGTGCTCAAGATACCCTATTATGGCTCTCTGCAGGTCATCAAAATGCTCTCCTCCGAAAAAAGTTCTCAAATATCTCATATTAAAGAAGTGAAGTGTGATAAGAGATATTTTTTTCTTTTCTCTGAAACTTTCCTCAAGGTATATATCCATAGCCATACGATTATAAATCTTAATTCTTCTGTCTATGTAATCCAGCGGGTTCTCAAGGCTGAAGAAAATATACACCATAGACATTCCAAGGTAAAGGCTTGTCAATTCAAGTCCGCGATTTATACTCTGCGCTATACCGACTATAAAGGTTCCGAATATTGCAAACAATATCGCCCTGCGGCGGCGCTTATTTATTTTATTCCACCTGACTATTATGAGAATGACCGCCCCCAAAAGGTATGTAATACATCCGACAGAACAGAGATTTGTTGCTTCTCCAAGGATATATACGCTTTTTTCATCAAAAAGGCAGTAGACCGGCAGCAGAAATACCCCTATACCAAGCAATACGGTTATTATCTCCTGCAGATAACCGTATCTTTCATTGTTTATTCCCTCAGGATGAGCCTGAACATAGGTATAGCGAAACATTGACGATGCGACAAGTATCAACGTAAGCAAATATATTTTCGCTGTAAAATACACCAACTCACGAGGAAGGAATGCGGCAAAATTCACAGTTATATTAGTAGCTATATTGGCCAGTATACTGAACAACGCTCGAAAAAAGAGCACACTAAAGCTTCTGTTCGAAGCATTTTTCAAAGACCCTTTCATATTCGACATTGTCATGAGCATAGCCATCAGTGCAAGGCCAATAATATGAAACTCTATGTTAAAATTATACAAGTCTGATTCTCCCCAACTTTTTGTATCTTATTAAGTGCATTATACGACGTAAAACATGGGTATGTAAACAAAAAGGGGGTTGAATTTTTCCATGGATTTAGTACAATAGTTCAATATGCTTACTGTTATATTCATTATGTAAGAAAGGACTTTATCTTAAATGATCGCAGCTAACAATGTAACCTACAGAGTCGGTAAAAAGGCTCTTTTCGAAGAAGTTAACATTAAATTCACAGAGGGAAACTGCTACGGTCTGATCGGTGCTAACGGAGCAGGTAAATCAACTTTCCTGAAAATTCTTTCAGGCCAGCTTGAAACAACTTCCGGTGAGATTGCCATCACTCCAGGACAGCGTCTTTCTTTCCTTGAACAGGACCACTTCAAATATGATGAATATCCTGTTCTCGATACAGTTATCGCTGGTAACCAGCGCCTTTATGATATCATGAAGGAAAAGGATGCCATCTACGCAAAGGAAGATTTCACTGACGAAGACGGAATACGTGCTTCTGAGCTCGAAGGCGAATTTGCAGAAATGAACGGATGGGAAGCTGAAAGTGATGCTGAGACTCTTCTTAACGGACTTGGAATCGCAACTGAATTCCATCACGAGCTTATGAAGAATCTCGACGGTTCAATGAAGGTCAAAGTACTTCTTGCCCGTGCGCTTTTCGGAAATCCTGATATTCTTCTTCTCGATGAGCCTACAAACCACCTCGATCTCGATGCTATCGAATGGCTTGAAGAGTTCCTTATCAACTTCGACAACACTATCATCGTTGTATCACATGACCGTTATTTCCTTAATAAGGTCTGCACACATACAGCTGATATCGATTATGGTAAGATCACTCTCTTCGCCGGAAACTATGACTTCTGGTATGAATCAAGTCAGCTCATCATTCAGCAGCGAAAAGAAGCCAATAAGAAGAAGGAAGAAAAGATCAAGGAACTGCAGGAATTCATTTCAAGATTCTCTGCCAACGCTTCAAAGTCCAAGCAGGCTACTTCAAGAAAACGTGCCCTTGAAAAGATCGAACTTGACAACATCAAGCCTTCATCAAGAAAATATCCTTATGTTGACTTCCGTCCTGACCGTGAGATCGGTAACGAAGTTCTTACAGTTGAAAACCTTTCAAAAACTATCGACGGTGTAAAGGTTCTCGACAATATCAGCTTTGTACTTAACAGAAACGATAAGGTTGCTTTTGTCGGCTCCAACGAGCAGGCTGCCACTGTCCTCTTCCAGATCCTCATGGGTGAAATGGAACCGGATGAAGGAAACTACAAGTGGGGTGTTACAACATCTCAGGCATATTTCCCGAAGAACTACAACTCACTCTTTGATAATGACTACAACATCACAGAGTGGCTTACAGGTTATTCACCTGTCAAGGATGTAACTTATGTTCGTGGATTCCTTGGTCGTATGCTCTTCCCGGGCGAAGACGGTGTCAAGAAGGTCAGAGTCCTTTCAGGAGGAGAAAAGGTACGCTGCCTCCTTTCAAGAATGATGATCTCAGGTGCTAACTGCCTCGTACTTGACGAGCCTACAAACCACCTTGACATGGAGTCTATCACAGCTCTCAATAACGGACTTATCAAGTTCCAGGGTGTAGAGCTCTTCACATGTCATGATCACCAGTTTGTTCAGACAACAGCTAATCGTATCATGCAGATCACTGATGAAGGACATCTTGTTGATAAGATCACAACTTACGATGAGTTCCTTGCTTCTGATGAATCTGCAAGAAAAGCAATTGTTTATAATGCTGACGCAGATCGTGAAGATGATAATAACTAACAAAAAAGGCTTGAGCTATTTGCTCAAGCCTTTTTTTACATTAAAGGAAAACAACTCTGTTTCTTCCGCTTCTTTTCGCCTGATATAAAGCTTCATCCACACGAATAGATATCTGATCATTATCTATGTCATTAGCTCTAAGCGTCGTTACACCAATACTTACTGTCTGTGCACCGGCCTCTTTGAAATCATGACTTTCAACTTCACTCCGTATACCTTCAGCGATTCTCACTGCTTCTTCTCCATTCTTACCCGGAAGGACAATTATAAACTCTTCTCCACCGAATCTTCCTGCAGAAGCATTTCCCGCATCAGTTCCTGAAACCGAAGCGACGGTTTTTAAGATTAAAGAAATCGCCTGTAAGACCTTGTCTCCAACAACATGACCAAATGTATCGTTTATTGTCTTAAAATGATCTATATCGAGCATAATGAAAGAAAGTTCTGTTTGATTCTTTCTGGCATTATTTACAGCTTCTTCCAACTGATGTTCAAGCTCACGACGGTTATAAAGCTGCGTCAGTTCATCTATCTTCGCTATCTTCCTGAGTTTTTCATTTACCTCTTCAAGCTCAGTTGCTGTTGCCTTTATGAAACATGCAAGCCTCTGAACTATCGAAAGCTGTCCATGAAGCATCGTAGGACTGATATATACCTGCTCCGGAAGCTCGTCCGGAAGCCTGCCTTCTCTGAACGCAACTGCCACCAACGCCACATTGTGCTCGTGCACATAGCCCTTATTGCGAATGATCTCACCACCGGAATAAAATCCCGATGTGGGCGCGAGCTTTTGGAATGGCTCCATCTCTTTATTTACAAAATAGGACCAGTAACTTTTTCTTGCAGAGCATGAAAACAAAAGAATAGCATCAGGTGCAAATTCACGCACCCTGCGCACCATCGCAGTATCATCTTCCATTATCTTTGTCGGGTCACCGTAGGCTATCCTTACTTTTTCACCTTCAAAAAGATCCGCCGCAAGTGTGAGTGCACCTGACCCATCCTGATTAAAGGGTTCTCTAAGCATTGGAAAACCGCCTCGCTCCAGCATAAGCGGAAACTCAATGGTATTTGCAAAGAACTCATCATTCATTTCCATTCCAAGATACTTGCTGTATACCTGTGTAGCAGGTACTCCATCAAGCTCTTCAAGTGCATTATTGCTCACTCTGGTAACTGTCATCTCTCGTCCGAGCGGAGTCCAGCCAAGGCTTATATCCGTCATAACATGGAGATCATCCCCATAGTAATATATTACACACAGCGAACGTTCAGAATAATTTCCATTCTCATCAAATACAAAAGCATTTTCATGAAGATGATCATGCCCGAGTGAAACACCCCCAAAAATTCTGACTGATGTAGAAATGGAGTGAAGCCCTTTTTCAACCTTCCACATCTCAAAGCCCTGCTTGGCTGTAAGTATTTCTATCCCTTTGGGATCAGTTACCTCTGCTTTCTGTCTGATCCTGTCTGCAGCCTTACGCTCTGTTCCAAATCTGCATTCGATGAAATCAACCTCTGCATAAGAAGACTCAAAAGCGTACACAGTCAAAACAAACTCCGGGTCCGTCAGATGCCCCTCAAAAATTTCCCCGTTAGACAGACTTCCAACCAGGTGCGAACCAGGAAACCTTACCCTAACATCGTCAAGTATTTTACTTATATAGTTTTTATCATCTACACCACAGAACAAATGAAACAGTATATTTCTTGCTTCTATGCCATTTGTGTCTTGTCTTATCTCGTCTAGTTTCTTCCGAAGTAACTTAAAATCGTAAATCTCTATCTGGTACTGTTTCATAGACTCTCCTCATTTTACGAAACTAACAGCCTCCAGAGGATTTTCTATAATTGCATCGGCATGGTTGGCTTCAAGCTCCTGCCGTGTTCTGAATCCCCAAAGAACCCCAATTGTAAACATCCCTGCAGCCTTCCCCGTCTGCATGTCTGTATTTGTATCTCCTAAATAAATACACTCCTCCGGCTTTACGCCCAACGCCTCCGCAATCGCCAGAGCACCGTCCGGTGCAGGTTTTTTCGGATACCCTTCCTTTTGACCCCTTATAATATCAAATGTTCCTTCCGGGAAAATTCCGTTGACCGTCGTAAGCGTCATCGGATGCTGTTTATTTGAAAAAACTGCCGTACGGATTCCCCTTTTCTTTAACTCCTCTATCAACTCAGGAGTTCCCTTGCATGGTTTTACATGATAAAGGCAGTCCACTGCAAATATCTCATTATAGCGCTTATATACTTTATCGAAGGTCTCTTCATCTGTAACCCCTCTTACTTCGAGAGCCCTTTTTATAAGCATCTTTGCTCCATCACCTGCAAGGTACTTAAATTTCTCTGTTTCGATCGGAGCCAGTCCGAATTCACCTATCGTCTTATTCACACAAAAGGCAAGTGCTTCGACTGTATCTCCAATAGTTCCGTCTAAATCAAAAATTGCTGCTTTAATCATTCTTCCTCTGGTTTCTTCTCCGGGATAAATACCCTCTCGGAGATTACATCCTTTCTCTTTCTAGTAACGTCCCTAGCCTCTTCACAAAATACCCTCTGTGAATTAACAGGCTTATGGCCTCTTCTCTCTGGTCTGATGTAATCGCCATTAGGCTGAAGTACAGAAGCCTTAACATTGTCATCGAGCTCCACCTGAAGGAAATGTCTGAGATCCTCCTTGAGCTCATCCTTCTCAACCGGGAAGCATATCTCAACACGACGGTCAAGATTTCTCGGCATCCAGTCTGCGGAGCCCATGTAAAACTCTTCATTTCCCTCATTCAGGAAATAAAAGATCCTGCTATGCTCAAGAAAATATCCAACAATCGAGCGAACTGTGATATTTTCCGATACCCCGGGCACACCGACCTTAAGGCAGCATATACCTCTCACGATAAGATCGATTTTAACACCTGCCGCCGAAGCTCTGTACAATGCCTCAATGATATCGAGATCACATATAGAATTCATTTTGGCAACTATATGCGCTTCTCTGCCATTTTTTGCATGCTCAGCCTCTCTATCGATCAGATATATGAACTGATCTTTGAGCCAGTGCGGGGCAAGTATGAGCTTATTCCATGAAATCGGCTCAGAATACCCGGAAAGCATATTAAAAACTGCAGTAGCATCTTCACCTATCGGTACCGAGCAGGTCAGGAGGCCCATATCCGTATACTGCTTCGCTGTGGAGTCATTATAGTTACCGGTTCCAAGGTGCACATAACGGCGGATACCATCCTCTTCTCTACGAACGACCAGCGCTATCTTTGAGTGCGTTTTGAGTCCCACAAGACCGTAAATAACATGACATCCGGCTTTTTCAAGAGTCTTGGCCCATGTGATATTATGCTCTTCATCAAATCTCGCTTTAAGCTCAACAAGTACAGAGACCTGCTTTCCGTTCTCCGCAGCCTGCGCAAGCGCTGCAATTATCGGTGAATTTCCGCTTACACGGTAAAGTGTCATCTTGATTGCAAGAACATCCTTATCCCTCGAAGCTGTTCTTATGAAATTTACCACCGGCTCGAAGCTTTCGTATGGATGCTGAAGAAGGATATCGCCATTCCGGATCTGCTCAAAAATATCCTCTTCATTATTCATATACTTAGGCATCTGCGGAACCCACTTCGGGATCTTCAACTCAGAATACCCGTCAATTCCCGAAAGCTTCATAAGGAAAGTAAGATCCAGCGGACCGTTTATACGATAAACATCTGCATCCGTTATCCTAACTTCACTCTTTATAAATTCAAGAAGTTTGTCATCAATACTGTCCTCAACTTCAAGCCTGATAACTTCTCCCCACTGACGTCGTTTCAGCTGGCGCTCGATCTCCTTCAGCAGATCCTCAGCCTCATCCTCATCAATGGTAAGGTCGGCATTTCTCATTACTCTGAATGGATATGCACAGAGAATATTATAATTCAGGAACAGTTTGTCCATGTTTCTTTCGATGATCTCTTCAAGAAGTATGAAGCACCTGTTTCCGTCCTCCCCCGGTATCTCGACTATTCGCCCAAGTACGTCAGGCACCTGAACCATAGCAAAATCTGTCTTATGCTTTTCATCCTTTGACGGTACCTTAGGTGAAACAAAAGCTGCGATATTTAAGGTCTTATTCCTTACGAGCGGAAATGGTCTTGAAGAATCCACTGCCATCGGTGTAAGAACAGGATAAACTTCCTCTTCAAAATATTTATCAACGAATTCCTTCTGTCTGGCACTCATGTCCTCATGATGCATCAATATAGAAATCCCTGCATTTTTAAGGAGTGGAATAAGCGACCTTGTATAAGTTGAATACTGCTGCTCAACAAAATCATGAGTCACCCTGCTCAGCGCATCAAGCTGCTCCTGCGCAGTCATTCCGGCGATATCCCGCTTAGTATATCCCGCATGGACCATATCCTTAAGCGATGCCACACGAACCATAAAAAATTCATCAAGATTTGATGCTGTTATCGAAAGCATCTTGGTTCTTTCAAAAAGCGGAAGCGATTTATCCCTCGCCTCTGCAAGAACTCTTTCGTCAAATTTGACCCAGGACAGCTCACGATTCGTATAATACTCAGGTGACCTGAAATCGATTTTCTCCTCTTTCCCTCTAATACTCATAAGCTCAAGACCCCTTTTCTTGACTTTAATACCGGACGTATTCCAAATACTTCCTCAAATAAGCGCGTCTGTTCACTAAAATAGCACTTTTCCAAGAGCATACTGTCATTACAGCCTACAGTGATCCAGAGCTCCTTCTCATGAAGCTGTGTCTTTACCGCACCATATTTCTTTCTTGGGCTCCTTGACATTCCGCTTGCTACACGAAGTATAGCTGTAAGCTTCATTACGACCAGATAAACATCACCATCAAAGTCCTTTTTATTAAAATTATCATGCCTGTAACGTGAATCCTTTGGATAGGAATTATAAACTATAGTTGCAATAATTTCGCGTTCAAGATGTGAAATTCCTATAATCTCAGTTCCCATTATGATACTGTAGGAGCACTCCGCAGGCGCAGAAAGCGACACAAAACGACCCACATCGCTAAGCCTTGCAGCTATTTCAAGCAAAAGCCTTTCTCTCTTACTTAATCCGTGAAGTTTCTTCATTCCGTCAAATATCGCAAGTGCACTTTTCACAAGCTTGTCGCTGATATTATGACTTCCGCTGTATCTTACAGAAACGCTTTCCGCGCAGGATATAATATCCTGCTCAAAGTCATGTGTAGACTCGATTATCTTATTTTTTTCAGCATAATCATAAGCAATACCATCTGAAAGGGTAACACCCGGAGCCCATAAATGTTCTGCGCCGGTTATCTTTATCATATGCTGAATAAGATTTGTTGACGGCATTATGAGTGATGCATTTTCTCTAAGTATTCCGATATTTTTAGCAAACTGTTCAGGAGACATCGTCTTTAAGGAATCAGCAAACCTTACAAACTGTGTCCCTGTAACAGAACCGGCCTCGCTCTTCATGTTACTTACAATATAAGGAAGATAATCATCAACTACGATAATATTCTGGATATCAAGCTCCGAAAGATATAGCTTCTTAAATGAATGCAGCTCAGAATCGATTATCTCAGATAAAAGCTCCTCATACTGAGCTCTTCCCGGGTCCATGGCACGAATCTTAGTTCTAAGGCGCAAAATCCCAAGCGGAAGATTCACAGTAGTGACCAGCCTCGAACTGGTGAAAAGTGAAACCTGCGTACTTCCTCCGCCTATATCGATGATCGCTGTACCATGATCAATAATATGTCCAAACTGCTTAGATTTGAGCGCTATTGATTTATAATCCAAAAAACGCTGTTCTGAATTGCCGAGAACCGAAACCTCAAGTCCAACTCTGAGTCGTATCTGATCCAGAACTACCCTTGTGTTTTCAGTCTCTCTTATCGCTGATGTGCCATAGGCCTTATAATCATCAACCTTATAGGACTTCATGATCTTCATAAATCCATCGAGCACCTCACAGAGCTCATCCATTCGTTCATAGCTGATGTGCCCTGTATTATAGGTCTCGGTACCAAGGTCGATTCTGTGACGAACGTAGTCGATCTCACGAACTCCGAACTTTTTAGATAACTCAAAGATCTTCATTCCAACTTCATACGAACCCACATCTATCGCCGCAAATGTCTTAATTGCCATAGACAACTTCCCCCTGTGCTTTACTTATTCCTTCCCCAATAGATAGTCTATGAACTGTTCCGCTGTCCGTCCGCTCATACCACCATGAGAAAGTTCCCATTTATTTGCTTCTGCAAACAGCTCCTCCTCCGAAAGTTTTATATCGTTTCGCTCTGCAATGGCCTTAACGATAGTATTAAACTCCTTCTTACCCGGTCGTCCAAAATATATCTTCACTCCAAATCTTGCCGAAAGTGAAAGCTTCTCCTGTACTGTATCACTTTCATGCAGATCATCATTTCTATGAACATCGAGCTTATCACCAAAATTCTCATGTACAAGATGACGTCTGTTCGATGTGGCATAAATAAGCACATTATCAGGTTTTTTCTCAAGACCGCCTTCAATGACAGCCTTAAGATATTTATACTCTGTCTCTGTATCCTCAAACGAAAGATCATCCATGTAAATGATGAACTTATAATTACGATTCTTAATCTGTGAAATGAGCTCGTTCAATTCCTGAAACTGATGCTTGTACACTTCAATGATCCTAAGCCCGGCCGGATAATACTTATTCAATATTCCCTTTATCGAAGATGATTTACCGGTTCCTGCATCACCGAACATCAGCACATTATTAGCCGGACGTCCTGCAAGAAATGCCTCTGTATTCTCACAGAGCTTCTGCTTCTGCATATCTATCCCGATCAGATCCTCCAGCTCAACATGTCTGACTCTGGTTATCGGTGCGACTACTGTATTTCCATCGATGTCTTTTTCAAGCCTGAAAGCCTTATGAAGACCAAACTTGCCTACACCAAAATCATAGTAAAATTCTCTCATGATCTCAAGGAAACCATCTGCATCATTAGCTGCCGCAAGACTCTTTGCAAGGTCACAGATCCTGTCGCGGATACGCCTGTTAAAGGCAGCGCCGTCACTATTTGCCGGCTTAAAACCCTCGATCAGCGCAAAGCAGTTAACACCTATCGAATTATCTATCTCCTCCAGGTTCCAGCTGAAACACTCTTCAAAGATCCAGAAATCATGCCTTGCTATCTGATTAAGCGACCCCCCTATCTCAACTCTTTTTTCACTGGAAATACTGAACGCGTTCTCATTATTTACCAATATATACGCAAGAAAACAGTGCCAGAGATTCCCCTCGAAGCCATGCTCTGACGCAACTTCAATAAGTTCTCCCACTGTCTCGGTAGCGAGTGCGCGATTGACTTCATTTTTACTGCTGCTTTCATTATAAAGCTTTGCTACCTTATCGAAAATCTCCTGATGCTTAAAATTTCTGTATAAGATCAATTCATCTGTCTTCATACTGTCACCGCTCCCTGATCACTCAATAATTTCCAAGTATCTTCATATTTCTTGTCTCTTCTCTAAGCCCTCTCAATGCATTTCTGACACCTGCATCTCTGAGATTCCCTTCGAAATCTATAAAGAATCTGTACTCCCATGGGCGATCCGGAATAGGTCTGCTCTCGATTTTCGACATGTTAAGATCATTATATATGAAATGAGCGATAATGGAATAAAGAGAACCGCTTTTATGTGGAATTTCAAAGCATACGCTGATCTTTTTCGCATCCTTACAGAATATTTTTCTATTAGTAACAATTATAAAGCGTGTTGAATTTCCCTCGCTGAAATTGATATCATCTTTGAGCACTTCAAGTCCATAAGCTTTTGCAGCTCTCACTCCTGCGATAGCTCCCTGCGTAGGATCATTCTGCTCCTTGATCATCTTCGCAGCCATGGCTGTATTTGCATAGCTTATCTGCTTCCAGCCCATTTCTTCAAGGAAATCGGCACACTGCATAAGTGCCTGAGGATGAGAGTATACCGTTTTGATATCCTCTATCTGTGAGCCCTTTATACCAAGGAGGCAATTGTCGATCCTGATGATCTGCTCTGCTACAATATAGTTTTCAAACTCTGTGAGCAGGTCATAGTTTGCACTGACGATTCCGGCAGATGAATTTTCGATCGGCAGTACCGCATAATCTGCCGTTCCCTCATCTATTGCCCGCATTGCATCCTTAAAAGTATTAACCGAGTGAGCATTCACTCCTTCACCAAAATAGGCGAACATGGCAGCTTCAGAATACGCACCGTTGACACCCTGAAAAACCACACTTACATCTTTGGTATCAAGCTTATCCACTTCAATAAAAGGAAGCCTTCCTCCGACACCGTTTTCCTCAAGCAATGCATACTGCTTTTTACGGCTGATTGACATTATCTGTGAAAATAATTCTTCAGTACCCTTTGCATTAAAATCACTATGCGTGAGATTTTTAAGATTTTCTATCTTTGAATGCTCTCTTTCAGGGTCATAAACGTTTCTTCCGTTTGCAATTTTGTACTCTGCAACCTTCTCAGAAACTTTCATTCTTTTTTCATAAAGTTCTACAATTTTTTCGTCTATTTCGTCGATTTCTTTTCTATAGGTTTCAAGGCTCATTAATGCGGTTTTCTCCCTTCCAAGACTTAACGTTTATTATATTCTTTCAACGTTGAAAAGACAACTTGATGATATTATAATAATAGTGAATACTTATGGGGTTAAGTTTTTCATTTGGGGGATAAATATGAATAAAAAATCGATTATCTTTATTGTTGCTGTAGCGATAATTTCAATCGGACTGGTGGTTGCATCTCAGCTAAGCCGAAGATTTCCTAAAAATCCGGAAGATACTATAGGCAACAACGCCGGTAATCTTCTCAACAAAGGGTATGTTGCAGAAGCCGGTGGAAAGGTTTATATTCGTAACTGCGCAGACGGCGGAACACTCTGGGTCATGAATCCGGATGAAAGCAGTGCAAAAAGGCTCAAGGAGATCACGCCCGAATATATCAATGTCGGCGGTGACTATCTCTACTACTATAATTCAGACAGCGGAAGCTCAGGCTTTCTGTCATTTATGGCAAATAACACAGGAATATACCGTCTTGGCATTAAAGGCGGAAATGCAGAATGTCTGCAGCAGTCTCCTGTTGACTATTTACTTTTAGTCGGAAATACTCTCTATTATGAGTATTTTGCTTCAAAACATGACGGAGATCCTGAAGACAGCGGCCTCGGCCTTTACAGCATTCAGACTGACAGATCCGATCATACCCATCTCGCAGATACACCTGTAATACCGGCAAATTATTACAACGGTAAATTTTACTATGCAGGGCAGACCGCAGATCTGAGCCTTCATGCCTATGATCCAAAGAGTAAAAACGACTCCACCGTGATCAAAGGAAGCTTTTGGAATCCAATACTTTCAGAAGGCTATGTTTACTACATGAATCCTGAAAGAAATTACTCGATATGCCGCAGGAATCTCTCCGGTGGAAATGAGGAGGAACTTGTCTCTGACCGCACCGACTGTTTTAATATAGTCGGAAATCATATTTACTACCAGAAGAATTCAAGAACTGATCCTGCGCTTATGCGCGCCGGCAAAGACGGATCAAATCCGACAACAGTTATCGCCGGAAATTATACTAAAATCAACGCCTCTTCAAAATATGTATATTTCGTTGATTATTCAAACGAAAGTCTCATGTATCATCAGGCGATTGATGGACCGGTTTCACCATCTGTTTTCAATCCGTGAAACTGAGTTTATATAAGAAAGGGAAAACTAAAAATGAAAAACGTTATGAGTCCTCTCGACTTTTCAGTGGAAGAGCTCGAAGCCCTTATGGACAAAGCCACTGACATCATGGCTCACCCCCAGAAATACGCGCATGCCTGCGATGGAAAGATCCTTGCAACGCTCTTTTATGAGCCAAGTACAAGAACCCGTCTTTCCTTCGAGGCTGCGATGTTAAGACTCGGAGGCAAGACACTTGGTTTCCACTCCGCAGATTCATCTTCCGCTACCAAAGGCGAGACCGTAGCTGACACGATTCGTGTTATTTCAAGCTTCGCTGATATCTGTGCAATGCGTCACCCTAAAGAAGGTGCCCCAATGGTAGCTGCAGAAAAATCATCTATTCCTGTTATCAATGCAGGCGATGGCGGTCATCAGCATCCGACACAGACATTAACGGATCTCATGACGATTCATTCTCTTAAAGGCCATTTTGATAATCTTACAATTGGTATGTGCGGCGACTTAAAGTTCGGACGTACTGTTCATTCTCTCATCGAAGCATTGCTTCGTTATTCCAATATTCATTTTGTTTTCATTTCACCAAAGGAACTTATGCTTCCCGGTTACATTAAAGATAAACTTGATTCCCATCCAGACATACAATATGAAGAAGTTACAACACTTGAAGAAGTACTTCCAAAGCTCGATGTCCTCTATATGACTCGTGTACAGAGAGAACGTTTCTTCAATGAGGAAGACTATGTAAGATTAAAGGATTTCTACATTCTCGATAAAAAGAAGATGGCCCTTGCCGGACCTGATATGCTCGTGCTCCATCCACTGCCGCGAGTAAATGAGATCTCTACTGAGATTGATGACGACCCGAGAGCAGTTTTCTTTAAGCAGGTAAAATTCGGCATGTACATCCGAATGGCATTGATCCTTAAGCTTCTTGATATAAATGTTGACTGAGAGAGAGGTTATCTTAGAAATGACAAATAAGCGTGAAGAATATAAATTGAATGTAGGTAAGATCGAAGAGGGCTTTGTTATCGATCACATCCAGCCGGGCAAAGGTATGGACCTTTACTATTACCTCGGTCTTGATAAGCTGAGCTCCTGCGTAGCGATCATCCAGAATGCCTTTTCCCGCAAAATGGGTAAAAAAGACATGATCAAAGTAGAGGGACCGCTCCAGCAGTTTGACTTAGATATCATTGCTTTTCTTGACCACACAGCTACTATCGATATCATCAAAGACGGAGAGATCATCGATAAGCCAAAGCTTGAATTTCCGCAGGAGATCGTAAACGTTATCAAGTGCAGAAACCCGAGATGTATCACATCTACCGAGCACCAGCTCGATAATATCTTCTATCTCACAGATCCTAAAAACGGAACCTACCGCTGTAAGTACTGTGAGACAAAATGGACACCGATCAATTAACAAAAAGATGCAGACTCCTTACTTGGAGCCTGCATTTTTTAGACAATGGCATCATTTATGCTAAGTGTTTTTCTCTTAAGATACATTTCCGGTATATTTGTAAAAATATCCGTAACGCCAAAATCAAGATATCTTTCGAGATGCGCCTCTTTAAGGGAAACCTTTCCCTTAAAAAACGGTTCATCTGTATTCCATGCCCTGACCGTTACACCTTTTAAGTACTTTGGAAGTCTGACATTTAAGCCTGCCACGCATGGATGAAGCGCATCCGCTCCGACTTTTCTCCCATAGACGATACAATCTTCAAGATAAAATCCCAACATTCCGGTCTTAGCCTTCGGGTCAAGCTCCTTTATATGCTTTATCGACTCTGCTCTGAAAGAAGACCATATCACAAAGTTTGAAAGCTCATGCTTTTTTACCAGCGCGAGAGCCTTTTCTTCTATTCCGTTGTAACGATATTTACCTGTCTTAAGCTCGATATTCAAAAGAAGTCCTGACTTTAAGCAATACGGTTTTAAGAGTCGCAGCACTTCTTCAAGTGTCGGTATATTCGTCCTCATACCTCCGCCGGCATCTATGGTGAGTGCCCGTATCTCTGAAAGCTTATAATCCTTTACCTCACGTATCCCGTCTGTGGTACGTTCCACGCTTTCATCATGAATTACAACTATCTCGCCATCCCTGGTCATCTGAATATCGAACTCTATACCCGTAAGTCCCTTAAGATCAGCTGCAGCCTTAAAAGCTTCAATAGTATTTTCCGGATTATACATGCTACATCCGCGATGTGCCCATATCCTGACCTGCTGAGCCCGTTCAATGTGATTCCTGACTCCGGTTTCCTCAAAGGTCTTAAACCGGTCATTTAAGAACTCCTGAATGACCCTTGCCGACCTTATCGAAATAAGATCATCATTTCCCTTACGACGGCCGCTCTCTGCCCTTACTTTCTGCTTTCCAAAAAGCTCTGCATCCGCAGCTCTCCTTGCAAACTCCTCCAGCTCATACTGGATTCCTGTATCAGTATACTTGTACTCAAAGAGCTCATTTTTCTTCGGGTCTTCAAATCTAACCTGAAACTTTGTCGTCATCCACCAGGGAGAAGGGACATATATACATCCCTTGGTTCCTGAGATCATGAGATTTCCTTCACTCTTGACCTCAAGTCCTACCTTGGCTGTAGCTGAAGCTTTACCATAGTCAAAATAAATCTTTGAGTATGTATCCACGCCATTTGAAAGAAAAAGTGAATGAAAGCTGACTGAATTATAGGCAGGTCCCAAAAGATCAATGATCGGAAGCATACAGTAATTACCAAGCTCGACAACTGCCCCTCCGTATTTTTCATCTGTGATCTCTCTTTTATTTGTAGGAGTAAGCCTTGTATAAGAGGCCTCGACATCCATGATAGTGCCGATCTTGCCGGATTTGGCAATTTTTAGAAGCTCATTATAACCCTCACAATATTTTGTCGGCATGACTTCCATTATCACCGTATCATTCACATCTGCAAGCGTAAAAAGCATATCAGCCTTATCCTCTGCCAGCGCAAGCGGCTTTTCGCAAAGGACATGCTTCTTCGTGAGCAACGCTTCCTTCGCTATCTCTACACGGGTGACCGGAGGCGTTGTGATATAAACAGCATCGACCTCATCCCATATTTCACCAAGCTTATCTGTATAAAGCTTTATATTATGATCCATAGAATAGCGCTTTGCTCTGCTCAGATTCAAATCACAGATAGCCGTTATCTTAAACCCGTCAAGTTTCCTGATCGTCTTTGCAAATCTCTCAGCTCTGCTTCCCGTGCCTATTACTCCAAACCTCAGCCCCATTTTTTTCTCCCCTGCTATGGCTTCCGATCAGCCATAAAGATTCTTTATCGAATCCATAAACTCTACCTTTGCCTTCCATCCTGTATCATGATAGATCTTCTCCACCGAAGGCTTAAGTGAGACAAACGGATCCGGTGCCTCTCCATATTTAATTTCAGTTTCAGGAGCATATCTGTCTCTAAGCTGCTCCATAAAATATTTAAGCGGATGATAATCACCATTGGCAATATTGTAGATTTCTCCACTTCTGCCATGACGGCCAAGTGCAAGGATCGCAGCCGCTCCATCAGCCGCATCCAGATAATCCCAGTACTGCTCTGCTTTACTTATAGCCGGTGTTTCACCCTTTTTAAGCTTCTCAATAATATCCGGAAGGAGCCTGCCATTTGGCTCATATTTGCCATAGAGGCTAAATATCCTTCCCCATATCCACTCAATTCCAATATCTTCTGCCAGATGCCTTGAAAGATAGCATGCCGCTGTCTTTGCTGCACCATAGGCACTGAATGGATCTGCTATGAGGTCCTCTGTAATGATCCCCGTTTTTACACCGTACTCAGCCTGTGATCCTGTTGCCACAAACCTCCTGCAATCAATCATCTTTGCTGCCTTAAGCGCTTCAAGCGTCCGATTCACATTTGCGTACTCTGTAGGGATATCATTTCTTCCTTTACTGCCCCAGGCAAGGTGAAAGAAAACCTCCGGATTCCCTTTGATCTTCTCAGGCAATGAAGCATAATCGTCAAAATCTGCTTCCACAAGCTCAACCTTTGTTGGATCAAGCTTTTTAAGCCTTTCATTATGTTTTGATCCTGCCCTGACAAGTGCATAGACATATATTCCATTTGCTGCTAAATACTCTGTCAGATTGCAGCCGGCAAAACCCGCTGCCCCACTGACGATCGCTGATGTAATTTTCATGATTTTATTCCTGCTTTATTGATATTATATGTTTAATATATCATTTCATAACGATATCAACAATCTCCGGAATTCTTGCATCATAAGTATGAAAGTTTCGTATCTTCTCATGACCGCTGGCTGCGATCGCTTTTCTCTCTTCTTCATGCTGCAGATAATAGTCGATCTTTTCAAGCATGTCCTGCCTTGATTCATAATAGACAAAGTCAACTCCCGGTTCAAAGAACTGCAGCATATCCTCCTGATAGTTCGTCAAAAGAAAGCCGCCCGCTCCCATTACATCGATGCATCTTAGCGGAATCCCTCGCTCTATACTGCGAAGTGTTACATTAAGATTGATCTTGGCACACTTAAAAGCTATGGGCATCTCCTGGTAATAATCAATTTTACCGCAGTTTTCCACTCCCTTCGGGTGAAAATCCTTCTCTGTGGTAAAAAGCTTTACCTTATGCTTCTTTCCTATCTCCGTGAG
>JAILMH010000071.1 GCA_024692715.1 Lachnospiraceae bacterium
ACTGCCAAGGCTTTAGGCTACGATTTTTCTAAATTAGAAAATAAATATTTAAATCCAAAAAACAAAAATGTATGTATCCTTTATTACAATAAACACGGGATCTTTGATAATCCTTTCTTTTTCCAGCTTCAAAACGGAATAGTTTCTACTTTCAAACGAACAGGATATCAGACAACAATTTCATATATTGAAGCCAGTGAAAATGTGGAGGCTCAACTCGAGCAGATATTGTCCAGTGGATGTGACGGTCTGATATTATTTGCTACAGAAATGACTTCCAAAGACTACTTACCTTTTTCTGATCTAAAAATACCAATAGTTCTGCTGGATTCCTATATTTATTCAGAAAATACAGATTGTGTGATGATAAATAATATGGATGGTGCATATCACGCTGCAGACTACATGATCGCAAAGCGTCATAAACAACCCGGCTATCTACGCAGTAAAGTGAGATTTGTAAATTTTGAAGAAAGAGAATACGGTTTTAACAAAGCTATAGTTGATAACGGATATTCCACAAACAGAACTATAATTCATTCTATTTCAGGTGAATCTATCATCTCCGCATACGAAGATATGAAGCAGATAATCAACGAAGGGGATGCATTGGCAGACTGCTACTTTGCAGATAACGATATCATAGGAATGGGCGCTATGAGGGCATTTAAAGAAGCAGGATATGATATACCGAAAGATATCGGTATAATAGGTTTTGACAATATGGCAGCATCCGTATATGAAATTCCGCCGCTCACCACAGTTAATGTTCCAAAGGAATATATGGGGAAGATCGCAGCTGAACGTATGGCTGTACTTCTAAATGAACCAGACTCCCAATCTGTAAAGATAACCATAAATACCCATTTAATAAAAAGAAAATCCATATAAAAAATATCACAGATGGTCTCGACCACCTGTGATATTTTTATTTCTTCAATTCATTTAATCGTATGCAAAGCATTGTAATATCATCGAACTGGTCTGCATCTCCTACATATTTGTTAACTGCCTCATTAGTCTTATTTACGATCCTTTCAGGATCTGTTTCTACCTTTTCATTCAGCAATTCAAGAACCCTGTCTATTCCATAGAGTTCACCATTCGCATCATTTGCTTCGGGCAGGCCATCTGTATAGAAAAGCATCACACATCCCGGCTCAAGCCGGATCGTATACTCCTTATACTCCATGCCTTCCATTCCGCCAAGTACAAACCAGTGCTTATCTCTGTATAACTCAAACTTCCCGCCTTTATGACATATGATTGGGAATTCATGCCCGGCATTTGAAGCTGTAAGGACTCCCGTACGTATATCAAGAATTCCAAGCCATACTGTAACGAACATCTCTGAGGTACTGTTTTCACAAAGACGATTATTTACGTTTCTTAAAACCTCCTCAGGTGATTTACCCGACTGAGCTTCACTCTTAAGCAGGGTTTTTGAAATTACCATATACAATGCCGCAGATATTCCTTTACCTGAAACATCCGCAATCACAAGTCCCATATGATCAGGATCTATCATAAAGTAATCATAAAAATCTCCTCCGACCTCTTTTGCAGGATGCATGGAAGCAAAAAACTCAACTTCGGAACAATTATTCAAATGCGGAAAAATTTTCGGAAGCAGATCGTTCTGTATAGTTGCTGCGATATTCAGCTCATAAGTGATTCTCTCCCTCTCTGCTGTTTCAAAAAGGAGCTTCGTCATATATGTCTTCATTTCGTCAGACATAGTCATTATCGCTGTCGAAAGTGATTCCAGTTCATCTCCGGTATGAATATTTGGATTCTTAAAAATTATCTCCTCCGGAACCGTACTTGTATGGAACTTTTCAGCTATATCAACAGCCGATCTTTCTATCCTCTCCATCGGCACTATTACTGATTTTCTAAGCCACATATAGATTATCCTCTGGGCAACTATGAGAAGCAGGGCCAGTGAAGAGAACATCCATATCTGAAATCTGAGAAGCTTCTCTATCATACTTTCGATCGAGATATCTACTCCTATAACGCAGACCGGCTCTCCCTTGGATGAATAAATTGTCTTTAATCCGGTATAATCTATTCCATAAGATGAACGGTTGGTAAAATAAAGTATTTCATCATTTTTACCTATAAAATTCAAAACCGTTCTTATTATAGTTGGTGAAAACCCTGCACCGTTTAGTTTACCGAGTGTTGCACGGGCATTTGGATCTCTTCTTAAGCGTTCAGTCGTAACACCATTCATGATCTCCATCATTTCTCCCTCTTTGCCATCATCCACAGGAAGGATAAGATAAAGATAATGTATATCATGGGTTTCAACTATCTCATCGAGCATCGCCCTGCTATCGCGGAACTTGCTGCTCATTTTGCCGGTCTTTATACATTCATAAAGATCATCAGAGTCAATATTCCTCTCGGTAAAATCGATTATACCCTCTATCATATTTTTATCATAAGTCAAATTTATCGAAAGTGTAGAAAAAACACTCAGCACATCAACCATCAGAGCGACTGCGATTATAGCAAAAACAACCCCCGTTATAAGCCTTTTTCCAATAGCATGAGGATACTTTCTTCTCAACTGCTTATGCATTCAAAATACTCTCCATATACTTAATTCTGCCCAATTAATTTGAGTTACCTTATAATTTAGAATACCATATATACAAAAAAGTGGGAACAAATCCCACTTTTATTATATATCTTTTTTTGCAAGCTTTGGAGTAAATAATCCTATAAAAACCATATCAGTAAATGAAAAAAAGATAGACAAATATAAAATTATTGAATACGGCATAAATGTGAGTGATAGAAAAAGTATTGCAGCGGCGGCAATTACCGCTGCAAGTGACTCCCTCCATAAAACAAAAACTATAAAGAAAGTATCCCTCAAAAGGCAGGAAATATCCAGCCTGAACATTGACTCAATGATCAGGCTTACTTCACCGAAAAGAAAGCCTCCCATTAAAACTACTGCTCCTATTCCAAAGAAAGCCCCTGAAATATCTCCCTTAAAATTCCCGGAAAGACTCATCAGATAATATCCATAAAACATTATTGCTCCGGCTGCTGATCCAATCACAAGTTTCCTCACAAAATTCGACTTGAATTCTTCAAAATAATCAGAAAAGTCAAAGGCAAATCCGTCAAGAAACATTTTCGTCAGATATCTGTTCATGGCAGTTATTGCCGACGGGATAGTCACTATAGGGATACAGGAAAGTATGAAAATAAGATTAAGTGCGATAAGTCTTCCTGTGTAATTAACCGCCAGATAAGCGATCCTTGGAACCCCTTCTCTCGGCACTTCTCTCTCCCGGTCATCGTTCCCTAGATACCAGTTGGTGATCTTCTTAAAAATATTCATATCAAGCCCTCTGATCTATGATTTCATACCTGTTAAAACAATTCCTTCCACAAAGCTCTTCTGCCCTATCGCGTATATGACGATACCGGGAAGGATCGTCATAAATGTTGCCGCAAGTGCTACTGGCCAGTTAGTTCCAAAGGAACCTGTGAAATTCGTAAGCGCTATGGCAAATGTAAATTTATCCATGCTGTTGATATAAATTATCTGCTGAAGCATATCGTTCCAGATCTGAATAAAAAGCATCATAGCCACAACAACTATCGCAGGCTTTATGGCAGGAACGATTATAGTCCAGAGAATACGCATTCTGCCTGCCCCATCAATCGACGCAGCCTCATCAAGATCCTTAGGTATTGTCATTATGAACTGCTTGATGAGAAAAATATTGAAGAACCCGCCTCCTGTTAAAAACGGAAGTATCAACGGCCAGTATGTATCTCCCAATCCAAGAAACTTGGTCCACACAATGTAGAGCGGTATAAGCGTTACCATTCCCGGAAGAAGTATCGTACTTACACATATGCTAAAGAATGCATTCTTACCCTTAAACCTCAGTCGTGCAAAGGAATATCCGCAGAAGATAGCTGTAATTGTTCCGAAGAGCACTGCCGGAATGATTATAGAAAATGTATTCTTAAAATATGTCCAGTACTCGAAAGTCTCCAGAGCTTTCGAATAATTTGACCACAGCCATTCCTTCGGAATAAATGCCGGAGGATATTCATTAAGCTTCGCCACACTCATAAGTGATGACCTGAAGATCCACCATATCGGAAGCAAAGCCCCGAGTGCCAAAAAGAACACTACTATTGTAGCTGCCCAGTTATGTATATTTTCTCTTTTTTTCCTGCCGCTCATTGAAGCGGCTTTTCCTGCATTTACCATTTACTCGCCCTCCCCGAAGATGCTGTCACGCTGTGTATAAAAAAGGAAGAAAGTAAATATTCCAACTATGATGAAGAATATTACCGAATAAGCTGCAGCGTATCCAAGCTTATTTTTCTTAAATGCATACATGTAGATCACATAAGACATAAACATAGATTTTTTCGCAGGTCCGCCGTTTGTAAGTGCCAGTGCCGGATTTATTACCTGCAGATGTGTGATGAGCGCCGTAAGGATATTGTAAAAAATTATAGGCTTGATACATGGAACTGTAACATAGATAAATCTTTCCCATGCATTTGCTCCATCTATCATTGCCGCTTCCTTATAAACCCCCGGTACATTCTGCAAACCTGCAAGAAAGATAACTATAAGATTTCCACTGGTCCAGATCGCGATCATTACAAGAGCCGGTATAACCTCGGCGGGACTATTCAGGAATTTATGCGGCGGAAGCCCCAGCATTCTGAAAATGAAATTAAAAAGTCCGAAATTCTGCTCATATAACCACTGCCATCCCTTAAAAACACCTATTGCCGGCAGCAGATAAGGTATGAAGAAGATCGAACGAAAGATAGTTCTCGCTTTGATATCCATATTCAACAGTAATGCTATCGCCAGTGAATAGAGGATAGAACCCACAACTGCAAGCAGTGCATAAAGCACTGTCGACTCGACCGAGCTTACAATATAGATGTCCTTCGTAAATATCTTTGTAAAATTTTCAAGTCCTATGAACTTCGGTGTCGTAAGACCGTTCCAGTCAAAAAGGCTCAGAACAAAAACTGCTATTGTCGGTCCATAGCTAATAAAGGTAACTCCTAAAAAAGCAGGGATAAGACACAGCTTTGCCATTCTTGCTTCCTCTCTGGAAGCTCTGGAATGTGTCCCCTTATTTTTATTGTTTTTCTTTTCCATGCCCTTATCTGAATCTAATACTGAATACTCCATAAAGCCTCTCCATTTTCAGCTGCCTGAAGCATTTCTTACCTCAGGCAGCATTATTTGAAATAATTTACAGATTACTGAGGATTGTTTTCCTCGTAAATACTCTGAAGCTCATCCTTATTCTCAGTTATAGCCTCTTCCATTGTCTGGTCGCCTGACCATACGCCTGAGAATACTGTATCAAGTGTTGCATTAAATTCTTCTGTGCCATTTACGTAGTACCATGATGTTGACTTTGAATAGTCCTTTGCATAGTCAACCACTGCACTCTTATACATGTCATGATCCGGATAATTTGGATTATCGATCCACTTATTTGTCTTTTCCTCATCTGTGTACCAGTCTTCAAGGATAGGCATCCATGTACCATTTTCAATAAGTGTCCAGTTGTTTGTCTCCTGTGAATACCACTTAAGCCATTCCATAGCCTCTTCCGGGTGCTCTGTTGTGGCAAATACGACATTCGGGCCGCCTGTGCAGATCGTAACCTTCTCCTTCATATATGGAAGAACACCTACACCATACTTATAATCTGCATTTGGTCCAAGATATGTTCCGACATTCCATGCTCCGTCTGTAGCCATTACAACCTTCTTGCTTCCGAGTGATGACTCAAGTGCATTTGCTGCAGTTGAAACAGGAGGTGCACAGTGATATACGTTTGAAAGATCTGCTATCTTCTGAAGTGCCTCGATAGTTGCCGGATCATCTATAAGGCACTGCTTTCCGTCTTCTGAATAGTATCCGGCTCCGTTGGACTTAGCCCAGACTTCAAGCTGCCATGGAAGTGTATTTATAGTGCAGCCATAAATATCTACATTATCAGGATCAAAATCAGGGTCCAGCGCATTCTTTCCGTTTACATCGACTGTAAGCTCCTGCGCTGTCTTTACGAAAGTATCCCAGTCCCAGGCGTCATCTGCTTTTGCAGGAGGTGTAACTTCTGAAATATCAAGTCCCTGCTTTTCTGCAACTTCTGCAAGAAGATCCTCGTTATACCAAAGGTTTAACACTTCATTGGCTGCTGAATAAGCTACTGTCGAGCCGTCATACTTGAATGCCAGAGAATCAAGCGGCTTTGCCTCGTCTGCTCCATACATCTCGCTGATATCTGCAAGAAGTCCGTTTTCGGCAAATTTTAGAACACCGGCTTCTGACATGATTCCTGTGTCCGGAAGCTCCCCTGCTGTAGCCATTGCATTAAGCTTTGTAACATATGTATCATGGTCTATCTTCATTACTTCTACTTCAATCTTGTCCTGTGACTGATTGAACTGATCTGCAACCTTCTGAGTAGTTGCGGTTTCCTCTTCATTTCCCCACTGTGCATAAGTAATATGCACCTTTCCATCATCTGCACTGCTTTCAGAAGCCTTTGCCTCAGATGAACCGCTTCCTGCTGCGCTGCCCGCTGCACTTGATCCACATCCGCTCAAGAGCATTGATGATGCCAGAGCTGCTGTCAAAAATACACTTCCAACCTTCCTTACCTTCACTGTAATACCTCCCTTTTCAAAAACTAAACCCAATAAATTAAAATTTATCTTAACCGCAAACTACCCACTGTCACGGTTTAGACCACTGCTTTCTGCCATACGAGCATTTCCCCGTCGCTCCTGTTATTCCACTGGCTGTATGGCACAGCCCTAAGCTCAGTCTCTTCTTTCCTGAACTTTACCTCTCCATAAAGCTCATTATTTTCCACACCAACACTCTTAACTCTGTATCCCTTATATTTAAGCACCGGAAGCTTTCCTGCCAGTCTTTCATCAGGTTTTTCAGCCTTTACCTCAGTGCTCTGCTCTACATAGATCTCACTTAAATGATCTCCGTTGTCCTCTTCCTCAAGGCAATATACAAGCGGTCCCTTCATCAATGCCATCTTTCCCGCATCTTCTCTTACATTATTGTTTGCAGCAAACCACTTTGGTGCAGTGTCGAATTTCAATTCAATACTGTGTGTCCCCTCTGAGAGTTCAAGTCTTATGTAACCATCAGAAACCTTTACATCAAGCTCACTTTCATCCACTCTGACATTTCCTGATTCCGAAAATCCAGGAATCCTTATCATCAATGATGTCTCTTTTCCACTAACAGCAGCTTTTATATCTACTCTTCCCGTATCTAAAAGATCTGAATTCATCTCAAGCACGATCTCCGCACTTCCGATGCTCGTACTTATAGTTGATGAAATAAACTGATGAATATAAAGCGCATCCTCTCCTAACGCATATATATACTGTCCCAGAGATGCCAGTGTCCTTGCTATATTCGGCGGACAACATGCCACACTGAACCACTTCTGCCTGACAGCTTTAACATGCTGCATAGCAGTGTGCTCTGTGCAGAATTCGGGAACCACTTCAAGTGGATTGACGTAAAAATATCTGTTTCCTTCAATGTTGATTCCTGCAAGAACTGTATTATAAAGAGCTCTTTCAACCTCGTCATAATACGAAGCCTTACCTGTAAGTGACGCCATCCTCTGCCCAAACATCATAAGTCCTATTGATGCGCAGGTCTCACAGTATCCACTGGCATTCGGAAGATCATAATCTGTAGTAAATCTTTCTCTAAATCCGCTGCTTCCGATTCCACCTGTAATATACATCCTGCGTTTTGTCATGTTGTTCCATATCCTTACACACGCAGTTTCAAGTTCCTTATCCTCATATTCCTCCGCCAGATCAGCCATTGCCGAGCACATATACATATCCCTCACTGCATGTCCTACAGCCTCTGACTGCTCACGCGGCGGCTTATGCGACTGTGAATATTCCAGATCATAGTTCTTAAATTCAGGGAAGAACTCAGGCTGGCCGTTTCTTTCTATCTCTTGCCTTAAATAATTAGGCTCTGTTCCTCTCTCATCGATAAAATATCTGGCCTGCTCAAGGTACTTTTTTTCTCCGGTGACCCTGTAAAGCTTTATGAGTCCTACCTCTACTTCTTCATGTCCCGGATACCCATGTACCTGTCCTTCACCTTTACCGAATACCCTGCAGATAAGATCTGCATTTTTCTTTGCAACTTCAAGTATTTTTTCTTTACCGGTGATCACATAGTAGGCAGCAGCAGCTTCCATCATGTGTCCTGCCGTATAAAGTTCATGTCCTTCAGCCAGATTCTTCCATTTACGTTCCGGAGCATTGATCTGAAAATAAGTATTCAGATATCCATCACTCTCCTGTGCCTTCGCTATAAGTTCTATTACTCTGTCAGCCTTTTCCTCAAAATCTCCGGCCATTCCTCCGGCAATACTAAATGCGACTGATTCCAACCACTTGTAAAGATCGGTGTCCTGAAATACAACTCCCTTTCTCTCTCCCTGCTTTTCCCCCGCAGCAATTCGGAAATTTTCTATGCAGTATGTCGGTTCACTTCCCTCAAGCTCATCAGTAAGTATCTTCCACTGATAATCAAGGATCTTCTCACCTATTCTGCCTGCATACTGACCAAAAAGCTCGTCGGTTATACGTATTCTCTTTAAATCAGGTTTTTTAAGTTTTTTTGGCATATTTTTGATTCCCTTGCTTGATTAATCGTTTTATCTATATTTCAAAGATATCACTCAATTGTACTGATGTAAATACTAAAGAATAGACAGAAATCAAACCGGATTTTTGTGAAAAAATTTGTTTTAAATACAATCAGTAAAAAAACCCACAGGTAATTTACCCATGGGTTTAGTCAACACTATTACTTTCTTATTATCGATCCTCTGCTTAAAAATGAACATCTGAGCTTACTTATCTGTCTCTTATCCTCTTTTCCTTCTGCAAGCTCTATCATTGTCTGTGCCGCTGCTCTGCCGATCTCCGTTAAAGGAATCGCCATTGTGGAAAGTCCCGGAGAAAGCTCTGCACTTATTTCCCGATTATCGAAGCTGGCCAGAGAAAAGTCCTTGCCTATCTTCAGATTTTTCTCATACGCATAATCATAGACTCCGACCGACATTATATCGCTCATCGAAAAGATCGCATCCGCTCCCTTTGACAATATCTTCTTTCCGGCCTCATATCCGCCTCTTCTATGCCAGTTTCCGGCTTCGATCAGATTCGGGTTCATCAAAAGCTTATGGTCAAACATTGCTCTCTCGAAGCCTCTTCGCCTCTCGATAGTATGCAGTGAGGTCTGTTCTCCAAGGATCATCCCTATATTCTTTGCGCCAGCATTAATAAGCTGTTCTACCGCTTCGTATGCCGCCTCTTCATCATCATAAAGGACTGAGGGTGCTTTGCCGTAGCTGTAGGCGATAACCGTAGGTACCTTATAATTTTTAGGTATCACATTTATCTCTCTGCAATGTGCTCCCACATAAATGACTCCTGCAACACGCTGGGATTCCATGATCCTGAATTCTTTTTTTGCCGCTTCAATATAGGCATCATTTTTATAAAAATCATTGTCATACTTCTTAAAAAGTCTTAGATTTCCCAGTAAAAAGGAATAGCCGCACTTTTCAAGATACTCATGGATCCCGTCTACGATACCGACAGTGTTAAAAACTGTGATATCCTCTGTGATTATACCTATAACCTTTGTTTTTTTCTGCTTTAGATTTCTGGCAACAAGATCCGGAACATAGCCCATTTCATGAGCAGTTTTTATTATTCTCTCCTTCGTTTCTTCAGACGCACGACCGGTTCCATTCAGTGCATTGGACACTGTGGCTATAGAAACGCCGCACTCCTTTGCCACTTCTTTAATAGTTGCCATATTTTCATCACACTCCAGTTATTTTTTACAGCGCAAAAGGCCGATATACTCGGCCCTCTGCTTCCCCAGATAAGTTTACTTTGCTCTTCCATATCCTTTTTCATCAAAATGATATGTTTTACCATCAACTGTCACATCTTCATTCTTTGCCATGTGACCGTCCTCATAAAAGTAATATGTCCTGCCCCAGCTCTTGACCAGACCTCTGGCCATTTTTCCGTCCTTATTCATGTAGCAGGTCTTCTCATTTCCATCTGAATCAGTATAATTTACAAACTTTGACTTGTCTATTCTTCCCTCGGCATCTGCATGATAAATTTCTCCATCAACAGTGATAAACTCATCTGTTACAAGGTATCCTTCTTCATCATAATACTCGAGTTTTGACCATGCCTTTACAAAGCCTGTGGCAAGCTTTCCTGACTTAAGCGCATGACATGTTCGTTCTTTTCCGTCCTCATCTGTTACAGTAAACTTCGAAGCTTTCTTCATTATTCCCCTGTTTGCCGGATCAAAGTAATATTTATCTCCGTCAATGCTCACAAAGCCTGTAACTGCATTTCCTTCCTCATCCTTGCAGTATGAAGCTCCATATTTTGAATACACAGTATATGTTTTCTCTTCTGAAGCCGGAGTTCCCGTTATCTGCCATTCGTGCACACCCACGCCATTACCATCGGCAGACTCTTTCTTAAAGGTAACACGGATAGCGGTTGTTGTAACCTTATCAAAAGTCGTAGTTGAGAACTTATCTGTTTCAAGCCCAAGACCACTTACATTCCCAGGTTCTTTCCAGTTTCCATCTTCGTCAAGGATTTCATATTTATAGCTTACAGGGAACTTTATTCCACCGCTTCTGATCTCTGAGCCGTCATACCAGAGATACAGATCCGAACTGCTGAAGCTTACTTTTCCGGGCCATGTATATGTGATGCTCTCTTCAGACGAAGTGTTGCCCCATGTTCCCCAGTGTGAATAGTAGGAATCATGTGCATTGATCGGAAGTCTTCCGTCATTTACTGCTGCAAGACTCTCCCAGCTCGATGTATAGCTGGCGGATACCTGCGCGATAAGTGAAAGATTATCTCCCCTGGCTTTAATGCCCTTAAAGGCTTCATCAAGACCTTCAGACGCTTCTTTTACTTCATCCTCTGTCACCTCAGATGCTTTAAGCACAATATCAGCTTTCTCTATTGCCTCTTGCAGCGCTGTATAGCCTTCTTCTACAGAATTCTCAGCGATTGCACTCATTGCTGTATTCTTTTGATTAAGATCAGCTTTAAGCTGTGTAAGCTCATCTCCGTATCCGTAAACTTTCCATTCAATAACACCTAGTGCCAGCTTGCCCGGAGTCATCTCCATCCTGAGTGCCTTTGTCTTAACCGCATCAAACGTAGTTTTATTATACTGATCAAGCTCTACTCCTAGTCCCTTCACATTTGTTACGCTCTTCCAGGTCTTTCCATCATCGTCAAGATAATAGATAGAAGCTGATGCCGGATAGAAATTGCCGTTACCATCTCTGAAATAGTAAGAATCACAGCCTGTGATTATCTGATCTTCATTCCATGTGAGCTGTACCCAGCCGGAGCCACTCTGATTTCCGCCGTTCCAGTTATGCCAGGTTCCATGGCTTGTATCTGCGGAGCTCTTCGGCTCATATCCGTCATTGATAGTCGGTGCACCGCCAAGATCATTTCTGTCTTCAAAAATTGCACTTGCCTCAGCATTTGGCGCAATATTCATCAGAACTCCGTCAACTACCATTACCTTAACCGAAGCCTCTTTACCGTCAACTTTTCCGGAAACTGTAAACTCTCCCGGCTTCTCATAGCTGTCTTTACTTACCTCATCCCATTCAGCAGCTTTAGTTTCATAAAGACCGTTTGAATAAAGTACTGTCACTTTATCCGGAAGTACCGGTGCCTTACCTTTTTCAGTAACAACTGTTCCGCCATCTGCAGAAACAAACTCTACACTTTCATCTGATCCGAATCTTTCCCTTATCTCATCAGCACTGAATGCCTTCGAATAAAGGCCAAAATTGTCTATACTGCCATTAAAGAAAGCATCTGTCTGCGACGTATTGCGTCCAAGGTAATCTGTCTGGACATTCCCAAACTCACTGAACTTAAAGCTGCTTTCTGTTTCGAACTTCTCCTCACCGTCAACATAAAGCGTTACCTTTTCTCCATCTGCTGTAACGGCGATATTCTTCCAGTATTCCTTTGCAATAGAAATTCCGGTCTTTAATTCCTCGCCATTTATCTTAAGTGCGATCTCATTTCCATTGACAAATTCAATTATCATGCTATGGCCTAAGGTATCAGCAAAGTTAACTGCCGCTGCACCTGTGGTCTGGCTGTCTGCGAGCTTTACATCAACTGCTGCTGTGGACTCATCAAGTCGCTTTGTAAGACCTGAATTTAGTCTTACATAACCGTTTTTATTACTTCCGTGAATAATAAGTCCCTTTGTATCTCCGCTGCCTTCGCCGATCTCTGCTTTTCCGACAAGAGTTGCTGAAACGCCACTTACAGTATTTTTTACGGCACTGCCGTCAATATCATCAAAGGTATACTCAGCAATGGTTTCCGCAAGCTCAGAATCTTTCCCGACTTTGATCGTAATTTCATCTGAAACACCTGAATCAACCGCC
The DNA here is from genome assembly GCA_024692715.1 of Lachnospiraceae bacterium. Lineage (GTDB taxonomy): Bacteria > Bacillota > Clostridia > Lachnospirales > Lachnospiraceae > NK4A144. The sequence continues at coordinate 12,579 of JAILMH010000071.1, forward strand.
GTTAACTTAAATTTATAAGTTCCTTCTGATGTAAATTTTACCAAAGTGCGAAGATTTTCCGGATTCTCAATTTCTGCATCCTTATTCTCTGAATCCTCTGCGATCTCCCACTTTACAGAAGGTGTCTCTGATATTGCTCCTGTATCAACAGCCTGTCCTTCAAGATAAAACTCATCAGAGAGCGCTGTTGATGCATCTTCTCCTGCACTTACAGTCACCTTTCCGTTTTCATTTTCACCGAAAGTGATCTTAACTTCAGCCTTTTCACCAGCCGGAAGCTTTACCGGAACAGTTGTTTTTTCACCGTCTTCTACGCTAAAGCTTCCCTGTGTCTTTCCATCTACGCTTAAAATATAATTTCCCTTTTTCAAGCCTGTAACAGAAAGATCTGATGTATGCTCTGTCTTTTCGAGGTTCTTAAAACTAAGTGTCATTCCGTCTGCTGCTTTATTGACAACAGCATGAGTGTACTGATCTCTTTCAAGTTCGATAGAAAGCTTTTCATTTACAAGATTGAGCTTTGTATAAAGTCCATCCATAGGAGTCACATCATACGTTTCTCCCTCTTCACTCACCTCGCATCCATATCCAAATAATCCAAATACAGGATCGACAGCCACATCTGATGACAGGATCTGAAGTGCACCAAAAAGTCCAAGATCTGCTTCTCCTGTCATCTGTCTCCAGCCATTGTGAAGCTTTCCGCCGCCTGTTCCCTGTCCTCCGAGATTACCCATCTCAGCCTGATATGTCCAGGCAGCCGCGCCGATATTTTCAGGGTCCGAATCGATCTGTCCCGAATTAATACACGTAAGGTTCGCAAGTTTGGCCGCATAGTTCATTCTTTCAGCTTCTGCAATATCATCGGCTGTGTCATACTCATTATCTTCATTCAAAAGATAATCATTCATACAATAGCCTATAAGGGAAGCTGAATACTGGAACTGCCACCAGTTTTCTCCGCAGTTTGTAACAGGATCTGCATAGTGATACCATATCGGCTGATTTCCTCTGCAGGCGCGGGTCTTTGTATTTATCGCCTTCATCATTCGCTCTGCATTACTGGTATCTTTTCCCTTTTCTTTCTGCATTTTAGCTAAGACATATACAGCTTCCTCTCCTGTATTATCATAAGAATACTCTGAACCATACGGGTATTTCTGAGCCTTGAAGCTGTCATATTTCCTATCCATTATGGACTCGACCTTCTCAGCCTCTGTGCTGTGTCCTTCTTTTTTCAGAGCAGCAATGATATCCGGAGTAGTACTCTCTCCCATAACACCCGTTCCCCAGTTATAGGCCACACCATCAGAGTAATAGGCCATCATTATGTTATACGCTCTCATAAGGTAAGTATCCGGTGTTTCAATATAATCTGTCATATCCGGATACCGGCTTGCGATCTTATACATCATGAAATAGGTATTATAAATATGCGGATATGCATAGCCTCTGTAAGTAGGCGACGGATTAGGCTCTTCCACAAGAAAATCATGGATAAGATAATCTTCATGATGTTCCTGCATAAGCCCGTTCCAAATGGCAGTATCAAGATACTTATCCAGAGCCTTTATTTCTTTTGCCACCGGCTGATATACATTTTTCTCCGCAAGGAAAGTCCCATGAGTAAGTCCCCAGTCATCTCCCCAGCCCCAGTAGCTCATTCCGAAATAATTTGATTCCACATTGTTTCTTGTGGTCTTCTGATCCATCATCCAGTCATCAAAAACCGCATCTCCTGTTTCACCCGGAGTATCAAGCTGAGTTTTATCAACCATAAATTCTGAATGAGTACTCAGAGCATCAGCCGCATTATCCATGATGTAAAACTGAAGTGTGGTCTTCTTATCTCCGTCATAAGATACGACAACGTTATTCTGACCGAGTTCATCAAATTTAAGATCATAAATATGGTATTTCTCACCATTTATCTCAACAGTTTTTTCATATCTCGCATACGTATTCTCTGAATCAGCTGTATGCTCAAGCTCAGAGCTTACAAAATTTTTCTTCCCATCATAAAGCTTTATATCATGAGGGCACTGAACTTCTACCTCGAGATCCTCAGGGTCGTATTTTGTATGAAGATACATCTTAGCCGGCATATCCTTTGCAAACGCCATTCCGGGAACTGCCACCGCATCGATGAGTCCCTCTTCATACAGCGCCGATTTCATATCAGCTTCATCTTCAACTGCCTGAAAATTAAATGAATATGTTTTGCTCTCGCCGGGTTCAAGCTTTAATGATGTATTCTCAAGATATCCTCTGCCTGTTTCCTTTATCGCTGCAGACTTTATATAAAATACATTCAGGCCGTTCTGCCATCCTGACTGGTCCTGACACCATGCCGTTTCCCCTGCATCTTTATGCTCTGCTGTACGCCAATGATCCTGATACTCAAATCCCGCATCCGTATCCTGATCCGGTGTCATGAGCAGGAATTTTCCCTCTCCGCTAGGTCTAGTAACATAGATATATGACCCATTCTGTCCAACAAAACTATGATCTACAGTACGTGTTTCATATATCTGATCTCCTGCTGTCCAAAATTCATTAAAAGGCATAGGGAGTCCGATATCGCCTACCTCAAGTTCCTCATCAGTGGCATTTTCAACCTTTATCTCCCACCTTACCTTATTATTTACAAGCGAATAGCTTTCAGTGACCTTAAGACGACTGATACCATTCTCTTCCTCAGAACCTTCATACGTCACAATAACTTTATTTCCGGAAAGCTTAACATTTCTGACACTGTCAGAAGCCTGAGTACGCTCCTTTGTCCATGCCTTCTCATTAGCGCTTCTGGTCTGAAACATGAGCTCACCAAGCCATTCATGGCCCTCAGTATCTTGTGCCGAAGCATTTTCTGCATTCATAACATAGTTGGTGTCAAACTCGTCATCTGTTATCTTTAATGAGGAGATTTCACCATATTTTCCCGTTTCCACAGTAAAATAGTCATTAGTCATTTTATAGCCATCATCAGTTTTTTCTATTTTGGCATCTGACTTTACTGCTTCATCCGCAAGTCTCGCATTTTCAGACTCGACCTTCGATTCACCTTCGTCTGATAAATCGTTTTTGCTTTCAGATGGAAGCGGCTCTGCAGCCACAGCTCCTGCCCCCACAGGAGAAACGACCATAGCTGCTGAAAGTAACACAGCGGCAGACCTGTGTGCTCTGTATTTCGTCTCTTTCTTCATTACTTTACCCTCTCCTTTTGCTGCAAACTCTACAGCTTTTCCAAGATCACGTTGTTATGATTAAACGTTTCATTAAATTAATTGTACTCAAGGGAATGCAAGAAGACAAGTTGGAATTTTCACCAATAATGACTCAATACAATCATGCATTTTTTTGCATAAAAAAAGACACGCCTTAAAGCTGTGTCCTTTTCCTGATCTCTGCTGTAAAAAATTCAAAAATTTTTGCTCCGTCCACAACACCCAGAGGAGTCTTTTCAGGTATGCACCTTTCTGGGTGCCACTGTACAGACCATATCGGAAGCCCGGTATGGCGGGAGCCCTCCACAAGACCGTCAGGTGTACTGTAAAGCTGTGGTATAAGTCCTTCACCAAATTTCTCCACGGCCTGATGATGCGCACTATTTATCGTGAATTCGTTACCATATATCCCAACCAGCCATGAGTCTTTATCATGAAATTCTGCATCATGGAATCTATCCAGGCAGGTGAGTGAGAACTTGGCATGCCTCTTACAGTTTTCCACATTCTGAATAAGTGTTCCGCCAAATCTTATATTTATGAGCTGATGACCACGACATATACCAAGTATGGGCTTTTTCTCGTCTATAAACTTATTAAGCCATGAAAGCTGAAGTTCATCAAGTTCATCACTGAGCGGTCCGCAGGCCACATTTTCTCTGTTATAACGCTTCGGATTCACATCGATTCCACCCGGAAGAAGAAGTGCATCACTGTCATCAGTTTCAAGCCCTTCTGTGCTGTGCCTTACAACAGGCTCAACCCCTTGCTTTTCAAGTGCTCTGATATAATTGTCGACGTTAGCTGAAAGTACCGGAATCACTACTTTTATTTTTCTCATGACAAACCCTTCTGGTGCAGTAACTTTAATGTCCTTTTATTGATTCAAGAAATTCTTTGGCTCTCTGAGATTTAGGAGCTGTAAAAAACTCCTCCGGAGTATTCTCTTCAACTATATTTCCATCTGCCATGAAAATAATCCTGTTTGCAACACGACGAGCAAAATTCATCTCATGTGTGACTATCACCATAGTCATCCCATCATTTCTAAGCTCGGTCATTACATCCAGCACTTCATTTATCATTTCAGGATCAAGGGCACTTGTCGGCTCATCAAAAAGCATTGCCTCAGGATGCATAGCCAAAGCTCTGGCTATTGCCACACGCTGCTGCTGACCGCCTGAAAGCTGTGCCGGGACTTTTGAAGCCTGTGAATCCACACCAACCCTTTTAAGCAGCTGCATAGCTTCTTTCTGTGCATCAGCTTTAGGTCTGTGAAGTACATCTGTAGGCCCTATTGTCACATTTTCTAAAATTGTCTTATGCGCAAATAAATTAAATGACTGAAATACCATTGAGATCTTAGCTCTTACCTCTGCAAGCGCCTTACCCTCAACAGGCAAAGATTTTCCATCTATAAGTATCTCACCACTGTCAATACTTTCCAGCCGGTTGATCGTTCTGCAGAGAGTTGATTTACCCGAGCCTGACGGCCCGATGATAACAACGACCTCTCCTTTTTTCACAGAGAGATTGATATTCTTAAGCACATGAAGCTCTCCATAATGCTTATTTACATTTTTTAACTCAATAACCGGAATATTACTCTTTTCTGCCAACTTATATACCTGCCTTTCATAAATTAATCCGGAGGATGTTTTCCGGTTACTCAGCGTGCCTTTACCTGCACTGTATTTGTACGTTTTGCCACAGCAGCTGATGCTTTATTCAAAAGATAGTTTATCAGGATGTATATCACTGCCGCTGCCAGATACACCGAAACCAGTGCATCATAGTTAGAAATAAGCACCTTTGCATTCTGCATAAGATCCGGATAACTTACAACATACGCAAATGTTGTGTCCTTGACCACTATAACAAGCTCAGCTATAAGAGCCGGAACTATATATCTAAGACTCTGTGGAAATACTATCTTGAAAAATACACTGTGAGGCATCATTCCAAGCGAAAGTGCAGCTTCACTCTGTCCCTTCGGAACAGCATTGACTCCTGAACGCAGCACTTCGGCGACAACTCCGGATGCCGATATTGCAACCGGTATTGTTATCTTCCAAAAGGGAGGAAGATTAACCCCTATCTGCGGTGCGACAAGAAAGAAAAAATAGATAAAAAGCAGAGTTGGAACTCCGCGTGTAAATTCGATAAATACTGTGCTCACTGTCTGCAGCGGTTTAACTCCGCTGATACGCCCGAGCATGAAGAGCATTCCAAGTGCAAATGCAATGATACCGGCCAGCAATGCCACCTGAATAGTTCCCACTATACCACTTCCGATAAATCTCCATGTAGTTGCCTTTCCAAAAAGCGACCAATACTTGGCATCCAGCTGACCATTTTCATAAAATGTCACAAGGATCCTATATAGAAAGAAAAGGATCGCAGCAAGTGAGATTATCGTGGCGACCGCAATCTTCTTTTTCATCTTTGGTCCGGGTTCTTCATACAAAAAATCCCGTATTGAAGTATTTGCACCACTCATCGTAAGATCCTCACTTTCCTGTCAATTAAATTTCCTATCTGCCCAATGACAACAGCCGTCAGTGCATAAAAAACTGCCGATATCAAAAATGAGGTCACTCCTCCGACCGCATGCGTATTGATATAGCTCACAAGCCCCGTAAGATCCTGTGGATTCAGAGGGACCTGTGAAGCGATAGCTGTTGTGAGCATTGTTGCAATAAGCAGATTTGTCATAGGTAATACAGAGGATCTAACAGCCTGCGGGATCACCAGAACACGCATCATTGTCATAAAACCCATTCCAAGTGATCTTGCAGCCTCTATCTGCCCTGTACCAATGGTATTTATTCCACTCATCAGATATTCCGAACAGAAAGCTGAGGGGATCAGTGTAGTCGCTATCAGAACACAGTTAAAATACGAAAGCACAACACTGAGATTCGGCAGCGCATATACAAGAAATATCAGCAGCGAAGCTCCCGGAATATTTCTGAATATCTGCACATAGAAATCTCCAAACATACGCAGCGGCTTTATCGGGCAGGTCCGCATCACAGTGATGATTATCCCTATGATCAGCGCACCCGCAAAAGAAATCGCTGTAAGTTTCCATGTAACAAAAAGCGCCTGTATATACTTGTCTCCAAATTGTGCCCACAGCTCGTTGATCGTCATTTTACACTCCTTACAAACCTGTCAGTTACTCTATTACCGGAGCTTCCGGTGCAGTTTCGATTCCTGTACGATCTCCGATGCTGATCTTCCAGAGTTTTTCCCATGTTCCATCTTCCTCGATCTTCTTAAGGAAGCTGTTTACAAATTCAACACCGTCAGAATCAAGCGGCATACCAATGCCGTAGTCATCCTCTGTTCCAAATGTATCGCCGGCTATCTTAAATTTTGAAGAGTCCTTTACAAGGGCATTAAGAAGAAGTGTGTAATCTGTAACATAAGCATCTACTCTACCCTGCTCAAGTGCTGTACGAGCTTCTATATCTGTTTCAAATTCCTGAACAGTAGCTTCCGGTGCGGCCTCAGCAAGAATGTCCGGGCCTGTTGAGCCTGACTGTGTAGCAACTACCTTACCGGCAAGGCTGTCAACACCTGTTATGTCTCCATTATCAGCCTTTACGAGGATAGCCTGCTGTGACCTGTAATAAGGTCCGGCAAATGAGATAAGCTTCTTACGTTCATCAGTTATGGAATATGTTGCAAAAACAGCATCTACCTGACCACTCGTAAGTACTGATTCACGAGTACTTGAATCAACCTGTGTTGTTTCAAATTTTGACTCATCTCCAAGAATATATCTTGTAAGAAGCTGGAAAAGACCTGCGTCAAAGCCTCTTATACCGTTATCTGTCTCGTCAAGCTGACTGAAAAGCTGAGAAGTACGTGTAGTTCCAACTCTAAAAGTACCTCTCTCTTTAATAGCCTTAGCCCAGCTGTTTGCTTCAATTTCTGCATCATCTGCAACCGGTCCTTCTGCTATGAAGCTGTCAAATGCCTCCTTATCAAGAGCTGTTCCGGCTGATTCAGCAGTCTCTGCTGCTGCCTCAGTCCCAACTGCTGAAGATGCTGCAGCGGTAGAAGCGGTTTCTGTTGCTGCCGGTGCTCCACATGCCGTAAGTGCCAGTACAAGTGCCGTTGAAAGTGCGATTGCCTTAAATTTCTTCATATCTCCTCCTTGAACATGCATTCATGACCTCATTTTCTTTACAACGTTAACGCATTAAAGAATAAAAGTCAAACTGATTATTTATAATTAGATTGTACATAATTATATTATATAAATGTATACCAAGTCAATAGGAAATAATAGAAAACACTTATTCCGATCAGATCTTCTCTAACTTTGCCTTAAAAGAGACTGCCCTATCGGTCGCGAGTTTATCAAAATGAATCATATATGCATTTAACTCTGTATTGATCTCTATGATCTCACCTTCGCCAAATACCTTATGACGAACCTTTTGACCGACAGCGAATAGTTCTTTTATATCACCTGAATTCTGTTCTTGGTAGCGTATAAAACGTTTTGCTTCTTTAATAAGGTTTTCATCCGGCTTAACCGTTTCATTTACCAGTTCAGAATTAATATTTAAAAGGAATCTCGAAGGGTATCTCGGAGAACCATCAAAGTTCCGTCCCATAGCCTCTGTCATAAAAAGCAGATCCTTTGCTCTGGTAAATGCCACAAACGCCAGACGTCTTTCCTCTTCCATTCCCTCTTTATTTTTTATCTTCCTCGAAGGGAAAACCCCTTCATTCATTCCACAGAGAAATACCACAGGAAACTCAAGTCCCTTGGCAGTATGAACCGTCATCAGCTTGATCTTATCCCCCGGATCATCTATATCTGTATTTGTGAAAAGTGCAATATGATTCAGATAATCCGTAAGTGAAGCTTCTTCCCCGCAATTAACCTCATATTCAAAGATCCCCTGCTTTAGCTCGGCAAGATTATCTAGCCTTTCCTGATTTCCCTCTGTCCTGAGTGCCTTTTCATATCCGGACTCATTTATGATCGCAGAAAAAAAATCCGAGATCCTATAGTTCTCATACTCCTTTCCGAATTTCTCGATAAGCTCTATAAACTCATCTGCTCCGGTTCCCTTAAATATCGACTCGTCACGGCTCTCAAGAAGAGCTTCATACAATGTGATCTTCTTTTCCTCTGCATACTTCTCAAGAAACTGTATCCTCTTCTGCCCTATATTTCGCTTAGGAGAATTAACTACCCTTCTGAAAGAAAGATCATCCTTAAATGCCGCCATCCTCATATATGCAAGCGCATCCTTTATCTCCAGCCTTTCAAAGAACTGTACTCCGCTATATATGTTATACGGTATTTTTTTCCTGAGCAGAGCCTCTTCAAGAGATCTTGTCACATAGTGCGCCCTGTAAAGAACAGTGATATCCTTATAATCTCTGCCCTCCTCGTGCAGTTCAGAGACCTTATCTGCTATCCACTCTGCCTCCCTGTCCGGAGTATCGGCATGATGGATCAGTGGTTTAACACTTCTTTCACGAACCGGGATCAATTCTTTTTTCACCCTGTAATCATTCTTTTCTATAAGTGAATTGGCACATGCCAGAATTTCCGGAGTAGAACGATAATTTTTAGTCATCATTATCGTCTTCGTACCCGGAAAAGCCTTGTCAAATTCCATTATGTATTTGACACTTGCTCCCCTCCATGTATAAATAGTCTGATCCGGATCTCCCACTATAAAAAGATTTTTATGATACCCTGCAAGTACTTCCATCAGTTTATACTGCAGCGAATCAATATCCTGAAATTCATCTATCATGATATATTCAAGCCGCTGCTGCCACTTAAGACAAATGTCCCTATTTTTTTCAAAGATATAGAGCGTGAATTTTATAAGATCATTGTAGTCAAGCGCAAAGCTCTTCTTTTCCTGATAAAGGTATCCGTAAAATATAATATCCTTAACCTCAACTGCCTCCATATACTTACTATGAAGCGTCTCAAGTGACATGGCGATCATATCAAGATAATAATCAGGATCAGTAAAAAGCTTTCTAATCTCGATCATATCCCTTGCCATACTGTAAGTCATCTCTCTAAGGGTTATATTTCGCTCCTCATAAATGATCTTCAACATATCATTGATATCCGTATTATCTAATACCATAAAGCTCTTCGGATACTGTACCGCATAGCTTTCTTCCTGAAGCACGGATACACAAAAGCCATGAAAAGTATTTATATATCCCGTGTCGTTATCTCCCGTCAGATTATGTATCCTCTGGCGCATTTCATTTGCAGATTTATTCGTAAAAGTTACACAAAGAATATTTGACGGAAGTATTCCGAGCTCATTTACAAGATATGCAAACCTGTGTGAAAGTGCCTTCGTCTTACCGCTTCCGGCACCTGCTATCACGCGAACATACCCTTCCGTCTCCGTAACAGCAAGCCTCTGTTCTTCATTCAATTCATCTAAAAGTTCGTCTTCCATTTGCATCCCCTGTCAATCCGTCTTATCTCGATACTTCAAATTCACTATCAGTCGTGTTAAATGAAACCTTATCAATGACTTTTTCAAAGGTGTTGTCATAAACCGTTATATTTATTCCTTCATCATCTGTAGAATAATTATCACCATCGAATTCTATTTTCACCTCATGGTTCGAGTAACTTCCAACCTGACTTAATACTGTGTATGTCGTTACTCCATCCGGAAGTACCCCGGTGATCTCTGCCGGCGCATTCAGTCCCGTACTCAGCACTTCCTGACACTCTCCATTCACTATCGATGCCGCATATCCCGGATTCCTCACTCTTGCAAAAGAGCAGTTTAATCCAAGTTTCTTAAAATGCGTTATTAATTTTGGTGTGACCGCAGCTCCACTATTACCCTTTGCGGCAATAAATATCGAGTATCTGTCATTTTTTAACTTCTCGAAGTATTTATAAATATCATCTTCATGGTGCAGTTCATAGTCTTCTATATACTCATCATGAAATTTCCGGGTCGACTCCCACTGCTTATCTTCAACTGCCTCAAGCCCATAGTTTTTTATAAGTTTTTCTCCTATGTCCTCTGTAAGCTTTTCAGCACCGCTCATATTTGCGTGCTCATTTTCATTCATGTCTTCATTAAAATCAAAGCCTAACGCCTTATAGGTATTTTTTTCGTTGTAGTCAATAAATTCAATACCATTATCATCTGCAAAATCCTGCACTGTCTTATGCCTCGACACGTCAAAGGATTTAGTAGGTGTCTTGACCAGTATCAGACTGATATTCTTTTCGCTGCAAAGTTCGACTATCTTTTTAAGATATACTTCCATCACCGTCACCATCGGCTTTGCAGTAATATTTCCGTCTGTACTATAGGGGTCAAAGTCCTTATCACCATCGCTGTCAAGCAGTGGACTATATCCCTTCATCTC
>JAILMH010000040.1 GCA_024692715.1 Lachnospiraceae bacterium
ATGGATCACGGCTATGTAAGCCAGATCGTAAACCTTACACAGACCACCAGTGCTTCATACCTCTTAATGGGAAGCCTTGATATTTCCAGAAGAAATCTCGCTCTCCGAGGTAAGGCTTCCTTTGAAAAGGTAGCTGAAATGGCACAGTATGCAAGGGATGAGATCAACGAGATCGGTGGTTACTACGCTTACGGAAAAGAGCTCATAAACGGTACCAGTGTCTACGACTTTGATGTAACTAAGCTCGTAGTCCTTACCCATAAGATCGGACTTGCAGGTATCGAAGTATATGACCTTCTAAGGGATGAATATGATATTCAGATGGAATTTGGCGATATCTCAAATCTTTTAGCCTATATTTCCATCGGAGATTCACTGCAGGATATAGAAAGGCTCGTAGGCGCTTTAGCTGATATAGAAAGGCTATACTCAAAGCCTGAGAAGCAGTTTTTCACTGCAGAGTATATATCCCCTGAAGTCGCAGTCACTCCGCAGAAAGCCTTTTACTCCAAAAAGGTTCCCGTACCTCTTGATGAATGTACAGGGCGTATCGTCGGCGAATCTGTAATGTGCTATCCGCCGGGAATCCCTATTCTGGCCCCGGGCGAAGTGATCACGAAAGACATTATCGAATACATAAGGTTTGCAAAGGAAAAGGGCTGCTCAATGCAGGGAATGGAAAGCGATGACCTTTCATATCTCAATGTATTGACATAAGGTTCTGAATAAATTTTAAGGAGTAGATGCCATGCAGTTTTGGTTTGAAGAGTTCCATACGCGCAACACTAAAATGGGTATACGCGTTGAAGAACAGCTTTTTTCAGGGAAAAGTGAATATCAGAGGATCGATGTTTTCAATTCTCCTGAATTCGGCAGATTCCTCTGCTCAAACGGAAGTGTTGTTTTCTCCGAAGCAGATGAATTTGTATATGATGAAATGATCGTACATGTTCCGATGGCGGTTCACCCTCATGTAAAAAAGGTACTCGTAATAGGCGGCGGAGACGGCGGAGTCGCCAGAGAGCTCTCCTATTACAAAGAGATCGAAGAAATAGATGTCGTCGAAGAAGACAAGATGTTTGTAGATGTCTGTAAAGACTGGTTTCCAAATAACTCGGTGGGACTCGAAGACCCGCGCGTAAAAATATACTACGAAAACGGTCTCCGCTTTCTCAGATCCCGCAGGGACTACTACGATCTGATCATCAACGACTGCACTGACCCTCTAGGTCACACAGCCGGTATGTTCACCAAAGAATTTTACGGTAACTGCTACCGCGCACTTCATGATGACGGAATCATGGTCTATCAGCACGGAAGTCCGTTTTTTGACGAAGATGAAGACGCATGTCGTGCAATGCACAGAAAGGCTTTCAAGAGCTTTCCTATAAATCGTGTCTATCAGGCGCATATCCCCACCTGCCCTGCCGGATACTGGCTTTTTGGATTTGCTTCAAAAATATATCATCCGCTCAAGGATTTCAACGAAGCAAAATGGAATGAGAGAAATATCAAAACCTGGTACTATACAACAAATTTACATATGGCAGCATTTATGCTCCCTAGATATGTAGAAGATCTTTTATCCGAGGAGGAAAAACAATTATGAGCAGATTATTGGTTATTGGATGCGGCGGAGTCGCACAGGTTGCAATTCAGAAGTGCTGTCAGAACAGTGAATTCTTCACTGAGCTCTGCATCGCGAGCAGAACAAAGTCTAAGTGTGATGAACTTGCAAAAAAGCTGGAAGGCAAAACAGCCACTGCCGTTACCACTGCAAAGGTAGACGCTGATAATGTAGAGGAAGTAAAGGCGCTTATAAATTCCTATAAGCCTGACCTTGTCCTCAACGTGGCTCTCCCTTATCAGGATCTTACAATAATGGATGCCTGCCTTGCGTGCGGAGTCCACTATGTTGACACTGCAAACTATGAACCTGAAGACACAGATGATCCGGAATGGAGAAAGATTTACGAAAAGCGCTGTGAGGAGCTTGGATTCTCTGCCTATTTCGACTACTCATGGCAGTGGGCTTATGATCAGAAATTTAAGGACGCAGGACTTACCGCACTTCTTGGAACCGGCTTTGACCCAGGTGTAACAAGCGTCTTCACCGCCTACGCTCAGAAGCATTATTTCGATGAGATCCACACGATCGATATCCTTGACTGCAACGGTGGTGATCACGGCTATCCATTTGCCACAAACTTTAACCCGGAAGTAAACCTTCGCGAAGTAAGCGCTCCCGGAAGCTACTGGGAAAACGGTCACTGGGTAGAGGTGCCTGCCATGAGCATCAAGCGTGAATATGATTTCCCGGAAGTCGGTCAGAAAGATATGTACCTTCTGCATCATGAAGAGATCGAAGCGCTTGCGAAGAATATTCCCGGTGTAAAGAGAATACGTTTCTTCATGACCTTTGGCCAGAGCTACCTCACACATATGAAGTGCCTTGAAAATGTCGGAATGCTTTCAACTACGCCTGTTGACTTCAACGGCCAGAAAATAGTTCCGATCCAGTTCTTAAAGGCTCTCCTTCCGGACCCTGCTTCGCTTGGTCCGAGGACTGTCGGAAAGACCAATATCGGATGTATCTTCACCGGTATAAAAGATGGTAAAGAAAAAACGATCGCTATTTACAATGTCTGCGATCATCAGGAATGCTATAAAGAAGTCGGAAGTCAGGCTATAAGCTACACAACCGGAGTTCCTGCCATGATCGGAACAGCACTTGTTGCAGCAGGTCAGTGGAACACCCGCGGCACACTCACAACAGATGAATTTGATCCTGATCCATTTATGGATATGTTAAATAAATTCGGTCTTCCATGGGTAGTCGATGAAAATCCGGCAACCGTTGAATAGGAGTTATATGAAAGAAGCAGAACTTGCAACCCCTGTATATATAGTTGATGAAGCCAAACTGATCAAAAATCTCGAGATACTTCATAAAGTTGAGGTCGACACCGGATGCCATATACTTCTCGCTCAGAAGGCTTTTTCCATGTTCAGGGTCTATCCTTTGATCAAAAAGTATATCTCAGGTGCGACGGCCAGCGGACTTTACGAGGCAAGGCTCGCATACGAGGAAATGGGCGGTGAGAATCATGTTTTCAGCCCTGCCTATACAGAGTCAGAAATGAGCGAACTCGTCAGGATATGCGATCATATTTCATTTAATTCGCTCCGTCAGCTCGACGCCCACAGAAAGATCTGGGAAGCTTCCAATGCAAGCGTAGGGCTTCGCATCAACCCGGAGTTTTCAACTCAGGAAGGCCATGAGATCTATGACCCCTGTGCTCCGGGTTCAAGGCTTGGTATACGCCTCTGCGATATGCCGGAGCATCTTCCTGAAGGTGTGGAGGGAATCCACTTCCACACCCTCTGCGAACAGGGTGCTGAGCCTCTTGCAGAAACAGTAAAAGCTGTAGAAGAAAAATTTTCAATATACTTAAAAGAGGCCAAATGGATCAACCTCGGCGGCGGTCACCATATAAGTAAAGCGGGCTATAATATCGAATTACTTGAAAAGACCATAAAGCATTTAGCAGAAACCTATGACCTTGAGGTATATCTCGAGCCCGGCGAAGCCATCGCTTTAGATGCCGGTTATCTTCGCACAAAGGTTATGGATATCGTTCATAATACAATACCCATACTCATATTAGATGCTTCTGCCGCCTGTCACATGCCGGATGTTCTTGAAATGCCTTACCGCCCGCCGCTCAAAGGAAGCGGTGCGCCGGGTGAAAAGCAGTACACCTGCAGACTTGCTTCAAGGACCTGCCTTGCCGGGGACGTAATCGGTGATTACAGTTTCGACAAAATGCCTGAGATCGGGGATACCCTCACCTTCGAGGACATGGCTATCTATTCCATGGTAAAAAACAATACCTTTAACGGCATGCCCCTGCCTGACATAGCACTTCTGCATGAAGACGGAAGCTTCGAAACTGTAAAGCATTTTGGATACGCCGATTTTAAGGAACGGCTCTCCTGAAAATGAGGTATAGAAAATATGTTAATAAAGAGCACCTCTGCCGCCGGTGATGGATTTCACATGCCGGCAGAGTATGAAAAACACAGCGGAACCCTTTTGATATGGCCGGTGCGGCCCGGAAGCTGGGGTAAGGACCCCTCGGACGCACAGAGAGCATTTATTGAAATAGCCAGAGCACTTTCTCCCAACGAAAAGGTATACTTTCTTGCCGACAGTGCTCATTTCCATGAGGCAGAAGCAGCCCTTAAGGGTATCGCTGCTGTAATCAAGATCCCGACCAACGACTCCTGGGCCAGAGATGTAGGGCCTACCTTCGTTTCAAACGGCTCTGAGATTCGTGGGATCAACTGGAAATTCAATGCCTGGGGCGGTGAATATGACGGTCTTTATACTGACTGGCAGGCAGATGATAAGGCAGCAGCCGGATTCTGCGATGCCATAAATAAGGACTGCTATGATCTCGGGGATCTTGTCCTTGAAGGAGGTTCTATCCACACCGACGGCGAAGGGACTCTTCTCGTAACTGAATCCTGTCTTTTAAGCAAAGGCCGTAACCCTGAGCTTACGAAAGAAGAGATCGAAGAAAAGCTGAAAACAGCTCTGGGCATCACCAAAGTGCTCTGGCTTCCCCGGGGCATCTACAATGACGAGACCAACGAGCATGTAGACAATGTCTGCTGCTTTACTGCTCCTGGAGAAGTCGTCCTTGCCTGGACAGATAACATGTCCGACCCGCAATATGAGCTTTCAAAGGCAGATTTTGAATATCTCAGTAATGAAACAGATGCAAAAGGTAGAAAGCTTATTATCCATAAGCTTCCGATCCCTGATATCCCGATCTGCGTTGAAGAAAGTGATCTCACCTATGAATTCGAAGAAGGCGAAGATACCCGCGAGGCCGGAGAACGCCTTGCTGCAAGCTATGTAAATTTTTACTTCGGGAACAATATTCTGCTCCTTCCACAGTTTGGCGGCGTAAACGTAAAAAGTGACGCACGAGCCTTAAAGATCATGTCTGAGATCTGCCCGGACAGAAAAGTCATCGGTATAGATTCAAAGGCAATTCTGCTCGGAGGCGGAAATATTCACTGTATCACACAGCAGATACCGGACATTTTATAAGGAGGCAACATGAGCTTAGTAAAAGTTGCTGCAATTCAGATGAATTGCACAAATAACCCGCAGGAAAACATTGAACACGCAGAGAAGCTCGTTAGAAAAGCAGCTTCTGAAGGTGCAAGGATCATCCTCCTTCCTGAGCTTTTCGAGCGCAGATATTTTTGCCAGGAAAGGCGCTATGAATATTATGACTATGCGCTTGAAACAGAAAAAAATCCTGCAGTGATAAGATTTTCAGAGGTTGCAAAAGAGCTCGAAATAGTACTTCCTGTAAGCTTTTACGAAAAGGATGGCACGAGACTTTTTAACTCCATTGCGATGATAGATGCAGACGGAAGTATAATGGGAGTCTATCGAAAGACCCACATTCCGGACGATCACTATTATCAGGAAAAGTTTTACTTTACGCCCGGAAACACAGGCTTTAAGGTATGGAAGACTCGATACGGAAATGTAGGAGTCGGAATCTGCTGGGATCAGTGGTTTCCTGAAACAGCGCGCTGCATGGCTCTCATGGGTGCCGATATTTTACTCTACCCGACAGCCATCGGCTCAGAACCGATCCTCGAAGTAGACAGCTCCGGTCACTGGAGACGCACGATGCAGGGACACGCAGCAGCAAATATAATCCCTGTTGCTGCAGCAAATCGCTATGGACTCGAAACTGTCAGCCCATGCCCAGAAAACGGCGGACAGTCCTCTTCCCTTACCTTCTACGGAAGCAGCTTCATAAGCAACGAGACCGGAGAGCTCACAGCATCTGCCGGTCGGGACTCAGACGAGATCATCACTTCAGAATTTGACTTTTCAAAGATCCGTGAAGAACGATTCTCCTGGGGACTTTTCAGAGACAGAAGGCCCGAATGCTATAATCTGATCTCCGACAAATAAAACGACGGTCTTTCATCATCTAATGATCGAAAGACCGTCCTCTTCATTTCAACACTATCTTTTTTATGATGATCACTGCCACTCCAATAAAGAAGCCCATGATCGTCGGCACTACCCATCCAAATCCATAAGAAAAAAGCGGAAGATAATTATCACATAATGTGATCACTTTTCCTGCACCGATCGCATCTGTCCACTCTGCAGGCAGAGCTTTCAGAAAATCAAAAAATGAGCTGATAATGACCATTGTAATCACTGAAACGATGATCGTATGATTCCTTCTGAATAACTTACCAAACACCGAAAGAAGCGTTAAGGTGATTGCTATAGGATAGAGCATCATAAGCACCGGAACAGAGATCTTTATTATAGATGTAAGACCCACATTTGAGATCAAAAATGTTACTGTGCAAAAAATAACCGCCCATTTATTATACGAAAGTCTTTTCGGGAACATTTCTGAAAAGGTTGTGGCACAGCTCGTCATAAGGCCGACCGCTGTTTTAAGGCAGGCAAAGAATACGATCACGGCAAGCAGTATCGAGCCAAATCCCGGAAAATAGTGTGCCGAAACATCCGCAAGGATCGTTCCTCCGTTATCACTCAGCGGGGCATAGGCTCTGCTTTCGGCACCTACAAGCGCCACGAGGAAATAGATCACTCCCATAAATCCGCAGCTGAACACTCCGGCCTTTACAGTATTGGCCGCTATATGTTCAGGAGCAGTTATCCCCTGTTCTCTTATAACTTCCACAACTATGATTCCAAAGGCAAGTCCTGCAAGGGTATCCATAGTATTGTATCCATCAAGGATTCCCTGCAGTGCCGCTGCATGACTGTAAATGTCCTGCGCTACATAATCTGCGATATTCCCCTCCGGCTGAAAAAGCGCAATGATCAGAAGCAATCCTAAAACTACGATGAACACCGGATTCAGAAATTTACCGATCCAGGTCAATATCTTACCCGGTCTCAAAGAGAACCACAGCATAAGAACATACATAAAACCGGTAAATATCAACAGCGTAAGCTGCTGATCCACATTTTTGGAAAGCAGCGGCTTTATACCGATCTCAAAGGGAACTGTCAAACATCTCGGGGCCGCGAAGAAAGGTCCGATAGCCAGGTAAAGGGCGATCGTAAATATGTATCCGAATTTTCTTCCGACCTTACTGCTCAGTTCAAGAAGGCCATCGCTTCCGGTAAGTCCCAGAGAGATAACTGCGAGTAATGGCATTCCCACCGCTGTTATCAGAAAGCCGATAAGTGCCGGAACGATATTGTTTCCGGCCATCTGTCCAAGATACGCAGGAAAAATAAGATTTCCCGCTCCAAAAAAAAGTCCAAAGAGCATGCTCGTCAAAGTGACAAGCTCTCCGATTGTCAGTTTCGTCTTCATCAGTAAACCTCTCAAAACATAAAATAAGTCATATTAGTATATCGCTTTGAAGGATTTATTGCAAAGAATTCTATGCTGACTGTACACTTTTCACTTAAGCCGGACATTATCCCCATCGACAACAGCACCTTCCAAAAGCCTAAGTGCCTCATCAAATTTTTCTTCTATGACATCACCTACACGGGTAAAGCCGAGCTGATCAGCAAGCGTTCTATACAAACTATCCTTTTCAACAGAATAATTCTGCTTAAGTATTTCACTTAACCCCGCTGCCAGCTCCTCCGGTGCTATATACCTGATCTCTCGCTTATCTCCCGGTACACGCAGCTTATAATCATTTTGCTCTGCAAGATATAGAAATCCGTTTTTCCGGATGATACCGCTCTTTTCACAGTTCTTCATATCAGCTTCAAACTGTTCTTTGACTGCGCTCGTAACCTTTTCTCGACCGTAGATCCCGCAGATCCTCTTTAATAAATATTCCTCCGCTATCGGTGCTTCCGCCTCGGCAACGCTTTTGATAAGGCTCCTTGAAGTCTTGCATCTACCGCGCAGTTCCTCAATATTCAGCTCTTTGTACTCAGGGAGTTCCACATGCTCAGGCTCGACAGTCTTCTCAAAAACCACAGGTTCTTCAGCTTTAACCGCACTTTCTTCTGAATCCCCCGCTTCATTTAAAGCCTTAAGAAGAAGCTCTTTTTCCACCGAAGTATTTCTGTACCAGTCTGTTGACCATATACGGTAAAATTTCCAGCCCATACGCTCAAGAACTTCCTTGCGAAGCCTGTCTCTGTCCCTTGCATTTTTAGAAGAATGGTACGCTTCACCATCGCATTCGATAGCCATAATATAGTCTGAACTCTCAGGTCTTCTGACACCAAGGTCTATCTTAAATCCGCTGCAGCCAACCTTTACATCCACACTAAACCCATTCTCACGAAGAAAATCACATACCTCCATTTCAAACTCAGAGTCATTTTTTTCAAATGAATTTGAAGAAACAGCACTTTCCTGCTCAATATTTCCATTTTCTGCATAATCAAGATATTCTCGCAGAAGCCGCGCTCCCTCTGCCGAAGTACGATTCAGGTCAATATCCGCTGCATGCATAGAAGAAACAAGCTGTACATTTTTCTTCGCTCGGGTCACAGCGACGTTTAATCTTCTTTCACCTCCCACACGATTCAGCGGTCCAAAGTTATGCAACAGTTTTCCCTCGGCATCCATACCATACGCCACGCTGAAAATTATCGTATCTCTCTCATCACCCTGCACAGTTTCGAGATTCTTTACAAAGAACGGCTCCTTCACCGTATCATCCTGCTTAAAGAATGTCTCCTTTGAAGGATCTTCCTGCCTTCTTTTAGAAATAAGTCTTTCGATCAGACCCTGCTGTGCAACGCTGAAAGCCACGACTCCCAGACTTCTTTCAGGATATTTCTCAATATTTTTATATACAAGCTCTACTATAAATTCGGCTTCCTTCCTGTTTGTATGGCTCTTTCTGTCAAAAAGTCCATCCACATGGTAATAGTCAACGCCTATCCCTTCATGATCGATGGTTGAAGAAGGGAAGGTGACCAGCGTATTGTCATAGAAATTCTTATTAGAAAAGGCAATAAGCTGCTCATAACGGCTTCTATAATGCCATTTCAGACGTTTCTGAGGAAGAGACGCCGAGCAAAGATCCAATATCGATTCAAAATCTGCCACATCTCCTGTT
Organism: Lachnospiraceae bacterium; assembly: GCA_024692715.1. Classification (GTDB taxonomy): domain Bacteria; phylum Bacillota; class Clostridia; order Lachnospirales; family Lachnospiraceae; genus NK4A144. The sequence continues at coordinate 9,133 of JAILMH010000040.1, forward strand.
TCTTCGTCTGTATCATCAATCTCCACAGCCGAATTAAAAAAATTACTCGGCGGCATCTGCTTAGAATCTCCGACTACAATAAGCTGCTTTGCCCTGTATATAGCTCCGATCGCATCCTGCGGAAAGATCTGTGAAGCTTCATCAAAGACCACCGTATCAAAAGTGATGCCATTTTCACTCAAAAATGTACTTACGCTAAGCGGCGACATAAGAAAGCAGGGCTTTAATACCTGAACAAGATTCCCTGCCTCCTCCAGCAGCTTCCTTATGCCCTTTTGCTTACGCTTCTTTTCACCTTCCCGAAGCAGCAGTGCCACTTCACTTCCACCTGCCACCAGATCAAGTGACGGACGTTTTGACGAAAGCTCAGATTTGATCTGTGCCTTGCTTATTTCAAACTGCAACCTGTCCTTTTCTGCAAATTCCCTGACAGCCTTATCCTGCGAAATACGTGTAAAATCAGCAAATACCGGCTTTTCCCTGATCACATGATCTATCCACTGTCTGTAAAAAAGCTTTTTATAGATTTCTGCCACCTGATTCTGCTCCATACCCTTTTCCAAAGTATGATCGACAAGATCAAGGAGATCTTTTTCCTTTAGTGATCTCAAAAGTGCAGAGAAGCGAAGCCAGTTTTCCCGCCTTTCAATAGAGCCCATACAGCGCTGCAGCTTAGATAAAAGATCAGTAAATGACATAGTTTCAAATAAAACATACTCAGTATCAAAGCTTTTCTGCAGTTCCTGTGTCTCAGGTATGATCTTCTTCAAAGGCGCCGAAAGTTTACCTGCCAGAAGCCCAAATGCCTCTTTTGAACCTTCAAAGGTCTCTTCTGTCATATCTTTGATATTTCCAAAACCTATGCCCTCATCAATACATTTCCTGACTGCACCAAGCTCTGTCTCTAACTGCTTCCAGTCCGTATCGGCATTTAAGCCATCTGTCTTTAATATTCCTGAAAGCTTAGCTCTCTCAAGTATGAATTTATCAGTTAGCTCCTGATATTCCATAAGCGATCTCATCTGATCTCTTGCTGTTCCGTAACCGGGCTTTTTCCCTGTTTTAGATGCCATCCGGATATCAGTGATCATTTTCTTATAATCTGCATTAAAAAGCCTTGAGAAAAATCCGCCATATATCTTTATGAGCTTATTGTAATAATCCTTTCCATCTATCTTATAAATATCCTCTTCAAAAAGATCATCCAATTGCTTCCGGGCCGTGATCATCTTCCCGCCAAGCTCTTCCAGTATCTTAACTATATCGCAAGCCGTCTCTGATCTTTCCTTTCTTAAAACCTCCGGTCTTAGAAAAGCAGTTCCGGCAAAAATATTAAAAAGCGCCGCCAACCTTTGAGTCCTAGACAAAGTGTCTGATTCTATCGAGTAATCCTTTTCACAATCTTTTGACAGCGCTAGCAGCTCTTCCAATCCATCAATGATCATTTGGAATCTGTTTTTTAACCTATCCGCAGATTCAAATGAACCCGGATCACTCATGTACCCAAGCCACTCATTTTTCCTGTAATCATCGCCTACCGTCGGTATATATTCTTCATACTGCTTAAGAAGATCTACCGCTTCATTAAGATAATTTTCATCCTTTTTTTCAATTTCTTTAAGCGAGAACTCTAGCTCCGGAACTTTTCTGCAAGCATAATAGTCCTCATACAGCTGATAAAGCGATTCTTTAATGACCAGAAGCGGCTTATGCAGTTCCTCTGCGTAGGTATCCAGCTGTTCCTGAAGCCTTGCCTTTGCCTGAAGCTCAGCTTCTGCCTTTGATGAAACAGCACTTCTATCCGCTTTAAGAGTCCTGCAAAGCTCAGTTATAACTTCTTTTTTACTGGATTTATGACTGTGAAGCTCTAGGCAGAATTCTTCAAGCCCTGCCTTCTTCAATTTGTCATAAACAACCCTCAGCGCAGCAAGCTTTTCCGAAACAAACAAAACCTTTTTATCATCATGTAAACATTCTGCAATTATATTAGTTATAGTCTGGCTCTTTCCTGTACCCGGAGGTCCCTGCAGCACAAAGCTTTTACCGGATTTTGCCATCTCAATTGCTTCCATCTGGCTCGAATCAGCATCGACTACCGTGTGCAGATCCATAACCTCATTTTTGACAGGCTCGGAGTTTTCAAGAGTTTTTCCCTCAGAATTCTCTCCGGATTCGCCTAAAAGCAAACGAACATTGTCATTTTGAAGTATTTTCTCCTGATTATTCATGAGATCATGGTACATATTTATCTTCAGGAAAGAAAAGATACCTAACATACATTCTGCAGTCACTTCCCACTGAAGCTTTGAAACAAGTGACTTAACCTTAGAAATATAAGAAGTAAGGGACTCATCCTCCTCATAATCAGGCAGAGTTATACCGTACTGTGCATTTAACAAATAACTGAATGTGGGATTTACAACAATATCATCTTCTGTGAGCTGAATATAATAGGGAGTGATCGATGACTCGTTTTTAAGTCTGACAGGAACTAGTAATAGAGGTGCTTTATTGACTTGTCCGGAATTTTCTTTTTCCTTCCAGTGTACGAAACCAAATGCCATATATGCCACATTGACACCGGTCTCTTCAAGAAAATCCCTTGTTTTTTTATCTATATTTTTTATTGCCGTTATCGGATCAGGAGTTTTCGCATAAACTAATATCTGACCTGCCTTATGAAGCTTAGATGAGTAAAGTGCGATATAATCACTTTTCTTCATTATCTCATCGTTAGCTTCCTGCTCTTCTGAAGGCGGCAGATCAGACTCATCTTCCTCTGAAATTTGAGGATCATATATTTCAAATAAAGAACCATTCAGGCACTTTTCAAAAAGGGCTTCAACTTCGGGAAAGACCACTTCAACTGTAGAAGCTTTTGTAGTCTTGAAATTGATCATGTTATTACGTTTACCGGTATCAAGTAATTCCTGCGCCCAGCGCTCAAGTTTCCTGTTTTCCATATTTACTACCCTCCACACACCATGCCACCAGTAAATTTTTCACAAAATCAGTTAAAATATTCCTTTGACCTGTACATAATATCCTTCAAATAGCCAATATCTTTTATAACATCACCTGTCTCCAGCGAATGATTTCCATCCGGATATGAATATAGTGGAATCCTCATTTTTTCTGCCAGATCCTTTACTTTATTCACATCAGACCAGGGATCTGCATCACCAATAAATGCGATCACTCTCTCCTTTGGGAAATCAAAAGTCGCTTCAAGCGGCGTATACCATATCTGATCTGCGTTGATCTCATGCTCACTGACAAACCTTGAAACAACCACCGTTCCAATACTTTTTCCGATAAAGAGGATCTTTTCATATTTACCAAGATCCACATTCGACAATTGTTCCTCTGTCTGCCGATACGCAATTTCTGCAGCATCCTGCATTTTTATAGCATCTCCCTTTATATTGCCCGGAAGATCATAATACTCGATATTTATGATCTCAAAGCCACTGTGCTTTGCAAGCTTCGCCGCATAGTACAAAAGCGGCTTATCCTTATGATAACCAATTCCCGGTAATATGATCGCCAATTTATTTAACTGCATTTTTTCCACTCTTCTTTTTTATTCAGTACTGCATACAGCCCCGATAGTCAGTTCAATAAAAGACAGTAAATTCTTTCTCCTATTCATTTTTCTCCCCCTCATAGTCAAGACTCGCTTTGATCGATCACTCGGCTGTATATATCAGCTCCGCATCATCAAACGAGAAATTACTGAAATACACATTTATCCCGCTTCCGGTCTTCTCAAAGATATAGTAGGTGAATACAGCCTCTCCATTATCGTAAACACTTTCCGGATATTTAAGATAAGCACGTCCGTTTTCTACCTTATCGCAATTAGAAGAATATGCAAGAAATCTATAGTAAGACTCATCTCCGTCTATATAGTCATCTATTGTTATGTCATCAGAGCTTTCATCCTCCTTGATAACGAGCTCTCCGTCTTTTCCGTCCAGAGTACAGCCTGAATATTCGTAAGTTCCTTCAAGACTTGAAAAGAAATCCTTTGAATCCTGATCTGCACTATCTCCGTTCTCTGCTTCTCCATTGTCTTTATTTATCTCCTGAGAAGCCTCAGAACTCTCTTCAGAAGATGCTTCTTCAGATTCAGTGCTGACCTCACTTTCATCCTCTGAACCTTCAAAGTTTTCCTCTGCCACACTTGACTCTTCTGCATCATCCTCAGCAATGTCAGCTTCTTCTGTATCTTCAACACTGCTTTCAACAGCATCTGTTTCCTCTACAGACACAGTTTCCTTTTCGACATTTTCCTTTTCTGAACTGCATCCTGCAAGCATTATTGCCATTACCACTGCTGCACATAAAAATTTCCTGTTTTTCATATTTGCTCCTCTTCTGTAAAAAAGGTAGTGTCAAATTTACTACCCGTTTTAGTTCTAAAACCTTGATTTATCGGAAGGTTAAAATAAAATGAGCATTGACCTCCCTTTATTGGTATAATGTCAGCGACCAAACTCACAAAATCCAAGGAGGCAATGCTCGTGAACATTATACTTTATTTACTTCAACTTATTCAACAGCTCTATCAACAAAACTGCTGGCTGATCAACTTTATCTGCAGATACATACCTCTTAAACAGTGGGCTTATGATGATTCACATTCTCCCAAATATCAGAAGTTTAAGATTGGGACAAATCCACACACTTGCTACTTTCTTGATCTTTTCATATTCTGATTTTTCAAATACTGTACCATACTGTGATGAGATCAATCTGCAGCCATAATATACACCACGCTTAACAATCGGATATCCGGGATAAATTTGTCATTCTCATACTCATCACCCGCATAATCCAGATAGACTCTCGGTGTTTTTGTTCTGAAAACTACCTCGATTATATTCCTTTCCACGTTTATTTTCTATATCGTCACTGAGTATTTTTTTGACTTTGCAGGCGATAGCCTCACGCATTACTTCCTTGGCGGTTCTGCTACCATCATAAAATCTAACTATCTTGATATTTGTTCTTCCCAATAAATCACCCCTTTCTTGACACGAAAAAAGCAGCAGACCATTTATGATCTACTGCTTCCGCATTTATTAATTGCAATTATTTTATTTTTTTGAGTCTACTAATAAGGTCATTAGCCATTGTATCGTCTTGTATCAGTGTAATACCAAAGCACTTCTTGCCAGCATCCTTTATTGAAGCTCCTATATGATAAACAGTTTTATCATCCAAAACCACAAATCTATCATGAAAAGCATTTGTCTTTTTTACTTCAAGCTTTGGATACTGAGCATTAAAATTCTTTATATCTGTTTGACTAAGATTTGTTTTGGGAAAAGTATAAACTTTAACATCAACGCCCTTTTTCTTCTTTGCCAAAAGGTTCAACGTCACTACATCAACATACCCGTCAACCAAATAAATAGATTTTGTCGCCTTTTGAATAATCGATGCTATCAAACTAAATGCATCATATATCTGGCCATCATAAAAAATCTTTTGTTCAGATTCAGCATGATCAGAAATATACTCAAAGACCTCATCAATTTTTTCTTCTGTCTTTTTTTGAAACTCTAGCTGTTTAAGCTCAACTGCACTGATGCGTTCAAACAACATTGCATTACTTGCCATAAAACGACGCATTTCCACAAATGCATTCATTATCTTTATGCTTACATTTATAGCCGTTTCACTATTCAGTACGGCTGAAAGCATTGCAATTCCTTGCTCCGTGAAAACATATGGTAAATAAAGCGAAATTGAAGACACTGAGGAAAACCTTAATCTAATTTTTTACAAAGAAAAATGGGTCGAAGGATATGATGATGAACGAGAAATCGAATTCAATCAGAACCTTATCGTTACATACTCAATCAAATACAGAAACTATCTACGCAAGGTAAGAAAAAATCAAATCGATCATGCAATTCGAGCTCTTAGTAACAGTGACAAAATAGAGAAACGTAATCAAAATGACTATCGCAGATTTATTAAAAAAACTTCCTTCACAAACGACGGTGAAATAGCAGAAAAAAAGACCTATGACATCGATGATGATGTGATTTCAGAAGAAGAAAAATACGATGGATTTTACGCGGTCTTCACAAATCTTGAAGATGATGCATCAGAGATCGCAAAGATTAATCACGACCGATGGGAAATA
>JAILMH010000042.1 GCA_024692715.1 Lachnospiraceae bacterium
TTCGTTCCGGACTATCCTCTGTATGTAATAGACGTAGGACATGACGAAAAATTGTCTTTCCCGAATTCGTCCTTGGAGGATCTTAGAATAACCTTATCTGCGATATATTCAGACACAGCAGACAAAAATGAATCCGAGATAGACGGAAGTATAATGTCACTTGCAGGAATACTTGCAGGGGACTATAAACTTTACAAAGCAGCTAATTATGATGGGAGGCAGCGTATGTGCAAAGTCCTTGAAGCAAGAGATGAGAAGATAAAGAAAGAAGTTACAAAAGAATATGAAGGAAAATTAAAAGAGAAAGAAGCAGCGCTTTCTGAGAAGGAAGCAGCGCTTTCTGAGAAGGAAGCAGCGCTTTCTGAGAAGGATGCAGCGCTTTCTGAGAAGGAAGCAGCGCTTTCTGAGAAGGATGCAGCGCTTTCCGAAAAGGATGCAGCGCTTTCCGAAAAGGATGCAGCACTTTCCGAAAAGGACGCAGAAATCGAGCGCTTAAAAGCACGTATTGCTGAATTGCAGAAATAATAGCTTAGAATAAAAAATAGCAGGCAACTTTTCAGCTGCCTGCTATTTTTGTGTCATCAAATGATGTCCGGTTCGTTTTTTGGACTTAATATTTTTGAATCTTTGCATCTGTCTTTTACCTGATCAAAGGTCTCACAGATGCTTTCTGATGGGACAGGGGTTGCAAGTGAAACGATGATATTCACAGCAAAGGCAACTATAAAGGCCGGAAGGAGTTCATAAATACTGAACACGCCGCCTATTGGAGCAATAAGGTACTTCCATACAAAGACCATGATTCCGCCGGCTGCCATAGAAGCTGTAGCACCTGCCTTTGTGCTCCGTTTCCAGAAAAGTGCCAGAAGCACTACAGGACCGAAGGCTGCACCGAAGCCTGCCCAGGCAAAGGAAACTACACGGAACACGCTGCTGTTTGGGTCCCATGCGAGGAAAACACCGATCGCTGCGATGATTACTACCGTTGCACGTGCGATCATCATAGAAACCTTCTGGCTGAGCTTAATGCCGAGAAACTCGTGAAGTATATCCTCGGACATGCTGCTTGAAGCGGCAAGGAGCTGAGAATCGGCAGTTGACATCGTTGCAGCAAGGATGCCGGCCATGATCACTCCGGCAACTACTGAGAAGAAAATTCCGTTCTGGCTCATAAGGTCGGCGAGCTTAATAATAATAGTCTCAGACTCGGCACTTGTTGAAAGGGCCGGAAGTTTGTCTGCAGCTGTAACGCTGTAGCCGATGATGCCGATAAATACTGCTACTACCATAGAAATAAGTGCCCATGTTGCAGCGATACGTCGTGAGATCTTGATTTCTTCAGGGTTTCTTATGGCCATAAATCTAAGAAGAATGTGCGGCATTCCGAAATAACCAAGTCCCCATGCGAGAGTAGAAACAATTGAAAGAGCACTGAAAGTACTTGCTGAACCATTTGCTGCGTCATAACCCTGAGTCATATTCAGGTAGCCGGGAAGTGCTGCTGCGTTGTCGGCAACTACGCCTAAACCGCCTGCCTGCTGGATTCCAAAAATAATGATTATGAAAAGTGCGATGGTCATTACGATCGACTGGATCAGGTCAGTGGTTGAAACTGCAAGGAAACCACCGAGAACAGTGTAGCCGATAATTACTGCAGCTCCGATTATCATTGCAAGGTGATAATCCCATCCGAAGAGGCTGTTGAAAAGGGTTCCGACAGCCTTAAAACCTGAAGCTGTGTATGGAACAAAGAATACGAGAATGACAACTGCAGCTATAAATGAAAGAACGTGTTTCTTATCTTCATATCTTTTAGAGAAGAAATCGGGAACTGTTGTTGCGCCGATGGCTGCGGAGTAAACACGTATCCTTTTCGCTACAAATAAGAAATTCAGATATGTACCTGCGGCAAGTCCGATGACTGTCCAGCCGACTTCCGCCACACCTGCGAGGTAGGCAAGCCCCGGAAGTCCCATGAGAAGGTAGGAACTCATGTCGGAAGCTTCGGCGCTCATGGCTGTGACCACAGGGTTCAGTCCGCGTCCGCCGAGATAGAAATTAGCCGTGTCACTGGCGCTTCCCTTGCGGCTATAGTAAACGCCGATGAGGATAGTAGCGCCAAGATAAGCAATGATTGCGATCAATATACATATGCTTGAACTTGTCATAGATATTTTCTCCTTTTTCAGATGTCGTCTTGTTGGTTTGTACTATAGCATAACTTTTATTAGACTAAAATACAGAATGCAGTATAGACTATAGTCTGTACTGCATTCTTGTATATGACGAAAATATATAGATTTTTCAAGTATTTGCTGATAAGAATATTAATAGAATTTATATGGTAATAAATTATGGATTTTATTGTGGAAGGTATGCATGAAGAAAAAGAGGCATCATCCGGTCGGAATTCTGCACGAGTGAGTATTCTCCGTCCACAAGGCACCAGTCGTAGAGCAGAGCCCGCTCAAACATCGCATAATCATTTACTATCTGATTGGCACTGATGTCGCTTCTGAGCTCGCCCCGTTCCTGGCCGAGTCGTATTGTCTGGTTAAGAATCTTAAAATATGTGCGTTTTCTGTCCAGCAGGTGCTTTTCGCCGTGGGTCACAAGCTGCGACGAAAAAAGCCTTGCTAAAAGCTCGACAGAAACCGATGTATCTATCATCTTGAAGAGCTCGTGGGTCATGAAGGTGAGTTTTTCAACAGCGTTGGTATCGGGGTCCATGGTCTGCTGAAGTTCTTCATATTTATCATCAAAGAGGATGTTCAAAGAGCCCAGCAGAGCGTCCTTGCTTTTAAAATAGTGGTAAAAGGAACCCTTTGAAGTGCCTGATTCAAAAACTATGTCATCTATTGTGGTATCATCATAGCCCTGCTCATAGAAAAGCTTCCATGCAGCAGAAACTATTTTTTGTCTTGTGTTTCTTCCGTTCTTCTTTGCCATGATTATCTCCCTGAGATCATATTATAGGTAAATTATACATTATCTTTGAGAAATCGGGGAAAATAAAGAAAAATGTTGATTTTTAATATTTTCAATCCACTTAAGACGTTGACGCGTTGATGGTTTGATATTATAATAAGTCAATGCGTTGAATTGCTAAAATTAATCAAGAAAGATGTGGTAGTAATATGGAAGGATTTATGGACAAATCAGATGCTGCTGGAGTTAAGCGCAGCAGCTTTTCGGGGAAAATCGGTTATGTACTTGCGGCAGCAGGTTCAGCGGTGGGACTCGGTAATATTTGGAGATTCCCTTATCTCGCAGCAAAGTACGGCGGAGGAAGTTTTTTGGTGGTGTACCTTGTACTCACACTTACCTTCGGATATACGATGATCATGTCTGAGTCAGCACTTGGCCGAATGACAAGAAAAAGTCCGGTTGGAGCTTTTAAGCACTTCAGCAGCTCTAAGGCTTCTAAATTCGGAGGCTGGATCAATGCGATAATACCGCTGCTCATCGTTCCGTATTATTCAGTTATAGGTGGATGGGTATTTAAGTATCTCTTTGATTATATTACAGGAGATCCTCAGATCATTGCCGGAGAAGAGTATTTTTCGGGCTTTATCGGGAATGCCGGATCTGTCGTTTTCTGGTTTGTACTTTTTGCAGCAGCAACAATGACGATCATTTTTGCCGGAGTTGAAAATGGTGTTGAAAAGGTCTCAAAGTTAATGATGCCGATCCTCATCGTACTTGCGGTGATCGTAGCGAGTTACTCTGTTACAAGACCTGGAGCTATCGAGGGTGTTAAGTATTTCTTCATCCCGAATATTCATAATTTCTCATGGATGACAGTTGTTGCGGCACTTGGTCAGATGTTTTATTCACTTTCGATCGCTATGGGTATTCTTTATACTTTTGGCTCTTATATGAAGAAAGATTTTGATATCGAGAAGGCTACAGGACAGGTTGAACTTTTTGATACAGGTATCGCAATCCTTGCAGGCCTTATGATCATCCCTGCAGTATTTGCTTTCTCAGGTGGTACACCTGAAGCACTCGGAAAGGGACCGTCACTTATGTTCGTTACCCTTCCGCAGGTATTTGCAAGTATGGGAGCCGGAAAGGGAGCAGGTATCGTATTCTTTATGCTTGTGCTCTTCGCAGCACTTACAAGCTCTGTAGCACTTGCTGAAAGCTGTGTTTCAACTTTCCAGGATGAATTCAAATGGTCAAGAAATAAGGCAGCAGGCTTCATGCTCGTGGTACTTCTCGGACTTGGACTTCTTTCATGCCTTGGCTTTAACTTACTCAGCGGAGTGACACCGCTTGGAATGGATATCCTTTCCTTCTTTGACTTTATGACAAACTCAGTAATGATGCCGGTCGCAGCAGCTTCTACCTGCCTTTTGATCCTGCATGTTACCAAGATCGAGACGATCGAAGATGAGATCCGTCAGTCATCTGCATTTAAGAGATATACAGTTTACAGATTTGTATTAAAGTACCTTGCGATTCTTTTCCTCGCAGTAATTCTTTTGAGCTCAGTAGCTGATGCACTTGGAATTATTAAAATTTAATAAAAAAAGACGTTCCTCCATGAACGCCTTTTAAGAAGTGATGCTTACGTTCATTCGTGAGCATCATTTTTTTCGTTTTTAATTTCCCAGTGAATCAGAAATGTGAGTACAGCTCTTAAAACTATGATTGCACCGAGTATTCCAAGCTCTGACCATTCTCTGACAACAACGGTACGAAGTACCTCACCGCCCATCTTGAATTCAAGAGCAAGGGCGATACCTTGGCCGAGATCCAGCCGCAGATTGTCGCTGCTGTGCCGGAGCCAGCAGTAAAAAGCTTTAAGGGCAGTGAACATGAGCACTGCAATGCCAAACATTTCAAGGACTATGGTGCAGACCTGCACAACATCGTAAAGAACAGTGTCAAGAATCTGAATTATCGTTTCCATAAGAGTACCCCCTGAGGTTGATATCGTTAACTCGTTTGACGCTCCATATCTGATATTGTATAATCATAAGGTTTAGAAGACAAAGATGTCTTAATTTGCAGACAATGATAATTTCGTCTGCCTATAAAATATATTATAAAGAAAAATGGGTCGGGATTAAATAGATTATGAAGAAAATATTTGGGAATAAAAAGCTTCTGATCCGCCGTGCGGGACTGATCATTTATGATGTTTTTGCAGTATTGCTTTCTAGTGCTTTAGGTCTGCTTCTTCGATTTGACCTAAGCTACAAAGAGCTTATATACACAGCGGGAGGCTTTATCTGGAGAGAGCATCTCTGGACGTTTCTGCCTGTAAATGTAATTTTAACGATCGTTATTTTTTACATGTTCCATCTCTATACCAGCTTGTGGACCTATGCCGGTATACCTGAGATGACAACTACTGTGGCAGCGTGCTTTGTTGCTTCTGTGGTGCAGGCCTTTGGAATGCTTTCTCTCGGGCTTACCATGCCGAGAAGCTATTATTTCCTTTATGCGATGTGCCTGATGATACTTGTTATGATAAGCCGCTTTGCCTACAGACTTTTCAGAACATATATCCAGAAACGTACAGAAACCGCTAAGACACGAAACGTCATGGTGATAGGCGCCGGAGAGTCCGGAAATTCGCTTATCAGAGAGATGAATACCAGTCGTTACATTCAGAAGAGTGTAATGTGCGTTATCGATGATGACCGTTCTAAGATCGGTAACTACATCCACGGTGTAAAGGTTGTCGGCGGAAGAGATGAGATAATTGAATATGCAGCGCGTTATGATATAGATGAGATAATCATTGCGATGCCTTCTGCACCTCGTCAGCAGGTTAAGGAGATACTTGAGATCTGTAAGGAGACAAAGTGCGAGCTGAAGATCCTTCCGGGAATCTATCAGCTTGTAAACGGGGAGATTAATGTAAGCCAGCTTCGTAAGGTAGATGTAGAAGACCTTCTTGGCCGTGATCCTATCGAGGTAGATCTTAATTCCATTATGGAATACGTTACTGATAAGGTAGTTATGGTCACAGGCGGAGGTGGTTCCATCGGCTCTGAGCTTTGCAGGCAGATCGCCATGCATAAGCCTAAGCAGCTCATTATCTTTGATATTTATGAAAACAATGCTTATGATCTGCAGCAGGAGCTTGCGGAGAAGTATCCTGATATAAACTTAAAGGTGCTCATAGGCTCTGTCAGAAATACTGAGCGCGTTCGTGATGTTTTCAGTACATATCGCCCGGACATCGTTTATCATGCAGCTGCCCATAAGCATGTACCGCTCATGGAAGTCAGCCCGAATGAGGCCATTAAGAATAATGTAATGGGAACATGGAAGGTGGCGCAGGCTTCTGTGGATTTCGGAGTCAAGAAGTTTGTAATGATCTCTACAGATAAGGCGGTTAACCCGACAAATATCATGGGTGCGACAAAGCGTATCTGCGAGATGATAGTTCAGTCATATAATCATCGTGGAAGTACGGTGTTTGTTGCAGTACGTTTCGGAAATGTACTTGGCTCCAACGGCTCGGTCATTCCGCTTTTTAAAAAGCAGATCGCAGCCGGCGGCCCTGTTACGGTTACAGATCCTAATATCATCCGCTACTTCATGACAATTCCGGAAGCAGTTTCTCTGGTGCTTCAGGCTGGAGCTTATGCCAAAGGTGGAGAAATCTTTATCCTTGATATGGGTGAGCCTGTTAAGATCCTTGATCTTGCAAAGAACCTCATCCGACTTTCAGGGTATGTCCCGGGAGAGGATATCGAAATTAAGTTCACAGGATTGAGACCTGGTGAGAAGCTTTACGAAGAGATGCTCATGAAGGAAGAGGGAATGCAGGATACTCCGAATAAGCTCATTCACATTGGTAAGCCGATAGAGTTTGACGAGGAGCAGTTCTATAAAAATCTGCATAAGCTTGATGAGGAATCAAGAAAGGAGCGCGCGAACGTTTCCAAGTGGATAAGCAGGCTCGTTCCTACATATAAGGCTTCAAAGGGAACTTACATCCCCGGAGAGCATAATAATGAAGCAGAAAATAATGAAAAGACCGGGAGCTGATCATGCTGTATAGAAAATTCGTAAAAAGAATAATCGATATCGTTTTATCGCTCTGTGCACTGATAATTCTTTCACCGGTGCTTTTGATCACTGCGTTACTGGTCAGAGTAAAGCTCGGAAGTCCTGTGATCTTCTGCCAGAAGAGACCGGGGCTTAAGGGCAGGGTGTTCAATCTCTATAAATTTCGCAGTATGAACGATGCAAGAGATGAAAACGGCGAGCTCCTTCCGGATGAAGTAAGGCTTACTTCCTTTGGAAAGAAGCTCAGAGCGACATCCCTTGACGAGCTTCCGGAATTTTTCAATATTCTTAAAGGCGATATGTCTTTTGTTGGCCCGAGGCCGCTTCTTGTGCAGTATCTGCCGCTCTATAATGAAGAGCAGGCCCACAGGCATGATGTGCTTCCGGGGCTTACAGGTCTTGCACAGGTCAATGGACGTAATGCCATAACCTGGGAAAAGAAATTTGAGTATGATGTGGAGTACGCAAGAAATGTTTCTTTTCTTCTGGATGTTAAGATAATTTTTGACACCTTTGGAAAGGTTCTCAAGCGTGACGGGATAAGCTCTGCCACATCAGCCACAATGGAGCCCTTCCGGGGCACAAAGAAAAGTGAGGATGTCAGATGACGAATGTTTTGATACTTTCTGCAGGAAGAAGAGTGGAACTTATCAATTGCTTTAAGAATGCCAGAGACCGCCTTGGGATCAAGGGCAATATTATCGCAGCAGATTGTTCTGAGCTTGCTCCTGCACTTTATTTTGCAGATATTAATGAGATAGTGCCGAGGATTTCTGAGGGAGACAGGTACATCGATGCTATCATCAATATCTGCAACAATCTCGATGTTGCGCTCGTTGTTCCGACTATCGATACTGAGCTTTTACTTCTTTCAGAAAATCGTGAAAAGATCGAGAGCAGCACAAAGGCAAAGGTTCTTATTTCCGGTAAGGAAGTCATCGGTATCTGCAGAAATAAGAAAAATACTCAGGCTTTCATGGAAAAGCATGGTTTCCTTGTTCCGAGGATGCTTAGCGACGAGGAGATGGATAAGGGCGGCCTTTCATATCCGCTTTTCATCAAGCCGCTTGACGGAAGTTCATCTATCAATGCCTTTAAGGTAAACAATGCAGAAGAGCTCGATACATACCGTAAGCTCATAGATGAGCCGATAGTGCAGGAATTTATGGAAGGCACAGAGTATACGGTCGATGTATTCCTTGACTTTGAAAGCCGCGTCATCACTGAGGTTCCGCGTGTGCGCATCGCCACAAGGAGCGGTGAGATCGCAAAGGGAACTATCGTCAAGGATCGTGAGATCATGAATGATGTTACACGGCTCATGCAGATATTGAGACCGATAGGTCACATCACAGTTCAGTGTATGAAGACAAAACGCGGTATTGAGTATATCGAGATCAATCCGAGATTTGGAGGCGGTGCGCCGATGTCTATCATGGCAGGGGCGGATTCATGCGAGAATCTATATCGTCTGCTTAGAGGAGAAAAGCTTGAGTATAATGAAAATTACCGCGAAAAGCTTACTTTCCTGAGATTTGACCAGAGTATTATGCTCAATGAGAATATGGAGCGTGAATATGAATACGAAGGCAGTTATTTTTGATCTGGACGACACTCTTTATCCGGAGGTCAGTTATTGCCTGAGCGGTTATAGAAAAACCGCAGAATATATTGCCGGAAAATACGGCGGTGATCCTGAAGGTATTTATGAAGAGCTTGAGAGGCTTTTCAGAGAAGATGCCGGAATGGTCTTTAACCGATATCTTGAAGCTCATGGCATCAGCTATGAAAAAGCTGATGTTATGGAGATGATAAAGGTCTACCGCGAACACAGACCGGAGATCTTTTACCATAAAGATGCTATGCCTGCTGTGAAGGCTTTGAAGGAGCTTGGAGTTAAAACAGGTATCCTCTCAGATGGTTTTGCGACAGCACAGAGGCATAAATGTGAGGCGCTTAAGGCATATGAGATCTTTGATATTGTCGTTTTAACAGACGAAATAGGCAAAGACAGAGAGGCCTGGAAGCCTTCTCCCATAGGGTTTGAGAAGATATGCGCTGAGTTTGGGGCAAAGCCGCAGGAAGTGATCTATGTCGGTGATAACCCTAAAAAAGACTTTTATGTAAGCAGAACAGCCGGAGTGAGAACAGCGAGAATCACCCGCGCTGACGGAGTTTACAGAAACGAACCGTATTTTGAAGGTGTACGCGAGACATATGAACTCAAAAATTTAGAGGATATTGTCAGGTACTTATAATTATGAATGTATTATGCTTATTTCAAAAATTCAGCTTTGATGCGTCGACGATCTATCTTGACCTGATCAACGAGCTCAAGGCGAAAGGACATGAGGTGTTCGTCATTGCGGGAACGTCCTCTGAAACCATAGACTATAAGAGCATCGACCATCAGGCAGGCGTTAACACTGCCTATGTGAAGCTTCCGGATCAGTTTCATACTGATAAGATCAGAAAGGGATTGATCCAGCTTACTATCGGCTGGAAGATGCTTTTATGTGCAAAAAAATTCTTCTGGAATGAAAAGATAGATATAATCATCTATCCGACCCCGCCGATCACTCTTGCCGGTATTTTGCCGGCACTTAAGTCCCACTACGGAGCGGTTACATATCTTATGCTTAAAGATATCTTTCCGCAGAATGCCGTTGACCTTAAGATGATGAGTGAGGGCGGTCTGCTCCACAAGTATTTCAGAAACATGGAGAGAAAGCTTTATCGCTGCTCTGATAAGATAGGCTGTATGTCACAGGCAAACATAGCTTATGTAAAGAGTAAAAATCCGGAAATACCGTCAATTAAGCTCGAGCTGTTTCCGAATACGGTAAGGATACTTCCGAGAAGCGAGTGGCAGACAAAGGATAAGACCTGCGTAAGGTTTGTCTTTGGCGGAAATCTTGGAAAGCCGCAGGCGATTGATTTTCTCATGGAGGGAATACGCAGACTAAAGGATTTTCAGGGAGCCAGATTTACGATCATAGGCGATGGAACTGAAGTCGATAAGGTTCGTGACTGTATCAAGCACTACAGGCTTACGAACGTGAGGTTTGAGAAACAGCTTCCGAGGGATGAGTATGAGCAGCAGCTCAGTAATGCCGATGTTGGGCTTGTAATGCTGAGTCCTGACTTTACAATACCGAATTATCCGTCGAGAATTCTTTCATATATGCAGATGAGCAAGCCTATCCTTGCGGTCACAGACCGGGTCACAGATATCCATGCTCTTGTGACTTACGAAGCGCGCTGCGGCTGGTGGTGCGCGTCAGATGATGTGGATGGATTCGTAGAGCAGATTAAAAAGATTTATGAAGAAAGAGATAATTTAACTGAGTTTGGAGAAAACGGACGTAATTATCTTGAAGAGAATTTTGATGTGGCAAGGTCTGTCGAGATTCTTGAAAATGCAGTTAGATAAATGAGGTGAAAATACAATGGCAGTCGATGATGAGAAGATGTTTGAGGGAAAGGTTTTAATGATCACCGGAGGAACAGGTTCCTTTGGTAATGCGGTATTAAAACGTTTCCTCAACACAGGTATCAAGGAGATAAGAATTTTTTCAAGGGATGAGAAGAAGCAGGATGATATGCGTCATCTTTACAACAATCCGAAGATCAAATATTACATCGGAAATGTTCGTTCTCTCCAGTCCCTTGAAGATGCTATGCACGGAGTAGATTATATTTTCCATGCGGCAGCTCTTAAACAGGTTCCAAGCTGTGAGTTTTTCCCGGTTGAGGCAGTTAAGACAAATGTTATCGGTACAGACAACATGCTTACTGCAGCTATTCACGAGGGCGTTAAAAAGGTTATCTGCCTTTCTACAGATAAGGCCGCTTATCCTATCAACGCAATGGGAACTTCAAAGGCCATGATGGAGAAGGTCTTCGTGGCAAAGAGCCGTACTATCGAGCCCGAGCATACGCTTATCTGCGGAACACGTTACGGAAATGTTATGTGTTCAAGAGGTTCAGTTATCCCTCTTTTCATCGACCAGATCAAAGAAGGTAAGCCGATCACTATCACAGAGCCTAAGATGACACGTTTCATCATGTCTCTTGAAGAGGCTGTCGAGCTTGTTCTTTTTGCTTTCAACAACGCTCATTCAGGAGATATCATGGTGCAGAAAGCACCTGCATGTACTATCGAAGTCCTTGCACAGGCAGTCAAAGAGCTTTTTGGCGTTCCGGATTATGAGACAAAGATAATCGGCATCAGACACGGTGAGAAGATGGCTGAAACACTCCTTACTTCAGAAGAGTGCGCAAGAGCAGTTGACGAAGGAAATTTCTTCCGCGTACCGGCTGATAACCGTGACCTTAACTATGACAAGTACTTCGTTGAAGGTATGACAAAGCGCCCTGAGCTCGATACATTTAACTCAGACAACACAGAGATCCTCGATGTTGAGGCTGTTAAAGAAAAGCTCTTAAAGCTTCCTTACATTCAGGAGCAGCTTAAGGAGTTTGGACTGGCATGAGTAAAAAGATCCTGGTTACCGGCGCAAACGGATTCATCGGAAAAAATCTTGTATGGAATCTGAAAAATGCCGGATATGAAGATATCTATCTTTACACCCATACTTCTACGGATGAGGAGCTTGAGGCTTATACAAAGGATTGTGACTTTGTATTTCATCTCGCAGGCGTAAACCGTCCAAAGGAAGTTACAGAGTTTTTTGACGGAAATACACAGCTTACTCAGAAAATCGTGTCATTTCTTGAAAAAAATAAAAATTTTGCCCCTGTTCTTTTGAGCTCGTCTACGCAGGCAGGGCTTAATAATGATTACGGAGCTTCCAAGCGCGGCGCGGAAGAAGCAGTATTTGTCTATGGCAAGGAAAACGATGTTCCGGTCTATGTATATCGCCTTCCAAATGTTTTCGGAAAGTGGTGCAGACCTAATTACAACAGCGTTGTAGCGACCTTCTGCAATAATATTGCCGCAGGACTTCCGATTCAGGTTAATGACGCAAATACAGAGCTGCACCTTGTCTATATCGACGATGTCGTTGATCAGTTTATACGATGCATGGAAAAGGGCATAAAGTTCCCTGCAGGAGAGTTTGTGACCTTCCCTCTCACAAGGATCTACGAAAAGAAGCTCGGTGATATAGCAGAGCTCATCAGATCCTTTAAGGAAAGCCGTAAGAACCTTTCGGTTGCAGACATGAACGATGAATTTACAAGTAAGCTCTACAGCACTTATCTTTCATACATTCCGGAGGATGAATTTTCATATCCACTTGAAATGCATGTGGATAGCAGAGGTTCATTCACTGAGTTCCTTCGTACTAACGGGCAGGGGCAGGTTTCGGTGAACGTTGCTCATCCAGGTATTACAAAGGGTCAGCACTGGCACAATTCCAAGAATGAGAAGTACCTTGTTGTCAAGGGAAAAGGACTTATCCAGATGAGAAAGCTCGGAACGGATAAGGTTATCGAATATCATGTTACCGGAGAAAAATTCGAGGTGATCGATATTCCTACAGGCTATACACATAACATAATCAATGAAGGTGATGAAGACCTTGTTACGGTTATGTGGGCCAATGAACCTTTTAATCCTGAAAAGCCTGATACATATATGCTTCCGGTCGTTCCGGAATAAGAGAGAAGGGAAGTAAAGTTTTGAGAAAGCTTAAATTGATGACTATCCTCGGTACAAGACCGGAGATCATACGTCTCAGCGCTGTCATTAAGTGCGCTGATAAATATTTTGACCATGTACTGGTTCATACAGGTCAGAACTATGATTATACATTGAACCAGATATTCTTTGATGACCTTGGACTCCGTTCTCCGGATTTTTACCTTGAGAGCGTTGGCAAGGATCTCGGAGAGACAATGGGAAATATCATTGCAAAATCTTATTCTCTCATGCAGGAAGTAAAGCCTGATGCGCTTCTGATCCTTGGTGATACGAATTCAGCTCTTGCGGCTATCAGTGCAAAGCGTCTTAAGATCCCGATCTTCCATATGGAAGCCGGAAACAGATGCTGGGATTGGAATGTTTCAGAGATGATCAACCGTAAGATCGTAGACCATATTTCTGATATCAATATGCCATATACTGAGCATTCAAGAAGATACCTTCTGAGTGAAGGAATTGACGGAAAGACAATGTTTGTCACAGGCTCTCCGATGAAGGAGGTTCTCATGCAGAACCGCGATAAGATCGAAAAGTCTGATGTCCTTGAGAGACTTGGCCTTGAGCCTAAGAAGTACATTCTTGTTTCTGCTCACAGAGAAGAGAACATCGACCTTGAGGAGAACTTCATGTCACTGATGACAGCGATCAATTCCATTGCTGAAAAATATCAGATGCCGGTTATCTACTCAACTCACCCGAGATCAATGAAGTTCATCGAGAAGAGAAACTTCAAGTTCCATCCTCTCGTTCAGAATATGAAGCCTTTTGGCTATATGGACTACAATAAGCTTCAGGAGAATTCTTTCTGTGTACTTTCAGACAGCGGTACGCTTTCTGAAGAGTCAGCAATGATGCACTTCCCGGGAGTTCTTATCCGTACATCAACAGAGCGTCCGGAGGTCCTCGACAAAGGAACTATTGTCGTCGGAGGAATCAAGCAGGATGATGTTGAGCAGGCTGTAGAGCTTGCAACAGCGATGTTTGCCAACGAAGAACCTGTTGTTGAAGCTGAGGATTACGCAGACGAGAACGTGTCAGTTAAGGTCGTTAAGATAATTCAGAGCTATACAAAGATTGTAAATGAGACAGTCTGGTTAAAACACTGATGAAAAAAATAGCTGTATTAGACATAGCCGCAAGTAAGACCGGAGCACTTTCAATACTCCGGGACTTTGCGGCTTTTATTCGAGATAACGATAAAGAAAATGAATGGATTTTTATCACCGGAGCAGAAGGGCTTTTAGAAGAGTCTGAGAGAATCAGGGTGATAGCGAGGCCTGATGTAAAGGCTTCAAAGGTGAACCGGCTTAAATTTGACTGGTTTGAAGGGGCAAAGTTCCTTTCGTCACTGGAATGTGATGTGGTGCTTTCCATGCAGAATACCCTGCCGAAGGGGAATATCACAGGCCGTGGCGGGAGACCGGCCCGCACTGTTGTCTATGAGCACCAGCCGCTCGGATTCCAAAGGGCTAAAAAATTCTCTCCGTTCAAAAAATATGAGAGAGAATATGCGATGTATCAGTATCTCATACAGGGCCAGATCCTGAGCTCTATTAAAAGGGCTGACAGGGCAATAGTTCAGACTGAATGGATGAAGGAAGCTGTCATACGTGATACCGGGATCAGTAAAGAGAGAGTTTTTAAGGCGATGCCTGATGTCCCAGAGCTTTCTGAATTCAGACATCCGGAGAAGTGGTGCAGAAATAAATTCTTCTACCCTGCGGGAATGATGCTTTATAAAAATCACCAGGTCATAGTTGATGCGGTAAAGCTTCTTAAAGAGCAGGGCTGCAGAGACTTTGAGGTTATATTTACTCTTGAGAGGGCTGATGCGCCCTGGATAGAGGGAGAGGTTCCTTCAGAGATCAAATGGTTGGGACCGCTTAAGAGAGAAAGAGTCATGGAGCTTTACAGCGAGTCGACTCTTGTTTTTCCGTCGTATATAGAAACCTTCGGGTTCCCGCCGGCAGAGGCCAAAAGCATAGGAACGCTGGTGCTTGCAGCGGATATGCCTTTTACGAGGGAAGTTCTTGGAGAATATAAAAATGCAAGATTTTTTGATGCTTTTGATGCGGCGGAGCTTGCAAAGTATATGAAAGCGGTTCTCGAAGGAAAGCTTTCGCCTGTTTCAGCAGTTGAAGACAATACAGAGCATGAAAATGCCTATGCAAAGATTGTGAGAGTATTATGCAGCGATTAAAAGAGTTAGATGTTACATATGTTTATTATCCGGCTATAATGCTGGTTTATGCGGCAACACTTATATCATTGGACCTTATTCACCCGGGTATGGTCTCCGCATGGCTTTTGCTGCTTGTAACTGCGGCACTGGCTTTAGGCGGACGATTTGCCTGCCTTAAGGAGAAGCGGACCATGGATATTATCATGGCGGAATGGCTTATTTATAATGTTTTATCCGGGATATGGACGGTTTCCTTTGGAATTCCGTTCGGGGTGTATGCCGGAGAACTTTTCACAACAGCCCTTCCGATGATCTTTTATTTTTCGGGAAGAAGTGCTGCGAGTGAGGACAAGGAAAGATTTTATAAATTCTTTGTCTATGCTGTGACCTTTATAGGCTTGCTCGGACTTTTGCTCTATATCACAGCACCAGAGTTCTATATTAAATATCTTTTCAGACTTGGATATATTTCAAAGGCTGATGTTTCGACAATGAGAGTGAGAATGTTTTCTGTCATAGGTTCCACGCTTACAGGATATCTTTCTGTGGCAGCAATGCTTGGAAGTGCTTATTTTATCATTCAGTCAAACGGTAAGAAGTTTAAGCTTCTTTTCTTTATAGACTGTTTCCTTGCTTTCATGAGCAATCAGAGAGCTTCGATGGTCGTTGCGCTGATCGTTCTTCTCTACATGAATTATCTGATATTTTTTACCTTTAAGATGCTTCCGATGAAGCTCTTTAAGATTGAAGCCGGAATTTTCGCAGCGGGCTTTGTGGGACTTCTTGTGGTATTTCACGGAGCTTTCATGAAGGTCTACTATCGTCTTGTTTCACTGCCGGGAGCCATCGGACAGCGTTCAGACCAGTGGGTAGGCGCGGCTAATAATATGGCAAATAAATGGCTCGGCAATGGCCTCGGTGCGAACGGACACAGGGCAAACGGTTTCACGGAGCACATGATAGCTGACGGCGGAATAGCAAAGCTTTACTGCGAAATGGGAATAATCGGTACAGCGCTTTTCGTATTTCTGATGCTCCTTGCCTTGAAGAAGGGCTTTAAGAATCTGCATGAATGTGCGCCTGAGATCGGCCTTATCGTTATAACTCTTCTTACTGCGATAGGTTCAAATGTTATGTCCTTTGCACTTTCTGTTCCGATCTTTTACTATGCCATCGGTTCAATTGCCGGAGAGGCAGCTAAGGCGGAGGGAAGTAAATGAAGGTTATAGCGCTTTATCTTCCCCAATATCATTCATTCCCTGAAAATGATGAATGGTGGGGAAAGGGATATACGGAGTGGACTGCGGTGAAACGCGCAAAGCCTCTTTTTAATGGACATGAGCAGCCGCAGATCCCGCTGGATGGATATTATGACCTTGTAAAGCAGGGAGTGGAGACCTGGACGCGTCAGGCGGAGCTTGCAAAGAAGTATGGGGTTTATGGCTTTGCAATCTATCAGTACTGGTTTACAGGGCATCAGCTCATGGAAAAGCCGATGGAGATACTTCTGGCTCATCCGGAGATCGACCTTAAATACTGCATTGCCTGGGCAAATGAGACCTGGACCAGAACCTGGTACGGACTGCAGGAAAATGTTCTGATGAAGCAGGAGTACGGTGAAGAAAAGGAATGGGAGGCACATTTTAACTATTGCCTTAAATTCTTCAAGGACCCGCGATACATCAAGATCGGCAACAGACCGGTGTTTAATATTTACAGGACTCATGATATAGTTAAGCTCAAAGAAATGACGGCTTACTTTAATAAGCGTGCGAAGGAAGAGGGCTTCGACGGAGTTTTCTTTGTCGGCGGAAACACCGCTCAGCAGAACGAGAGCAGAAGAGAGCTTCTGGATGCATGGTATAATTTCGAGCCGGGGCGCACTCTTAAGCACAATTTCAGCAGAGTTTACAAGGCAAGATATAATTTTGCAACTGCTTTCAGACATGGCCTTAATATGATTCGAAAGCATAAAATTCTCGAAAGGCGTATACCGATCAAATGGATACTGGAAAATATTGCCAGTAGAGATTATGAGGAAAATGAGTTTCCGGGAATTATCGCCGAGTGGGACAATACGCCCAGACGTGATTACAAGGGCCTTGTCTACACAGGAGCCTCTCCGGATATCTTTGAAAAGACGCTCAGAGCGCTTAAGGCAAAGGTTGAAGGCAGGAAAAATGACTTTGTTTACTTAAATGCCTGGAATGAATGGGGCGAGGGCGCCATGGTCGAGCCCACTGTGACAAAGAAATATTCTTATCTTGAGGTTATAAAAAGAGTTAATGGATGAGTTTGAATTCATCCAGAAAGGATCTGATATGAAAAGTACTCTTATCAAAGATACAACAGTAGCAGAGAGGATCGCTCTTATAAAAGAGTGGGAAGAGGCCGATGCCTGCGAGACCTGCGGAATCGATCTTATGGATTATTTCAAGGATTATATCGATGGAAAGAAAGAGATAAGCCAGATAAACATGGAATACAATGCAAATTATCAGGCAGAGATGCCTGAGGACGAAGGCTCTGTACGTCAGGGCTGCGGCATGGGAAGACGCTGATATGAAAAAGATCGATCTTATTACAGGCTTTCTCGGAGCAGGAAAAACCTCATTTATAAAAAAATATGCAGAGTATCTCATGGAGCAGGGAGAAAAACTCTGTATCCTTGAAAATGATTTTGGCGCGATCAATATCGACAGAGTCCTTTTGAAAGAGCTTGAAGACAAGGGCTGCGATATCGAAATGGTCATCGGCGGTGACGGTTACGAAGCTCACAGACGCCGTTTTAAGACAAAGCTCATCGCCATGGGAATGAAGGATTATGACAGGATCTTGATCGAGCCATCAGGTGTTTTTGATGCAGATGAGTTCTTTGACGTACTTTATGAAGAACCTCTTGATCAGTGGTATAGTATCGGAAGTGTTATAACCATTGTGGATTCCGGGCTTGATAAAAATCTTTCAGAGCAGTCGGAATATATGCTAGCAAGTCAGGCCGCAGATGCGGGGATACTGCTTTTCAGTAAAACTGAGGGCAGAACGGAAGCGGATATCGAAGGCGTGCTCGAGCACGTGAATTCTTCTCTTAAGAAGTTCAATTGCAAGAGGGAGATAAAGCTCAGAAATACTCTTGCGAAGCCATGGGAAGAGTTCGAAGATGCGGATTTCAGAAAGGTCATTCGTGCAGAGTATGTACATTCTGACATGATGAAGCTTCCGCTTGACAGGCAGAATGAGTATAATTCTGTTTTTTATTTCGATATCGAGATACCGGAAGCTGAGATAGAAAAAAGAGTAAAAGCTGTGCTTTCTTCGGAAGAGTGTGGGCATGTCATCCGCGTTAAGGGCTTTGTGAAGACTGAGGAGGGCTTTACAGAGGTAAATGCCGACAGAAATGAGGTAAAGCTCTCGGTGGTTCATACAGAACGAGCGTGTCTTATCATAATCGGTGAAAATCTTGCACAAAATGAGATAGATAAATTAATAAAATAAGAATAATTTGCCCGGAGTATTGCTCTGGGCATTTTTCTTAGATTGAAATTACATTAAAGCATAGAATGCATTGTACACTGTTCGTACATGCTTTGTAGAGAAAAGTATACATTGACGTTGATTTGTTTGTACACCATGACGGATGAAAAAAATATTGATCGAGAAAATACCGTAATTTTTTATAAAAAAAGAGGAGATGAAACGTTATGAATGAAGGAATCAGAAATATTGTCTTTGATATAGGAGAAGTTCTCTTTAGTTACAGATGGAAAAATATGCTCATGGACTATGGACTTGATGAAAAAACCGCAGAAAGAGTTGGAGACGAAATGTTCAACGATCCGGAGCAGATCTGGCATATTTTTGACCTTGGGATAAAGTCTGATGAAGAGATAATCAAAGCGCTTTCAGATAAACATCCGGAGGATGCAGAAGCTATCAGGTGGTTCATAAGCCATCCGGAATATATGCATGTTCCGAGACCTGCTGTGTGGAGGCTTGTACATGCTCTCAAAGAGCGTGGTTACGGGATTTTTCTCCTTTCCAACTATCCGGAATATTTCTATAAGGTACATACAGAATACGCAGATTTTATGCATGATATCGATGGGGCTATGGTCTCTTATATGATAAAAAAGTCAAAGCCTGATGAGGCGATCTATGATGCACTTTGTAAAAAGTATGACTTAAATCCGAAAGAGAGTATTTTCTTTGACGACAGAGAAGAAAATGTCAAGGGTGCGATCAACTATGGAATGAAATCTATTCAGATCAAATCTCAGGAACAACTCATTACAGAACTTGAAAAGTTTTTGCAATGAGTTTAATATCTGTATTATCGAAAAGCCAAAAAATACGGTTTTTTCGATTGTGAAACGTTATATTAGGCTTACTCAAAAAAGAATTTGCGAAGTCTTTTATATTTGTTATACTAACTCTGAAACTTTAGCATCAGAAAGGATAAGGAAATGAAGGAAGAGTTTTTAGACCGCTACCGCCATTCATTGGCACACATTCTTGCAAAAGCTGTCATTGAGATTTTCGGCAAAGAAAATGTTCAGTATTCTATTGGACCTCAGATCGATGATGGATGCTATTATGATTTCGTGCTTCCGCGAACTATCACGGAGGATGACTATAAAACCATTGAAGATAAGATGAATGAGATCATCAAGAGAAGAGAGGACTGGACCGTTAAAGAGGTTTCCAGAAGTGAAGCTCTTGAGATCTTTAAGGATCAGAAATTCAAGACTGAGCTCATCAATGATCTTCCGGAGGATGAGAAGATCACTATCTACTACACAGGTGAGGATTATGTAGATCTTTGCCGTGGACCTCACGTTGAGAATTCTGCAGATCTTTTTGGTGCTGCTTTCAAGGTTAAGTCTGCGTCAGCTTCTTACTGGAGAGGTGACGAAAAGAGAGATCACATGCAGAGAATTTATCTTTATGCATTCCCTGACAAGGCGGCTCTTAAGGCTCACCTCAACCTTCTTAAAGAGGCTCAGGAGAGAGACCATAAGAAACTCGGCCCGGATCTTCAGCTCTTCATGTTCAATGAGACAGCACCGGGTATGCCATACTGGCTTCCTAGAGGCTGGAAGATGTACAACGTACTTCTCAACTTCTGGAGAGAGATCCATGATCTTCATGATTATCAGGAGATTTCAGCTCCTGTTATCAACAATAAAAAGCTTTGGCTTATCTCAGGTCACTGGGCTCATTATGTAAATAATATGTTCATCGTACCTGGTACGGACTGGGATATTGATGCTAATGACACAATGGCTGCCAAGCCTATGAACTGCCCGAATGCCATGCTCACATTTAAGAGCAGACTTCGTTCTTATAAGGATCTTCCGATCCGTTACTCTGAGACAGACGTAATTCACAGAAAGGAAAGATCCGGTGCACTTAACGGACTTTTCCGTGTTCAGGAGTTCCGTCAGGATGATGATCATACATTCGTAATGGAGTCTCAGATCGAGGATGAGATCCGTGATGTAATGGACATTGCAGACCAGATCTATTCTACATTTGGCCTTACATACAGAGCAGAGCTTTCTACACGTCCTGATGACTTTATGGGTGACATCGAGTCATGGAATCATGCAGAAGCAGCTCTTAAGAGCATACTCAATAAGAAGTATGGAGAAGGCGGTTACGAGATCAACGAAGGTGACGGCGCATTCTACGGACCAAAGATCGACCTTCAGATGAAGGATGCTCTTGGACGTGAGTGGCAGGTTGGAACAATTCAGCTTGATTTCCAGCTTCCACACAACTTCGGACTTACTTACACAGGACCGGATGGAGTACCTACAGAGCCTGTAGTTATTCATCGTGCTATCTTCGGTTCATTCGAGAGATTCATCGGAATCCTCATCGAGAACTTCAAGGGCGCATTCCCGTTCTGGCTTTCACCGGTACAGGTAGGTATCGTTCCGATTCGTACAGAGCATAATGACTATGCTCGTAAAGTAGCAGGTATTCTTGCAAAGAATCATATCCGTTATGAAGTTGATTACTCTGACAAGAATATGAAAGAAAAAATCAAAGAATATAAGCTTTTCAAGGATCCGTACATTATCGTTCTCGGAGATCAGGAGGCAGAGCAGCAGACTGTTTCTATAAACCTTCGTGGTGGAAACAAGAAGCTTCAGAATGTTCCTCTTGATAAGTTTATTGAGATATGCAATCGCATGAATAATGAGCACAGCCTTGAACTTATAGATTCATTGGACTGAGAGGAAATTAATGGAAGTAAAGAAAAGACCTGTATATGTGGTTGGTCATAAAAATCCTGACACGGATTCAATATGCGCAGCTATCGCGTATGCAAGACTTAAAAAGATCCTGACCGGCGAGGACCACGAACCGGCAAGAGCAGGACATCTTAACGAGGAAACAACATTTGTGCTTAAGGAATTCGGCGTTAATCCGCCGACATTCCTTAGAGATGTGCGCACTCAGGTGCGTGACATGGAAATTCGTGAGATCAAGGGACTTTCCAAGGATTCATCACTTAAGACAGCATGGCAGGCAATGAAAGATAACAACGTTGTTACACTTCCTGTTACTGTTGATGAGCACCTTATAGGTGTTATCTCAATGGGAGATATCGTTGGCTCTTACATGGACATCTACGATTCCAACATTCTTTCACTGGCGCGTACAAGCTACTACAATATCGTTGAGTCATTAGACGGAAAAATGCTCATCGGTGACATAAACTCATCTGCTGATAAGGGTAAAGTAGTTATCGCCGCAGGTAATCCTGAGATGATGGAAGAGCTCATTAAAGAGGGCGATGTTGTTATCCTTGGAAATCGTTATGAGATGCAGCTTTGCGCTATCGAAATGGGAGCAAGCTGTCTCGTTGTCTGCGAAGGCGCTGATGTCACAAAGACCATCGCGAAGCAGGCAGAAGAGCATAATTGTAAGATAATCAGCACTCCTCATGATACATTTACAGTCGCAAGACTTATCAATCAGAGTCTTCCAATCTCGTACTTCATGAAGGAGAGCGATCTGGTAACATTCCAGATGGATGATTATATTGAGGACATCAAGCACGTTATGGCACAGGTACACCACCGCTATTTCCCTGTACTTGATGAAAATGACAATTATGTTGGAATGATCTCACGTCGTAACTTCCTCGGTGCGAAGAAGAAAAAGATCATTCTTGTGGATCATAACGAGAGAAGTCAGGCTGTTAATGGTATCGAAGAGGCAGAACTTTTAGAGATCATTGACCACCACAGACTCGGCTCTGTTGAAACAGTAGCTCCGGTATATTTCAGAAACCAGCCGCTTGGAAGTACAGCGACTATAGTTTACATAATGTACTGCGAAAATGCTATTGAGATCGACAAGCAGACAGCAGGTCTTCTTTGCTCAGCTATTCTTTCTGATACACTTTTATATAGATCACCTACCTGCACAGACATCGATCGTGAAGCAGGAAGAGCACTGGCTATCATTGCAGGCATCGATGAGGAGAAATTTGCAAGAGCAATGTTCAGAGCAGGAAGCAACCTTACTTCAAAGACTCCTGATGAGATCATCCACATGGACTTCAAGAAGTTCTCTATCAATGATAAGACTGTAGGAATCGGTCAGGTCAATGCCATGGGAGCGGAGGAGCTCGATGAGATCAAGACAAGAATTCAGCCTGAATTCGCAAAGGAGCTTGATAAGGGCTTTGATATGGTATTCTTCATGCTTACCAACATTCTTACTGAATCTTCAGAGGTTATGAGTGTCGGTGAAAGCGCTTCGAATGTGCTTGAAAATGCTTTTCATGTAAATGCAAAGCAGGATGGTTCAGCTATTCTCGAAGGTGTTGTTTCGAGAAAGAAGCAGTTACTTCCGGCAATTGTTGAAGCAGTACAGCAATAAGATAAAAAAACAGGGCGGAGCCTTTAACGGGCTCCGCCTTTTAATGTTTATTTACTTTTCCGAAACATATCCGTTTTCGTCGATATTTACATTCCATGCGGAATTTTCACGCATATCAGCAAGGATACGTTCGTAATCCTGAGTTGTTCCCTTTTTCATTTCTTCTGTCTTACAGTCGTGCTGACGACATGGGATGAACTGTAAAGATTCAAGAGCGTTTTTATTGATCTTTACTTCTACAAGACAGTTGTCGAGATTCTTTGAGTTAAACCAGAAATTTCCGAGACTATAAAAAACAGGCACATCGTTTATGTACTCGATACCCTGAAGAACATGTGGATGAGCGCCTATTATGAGGTCGGCACCGGCATTTACGTATGCCTGGGCAAGCTCTTTCTGTGAGGCCTCGTATTCTGAGACATTTTCAGAACCCCAGTGAACAAAGACGATACATACATCACTCTTTGACTTTGCTTCGCTTATAACGCTTACAAATTTCTCCGGATCGAGTGTCCTTAATACACCGGGAGTAGTTTCGGTGGCCTCGACAGTATCCGGCGGAAGGCTTCGTTCTATCTGCGTAGCCGCTACTATGGATACAATATTTCCATTAATGCTGAAATACTGTGGCGTCATTGCCTCGGCGAGGTTTTTGCCGGCTCCGACATACTTGACGTTATATGAGGTGAGCGTATCAAAGGTATCAAGAAGTGCATCACTTCCGTAATCATAAGCGTGATTATTGGCAAGAGATACGATATCAACTCCAAGTTCATTTAAGAATTCAGCGGTTTCGGGCTTTGCGCGGAAGGTGAATTTTTTATTCTGGAGAGGTGTACCTCTGTCGGAATAAGGAAATTCGTTATTCACCATACAGATATCAGCATTTCTCATGCGCTCCACAAGTGAAGAATCGATGCAGTCTAAAATTCCGTTGGAGCGTGAGCGAAGTGCGATCATATTTGTGTATCTGTCGTCGAAATCCATATCTCCGCAAAAGGCAAGTGTGATCTCGCCGCCCTCTTCAGGAACTGTTGTGGAAGCTTCTTCTGAAGCGACGGCTTCGCTTGATTCCTTTGCTTCAGTCGTTCCGATCACGATCGCGTCGGAATCATCATCAGCTTCGTTTGACTCCCAGGTGACATTTACGACACTGCTTTGTGAATCATCTTTTTTAGCTCCCGGCGAGGCACATGCAGTCAGTGCTAAAGCGAGTACAGGTAAGATTATTAAACCCTTTTTCATTAAGACCTCCGTGTAATTGATGTATACGAAAAAGAACCCTTTTAGGGGGTTATAACAGGTATACTTAAAGTGGGTACAATGTATAGGAATGTGCTTACAAATGAATACAATCGTATATAGAAAAAATGATTGAGATAACGCACAATCTGATTATAACGCAGTAAGAAGGTATGTAAAAGATGAAGAAGAAAAATTTTATAGCCGTGGTCATTGCAGTGGCGCTTGTGACCTCGTCGCTTCCGGTATGGGCAATGGAAGTCGAAGAGGCGGTAAATGAAGGCGTTAGTGAAGTTGTAGATGAAGTTTCAGAGGCCGGATCTGATAAGGTAGAGGAGTATACAGTCCCTAAAACTCAGTCTGAGATAAGACTTGCACTTCAGCAGACAGCAGAAAGCCTTGGGAAACTTGAAAAAGGAACTGATTATGTGCCTGAAGAGGCATTTTTCATAGCGGAAAATGAGTATCAGGCAGAGTCTGTGGCAGAGCAGTATGATGCGGATATTGTAAGCTATAAGAGTGGGGTCGTTATAGTAGATTTGGGAAGGGACGTCAGTGAGGTCATGGAAGAAAAGTCCCGAGAGCAGAGTGTGAATTCTATGATCTATCCCAATTATTACTGTGATCTGTGTACTGAAACAACTTTACCGGATGATCCGAAGCTTACAAGACAGTGGTTTCATGAAAGTATAAACAGCTCCGATGCATGGGAATATACAATGGGAGAAGGGGCTAACATAGCCATAGTGGACACAGGTGCATACCTTGACCATGAGGATCTTTCAGATAATATAACAGCTGCGGGCTATACCCCGAGCAACATGAGCTCGGCGTATGACATAAGCGGTCATGGAACACATGTGGCCGGCGTGGCAGGAGCAGTCTGCAACAATGGACTTGGAGGCTGTGGTGTAGCGCCTGAGGCTAATCTGCTCATTGAAGCTGTTGGTAATTCGGGCGGCATAACTATAGCGACAATGGTCAGTGGAATATATGACGCAGTGGATTACGGGGCTGACGTCATTAATGTAAGCCTTGGAACGATGTCGGATCTGGATGACTCTACTAAGGCGATAATGATAAATGCCATAGATTACGCTTACGAAAACGGTGTGATTATAGTGGCGGCAGCGGGAAATTACGCAACTTCAGATAAGTGTTATCCGGCAGCGCTGGATCATGTTATAGCAGTTGCGAATATTGCAGGTACCGGAAAGCTGTCATCAACCTCGAATTTTGGTGACTGGGTTGACATAGGCGCACCTGGAGTCGCTATCTATTCAACGTATCTGAATAATGGATATACAGATCTTAGCGGAACTTCGGTCGCAAGCCCGATGGTTGCCGGAGTTGCAGGGCTTGTATATGCGGCTAACAGCAGCTTCAGGGAGAATAAAAACTCAGATACGGTAGATGCAGTTACTAAGATCATCGAATTGTCGACTGACGGTGCTGAGTATAAGTACGGTTCGCGTCAGGTGCTGGGAAAGATCGATGCCCTTAAGGCTGTTCAATATGCTGTCGGTGAACGTGATTATGAAAGTGATTACGAAGAAAAGCAGAGAGCTGCTTCCGAGGAAAATGACACATCGGAGGATGAAGACACACCATCGGGAAATGACACACCGGCAGGAAACGATACACCGGCAGGAAATGATACTCCATCGGGAAATGATACACCATCGGAAGATGACACACCAGGAAATGATTCCTCAGGCAGTGGTTCGGGAACAGATGGTAATTCTTCAGAGGTTGTTACTACACCGTTTGAGCCGGAGAAAGAAGATGTTCAGCTTGGCAATGGCGGAACTGCCAACTATTATACGGGAATCTACTTTACCGGAAAGAAGCTTAAACTGAAGGATCTAAATTTGTCGGTAAGTTATAATGGTCAGACATACAGTGTTAAACGTGCAAAGATAGGGAATGGCAAAAATGCCGGAAATGCAACTGTTACTATCAAAAAACTCGATACTTCGGATAAGACGATAAATGCCCAGTTCAAAGGAACGAGCCTTAGTGTTGAGATCTATCCGTATCCTGTTTCAAAGGGAACAGTATCTGTTGCGGTGAACAGTAAGGGTAATGTCAAGTCAGTAAAGGTAAATGGAAAAAAAGTAAAAAAGACAATGTATGGTGTCGACACATTGTCACAGAACATTATATTTACAGGAAATTATACAGGAACAGCAGAATACTGATCGCCTGAAAAGTTGAGTCGAAGCCGTTTGAAGGCTTCGACTCTTTTTTGCGGCTATATAAAAAACTGTATACAAATTTGCTGTATACATCCGTAAATGTATATTTACAAATGTACCTTTACTAATACATTTCAGCTATGTTAAGATATTTTTGTTCGAAAAATTGTACACATGTTTTAGAGAGGTTATGAAGATGAGAAAGAAAAAAGCACTGGCGTTGATCCTTTCGGCATCAATGGTATTTACGACGCAGTTTACGTCATTTGCAGCAGAAACTACAGTAAGCGTTAATGAGACAACTGCTGAAAATGAAGTAAGCGTAAACGCAGCAGCTGAAGAGGAGCCGTCTGTTGAGCTCGCCGAAGTAAAATCAGACGTAGAGGCTGAGATTGAGAGTCTGAGTACTCTTGAAGCCGGAGTTGACTATGTCGAAGATGAAGCCTTTTTCTATGCAGACAGTCAGGAGGAGGCAGAGAAGGTAGCTGCTTCTTATGATGCAGAGCTTGAGTCCTTTGTTGAAGGTATTGGAATCCTTAAGTTCGAAGGCGAGAATGTTGAAACTGCAATGGAAAGCAGTCTTTCAAGCCAGAGTGCAAATACAAGAGTATATGTAAACTACATCAGTGAGGTTGATGGAACAGAGGCTGAGTATGTAGATAATTTTGAATCAAGTCTCTTTGATGAGAGTTTACTTTCAGTTTCAAGAAACGATCCGGCTTACAGTAAGCAGTGGCACCACAGCTATATTAATGATACCGAAGCATGGGATACTGCAACAGGTAAGGGCGTAAAGGTAGCTGTTATTGATACAGGTATCGATGTGGATCATGAAGATCTTGCTGATAAGCTTGCCGGACAGTATGATGCCATTACAGGTTCAACATCTAAGAACAGTGTTGAAGATGAAGTGGGACATGGTACACATGTTTCAGGAATCATCGCAGCTGATGCCGATAATAAGCTTGGCGGATGCGGAGTTGCACCTGATGCGTCAATCTATATGCTCAAGGTTACAAATGCCAGAGGCGTAGAGCTTGCAAATATTTTCCGTGCACTTGAGTATCTTACATCAGGTGAAGGTAAGAAATGGAATGTTGATGTAGTTAACATAAGTATTGGAGGATATGCGCTTAGCTCTAAGGTTAAAGAGCAGTATCAGAAGTACATGGATAATCTTGCAAAGGATGGTGTCACAGTTGTAGCATCTGCCGGCAATGATAGTACTTCATACCCGGCTTATCCTGCATCACTTGATAATGTAATCTCAGTTGCTTCAACAGATTCAGACGGAACACTTTCATATTTTTCAAATTATGGAAGTACAGTAGATGTTGCGGCTCCGGGTGGAGAGATCTATTCAACATACATGAAGGGTCAGTATGCATCGTTGTCAGGAACATCAATGGCAAGCCCGGTAGTTGCAGGCGTTGCAGCACTTGTATATCAGTCAAAGGGTCTTGCAGGAAGTAATTCTTCTTCTGCATCCACAGCAGTTTCAAGTAAAGTTATTAATTCAACAGACGGACGTACATACACATACGGAAGCCATTCTGTAACAGGATGTATTGATGCAGCTGCAGCTGTTAATAATTTCTATATCAAAGCTAACACAGGAATGATCACATCAGCAGGCGGAATTATTCCGGTAGCGATCGGTAAGACACTTAAGTTCACTGTTTGTGATGAGAACGGAAATAAGATCAAGGGAATTAAAAAGAAAGATGTTGAATGGGGCATCAGTACTTCAGTAAATACTGTTACAATGAAAAACGGTAAACTTAAGGTCAACAAGAAGACTGCCGAGAATACATCTCTCGTACTCACAGCTTCTTACAATGGAAAGAGCCTTAAGATCGGCGGAGTTACTATCCCGGCAACAAAGTATTTTGGGTATATTTCAGGCAGAAAGTTTGTTAAGTCATATAATAAGACGGTTTCTCTTAACAGCCCGGTTGATCTTTCAAGCCTCAGTAAACTTACAGGTACAAATATTTATATGTGCTACAAGAGACAGAAACAAGGCACTATTATGACATATTATCCAACAGGAACGGCTGATTCGCTTGGATTTATCACAACAACCAATAAAAAGACTCTGAAAAATTCGTCAGTTGTATATAACACATACGGAAGTATTACAGAGTTCACACCGACAAAGGCAGGAAAGTATAAATTTAAGTGCAAAGCACTTGATGGTTCAGGAAAATCCTTTACGGTAACACTTACAGCAAAATAAAGAAATTTTAGAGAAGTTCACTTGTGTGGACTTCTCTTTTTTTGTAGGCTAAAATAAATCATAAGAAAATTTGATGCCATTACGGCATGATCGAGCATAAATTTATAAGAAAGGATATATGATGAAAAGAAAAGGTTTATCACTTCTTCTTTGTACAGCTCTTATTTTTAGCCTGAGTGTACCGGGAAATGCAGAAGAAATTAAGGATGCGGAGTTTGAATGCATGGCAGCAGAAACCATGGAGAATGAGCTGCAGAGTCTGAATTCATATACCGAAGGAAAAGATTATTCATCAGGTTCGGCTTTTTTTGAAGCGGATTCTGAAACTGAGGCGAGAGAAATCGCTGATGATTATGGAGCAGAGCTCGAAAGCTTTGATTCAGGAGTCGGAGTGATAAGCTTTGATGGCTCTGTCGAGGATAAGCTTGAAGATGCAGTCAGTACGATGTCGGTTAAAACTCCGATCTATCCGGATTTCTTTGTGGAAACTGATGATTACATGGATGGAGGAGATATTTTAGAAGCACTTAGTGAGTCAGAGGAGGCTGAGGTCCAGGCAACGTCTTCTGATCCTGACTATAGCTATCAGTGGTTTCATGAAAAAATCAATTCTGAAGAGGCGTGGGATGTTTCAAATGGCACAGGCGTGAA
The DNA here is from genome assembly GCA_024692715.1 of Lachnospiraceae bacterium. Classification (GTDB taxonomy): domain Bacteria; phylum Bacillota; class Clostridia; order Lachnospirales; family Lachnospiraceae; genus NK4A144. The sequence continues at coordinate 29,115 of JAILMH010000042.1, forward strand.
GGTGGCCGTGATTGATAACTGTTTCCAGGCAGACCATGAAGATCTGGCCGATAATGTGGCTGCTACCTATAATGCAGCAGATGGAAGCGATGATGTATCAGTTTCTTCAAATATCACTAACAGCAGTCATGGAACACATGTGGCAGGCATAATCGGCGCGGTCAGCAATAATGATCTTCTCGGTACGGGTGTTGCGCCTGACTGTGATCTGTATCTTGTAAAAATAGCCAGTTCAAACGGAAGTTTGTTGCTGAGTTCTGTGATAAAGGCTATAAAGTGGTCTGCGGCCCAGGGGGTGGATGTCATAAACATGAGTATCGGTACATCTTCTATAACCCAGAGCACAGAAGAGCTGCTTCAGGAAGCTATAGATGATGCGGTTGATTCCGGTGCGGTAGTTACAGTGGCTGCCGGAAATTCAGGAAATGATGCAGTTTATTACCCTGCGGCCTGTGACAATGTTATAGCGGTAGCAGCGATCGGTGAAAAAGCAGGGGACCACGCTGCGGATGATACGGTCCTTGCAAGCTATTCAAACTATGGCGCTTACGTTGATATAGCAGCTCCGGGAACCAATATATATTCAACTGTTCCGACATCCAGCGCAAAGGATCTTAGCGGAACTTCGATGGCAGCACCGGTGGTTGCAGGTGTTGCAGCACTTGTCTACAGCGCTGATCAGGAGCTGATGTCGGCGAATTCAAGTACGGCTTCAAAGACTGTCATGAGCAGGATACTTTCTTCAACTGATGGAAAAACCTACTCGTGCTCGTCTACCGGAGGCTCTGTAACAGGCTGTGTCGATGCGGAAAAGGCATTGGCAAGTACTGCCTCGTATACGGCCCCTTCGTTTTATGTGAAGCTTAAAGATAAAACAGTCACAAATGGTGGAACTTACTGGATTACAGCCGGGAAGAAAGAAAAACTCGTGATAACGGATTCCAATGGTAAAAAGATAAAGGCCGCAAATAAGAAAAATGCGGCAACCTACACTGTTGCAGGAAGTTCATCTTTTACTATTTCGAATAAAACACTTAAGTGCAGTAAGGATGCCACTGCCTATTCATCGGCTTCCGATAAAATTGCATCTGCGGATACAGCCTGGGTGACTGTGAGCTATAACGGAGAGAAAGTCAGGCTTAAATTCATAGCTCTTGGAAAGATCAAGGCAGCGGGCTATTTTTCAGGAAATAAATTAAAAAGGAGTATAACAAGGACGGTCTCTGTTGGAAATGCAGTCAGCATGGACAGCATTGAGAACCTTGCCGGTTGTTCTGTGGAGTACTGGCTTAAATCCGGAAAGGATTATACGTCACTTGGAAGTGCTGACAGTTTAGGATATTCCCTTAAAATTCCGGCTAAAGCCTCTAAAAACGAAATGATCAAAGAAGATTCGGACGGTAATCCGCTGACCTTTACGCCTTCTAAGAAGGGCAGCTATATCTTCAGGATAACAAGCCCGGGAACAAGAAAGAAATTTAAGATAAAAATCAAAGTGACAGATTGATAACTCTCAGTGTATACAAGAAAATGTGAATACATTTTTTTTGTCCACATTTACCGATGTACTTTAATTAGAACAATCGATGTGATAAAATAAAATAATCCGAGAAAACTTAGTAAATAAGTTGATTGTTTAATTAAAATACAAGGAGGAGTTATAAAAAGATGAAAAAGAAGTTAATTGCTGTAATGCTTTGCACAGCACTCGCATTCAGTTCACTCACAGCGGTAGGAGCTGCTGAGAACACAGTTTCTGAAGCTGCAGTTGAAGAGGTTTCAACAGAAGAGGCTGCAACAGAGGAAGCTGTAGCAGAAGAAGCCGCTGAGGTATCAGAGAATGAAGTTTCAGAAAACGAGGTTTCAGAAAATGCAGTTTCTGAGGATGCTGTAGATGTTGAGTCTGTTGTAGAAGACACAACAACTTCTGCTAATTCTGCTTCATCAAATGCTTTCTACATCAGTGCAAAGAACAGCAAATATGGTGATGAAGCTTCATTCATTATGGGCAAGGGCACAAAGCTTAAGTTCAAGATCGTAGATGCAAACGGAAAGAAGATCAAGGGTGCTGATAAGTCAGCAACATACACTATCGTCGGAGGTGATACAACAAACTTCTCAGTTAAGAAGTCAACTGTTTCACTCAGCAAGAATGCAAATGCATATGGCGATGAAAATGTTTCAGCAAACAATGTTTCATATGCAACACTTGCAGTTACATATAATAATGTAACAGAGAAGTTCACACTTATTGCCGGCAAGAAGATCACAAGTGTTGGATTTATTCCAAACAGCAAGAGCTTCAAGACAAGCGCTACAGTAACAGTAGATGTTAATTCAAAGGTTGATCTTCAGAAGCTCAACTCTCTTGTTGGACATACAGTTTTTGCAGCATATAAGGTGCAGAAGTCAGGTTTCATCAGAAGATATTATTACTATTCATATCTTGAGGAGTTCCCGCACAGCACAACACCAAATAAGAAGGCTGTAAAGAACGGAACTATCTCATACGATAACAATGGTAATGCACTTACATTCACACCGACCGCAGCCGGTACATATTCATTTGTATACAGAACATCAGATACAGGTAAGGCATTTACACTTAGAGTAAAAGCAAAATAAAAAAAGACTTGACATTCTCGGCAGGGCTGTGTTATAGTGCTTAAGGTTTGTAAAACAAACCGGCCGAAGACAGCAGGTGCCGCAAGGCATAAGTTGAAAACGCCTGCCGAGGAGATAAAAAGTTTGATTGACTTTAGTACTCTGTCACTTCGGTGGCAGAGTTTTTTGTTTCTGTCATCTTTCGGCTATCATTTCGTAAGGAGGTAAAACTGGAACATGGCAAAAGTTGAAATCAAAGCACCTGTAGTTGAAGAGATCATGGCTAAGGCTAAAGATGCCAAGGCTGCACTTCTTGTTGACTACCGTGGACTTACAGTTGAGCAGGATACTGAGCTCAGAAAGCAGCTTCGTGAGGCAGGTGTTACTTATAAGGTTTATAAGAACACAATGATGAAGCGCGCATTCGAGGGAACAGATTTTGCACAGCTTGATTCTCTGTTAGACGGACCGTCTGCACTCGCTCTTGCAACTGAAGATGTTACTGCTCCGGCAAGAATCATCTGTGAGTTCGCAAAGAAGGCTGATAAGCTCGAAGTAAAGGGCGCTGTTGTAGAAGGAACATTCTACGATGTAAATGGTGTTAAGGAGCTTTCTCAGATCCCTTCAAGAGAAGTACTTCTCTCAAGACTTCTTGGAAGCATGCAGTCACCTATTACAAACTTCGCTCGTGTTATCAAGCAGATTGCAGAGAAGCAGCCTGAAGCTGCTGCTGAAGCACCTGCTGCAGAATAATCACTGGCAGAAGACAAATTTACGACTAAAATTTATCTATTAAAACGAAAAAATTAAATGGAGGAAATTACAATGACTAAGGAAGAAATCATTGAGGCTATTAAAGGTTTAACAGTTCTTGAGCTTAACGATCTCGTTAAGGCTTGTGAGGAAGAGTTCGGCGTTTCTGCAGCAGCAGGCGTTGTTGTTGCAGCAGCAGGTGCTGGCGCAGGCGCAGCAGCTGAAGAGAAGACAGAGTTCAACGTAGAGCTTACAGAAGTAGGTCCTAACAAGGTTAAGGTTATCAAGGTTGTTCGTGAGGTAACTGGTCTCGGACTTAAGGAAGCTAAGGATCTCGTTGATAACGCTCCTAAGATGCTCAAAGAGGATGCTGACAAGGCTACAGCTGAGGACATCCAGAAGAAGCTTGATGAGGTTGGAGCAAAGGTTACTCTTAAGTAATTTAACCGCTTGAACTAAAGCTTTTATAAATGAATGCTGCAATACACACGACAGCTTATGCAGTTGTGGCGTACTGCAGCATTTGTCTTTGTGTGAAATAGATTCGCACATGTATTGAATAAACTTCACATGAAGACAAAAAATTAATAATTTTGTTATTGACTTTGCAAAAAGCCTGTGTTATCATGTAGAATGCTTTATCATGGTGACATGGGCTTTTTGTGCCCTTTTATCATGAGTAACATATTGTCGATTTTACAGAACGGGGTGAAACGTTAGATGGAAAAGAACAGAATACGTCCGGTTTACAACGGTAAGAGCATGCGTATGAGCTTCCAGAGACAGAACGACGTTATAGAGATGCCAAATCTCATTGACGTTCAGAAATCTTCCTATGATTGGTTTATAAAGGAAGGATTAAGAGAAGCTTTCGATGATATCTCTCCGATTACGGACTACAGCGGAAATCTCAGCATGGATTTTGTTGATTATGAATTCTGCAAGGATGAGGCTAAATATTCGATCGAGGAGTGCAAGGCAAGAGATGCTACGTACGCTGCGCCTCTTAAGGTTAAGGTGCGCCTCCGCAATTCAGAAAATCCGGAAAATGATATCAAGGAACACGAGATTTTCATGGGCGATCTTCCGATCATGACAGACACAGGTACCTTTGTTATCAATGGTGCAGAACGTGTTATCGTCAGCCAGTTAGTACGTTCACCCGGTATCTACTATGGTATTGACCACGATAAATTAGGTAAGCGTCTTTTCTCTTGTACTGTTATCCCGAACAGAGGTGCATGGCTCGAGTATGAGACAGATGCGAACGATGTATTTTATGTTCGTGTAGACCGTACAAGAAAGGTGCCGATAACAGTCCTTATTCGTGCTCTTGGTATTGGTTCAAATCAGGAAATCCTTGATTATTTCGGTGATGAACCAAAGATCCAGGCTTCTTTTGCAAAGGATACTTCTGAAAATTCAGTTCAGGGTCTCCTTGAGCTTTATAAGAAGATCAGACCGGGTGAGCCTCTTGCTGAGGAAAGCGCACGTTCTCTTATCGAAGGCATGTTCTTCGATCCGCGTCGTTATGACCTTGCTAAGGTTGGACGTTATAAATTTAATAAGAAGCTTATGCTTAGAAACCGTATCGCAGGACAGGTGCTTGCTGAAGATGTTATCGATCCTTCAACAGGTGAGCTTGTTGAGCGCGATGGTGTTCAGGCAGCAGCTGGAACTGAAGTTACAAGAGAGCTTGCAGAGGAGATTCAGAACTGTGCAGTTCCTTATGTAATGATTCAGTCAGAGGAGAGAAATGTAAAAGTTCTTTCCAGCATGATGGTTGACATCGCTCATTACATTGAGTTCCCAGAAGGAAAGACAGCAGCGGATTATGGTATCCACGAGATGGTATACTATCCTGTACTTTCCAGACTCATGGATGAGAGCGAGACACCTGAAGACCTTCTTAAGGCTGTTCAGAAGAATATCGGTGAGTTGATTCCTAAGCATATTACTAAGGATGATATCTTCACTTCGATCAACTACAACATGCATCTTGAGTACGGCATCGGAAACAAGGATGATATCGATCATCTTGGAAACCGTCGTATCAGAGCTGTAGGTGAACTTCTTCAGAACCAGTACAGAATCGGTCTTTCAAGACTTGAAAGAGTTGTTCGTGAGAGAATGACAACACAGGATATCACAACGATCACACCTCAGGGTCTGATCAACATTAAGCCTGTAACAGCAGCTGTTAAGGAATTCTTCGGATCATCACAGTTGTCTCAGTTCATGGATCAGAACAACCCGCTTTCAGAGCTTACACATAAGAGAAGGCTTTCAGCCCTCGGTCCTGGTGGACTTTCAAGAGACCGTGCCGGCATGGAAGTTCGAGATATTCACTACTCACATTATGGACGTATGTGCCCTGTAGAGACACCTGAAGGACCTAACATCGGTCTTATCAACTCTCTGGCATGTTTCGCTCGTATTAATGAGTATGGATTTGTTGAGTCTCCTTATAGAAAGGTAGATCATTCAGATCCTGAAAATCCTCGTGTAACAGATGAAGTTGTTTATATGACAGCTGATGAAGAGGATAATTATCATGTAGCACAGGCTTCTGAAAAACTTGATGCTGAAGGACACTTCGTTAACAAGATGGTTTCAGGACGTTATAGAGATCTTACACAGGAGTGGGAGAGAAAGACATTTGAATTCATGGATGTCTCACCTCGTCAGGTATTCTCTATCGCTACAACACTTGTTCCTTTCCTTAACAACGATGACCCTACACGTGCCCTCATGGGATCAAACATGCAGCGTCAGGCCGTACCGCTTCTTAAGACACAGGCACCGGCTGTTGGTACAGGTATGGAGCATAAGGCAGCAGTTGACTCAGGTGACTGTGTAGTTGCTAAAAAGGCAGGTACTATTACTCGTTCAGAGTCTAATCGTATCCTTATGGACAACGATGACGGAACAAAGGATGAGTATCACCTTATAAAATATATGCGTTCCAACCAGTCTAACTGCTACAACCAGAGACCTATCGTATTCAAGGGTGATCACGTTGAAGCAGGACAGGTAATCGCAGATGGTCCTTCAACATGCAATGGTGAGCTTTCACTCGGTAAGAATCCGCTTATCGGATTCATGGAGTGGGAAGGTTACAACTACGAGGATGCTGTTCTTCTTTCAGAGAAGCTTGTACAGCAGGATGCTTATACTTCTATCCACATGGAAGAGTATGAGTCAGAGGCTCGTGAGACAAAGCTTGGACCTGAAGAGATCACAAGAGATATCCCTGGTGTTGGTGAGGATGCGCTTAAGGATCTTGATGAAAGAGGAATTATCCGTATCGGTGCCGAGGTTCGTGCAGGTGATATCCTTGTAGGTAAGGTTACTCCTAAGGGAGAGACTGAGCTTACAGCAGAAGAGAGACTTCTCCGCGCTATTTTCGGTGAAAAGGCTCATGAAGTTCGTGATACTTCACTTAAGGTACCTCATGGTGAATATGGTATCGTAGTTGATACAAAGGTATTTACTCGTGAAAATGGTGATGAGCTTGCTCCTGGTGTAAACGAGGCAGTTCGTATCTATATCGCACAGAGACGTAAGATCCAGGTTGGTGATAAGATGGCCGGCCGTCACGGAAACAAGGGTGTAGTTTCACGTGTACTTCCTGTAGAAGATATGCCATATCTTCCAAATGGAAGACCTCTTGATATCGTGCTTAACCCTCTGGGTGTGCCTTCACGAATGAATATCGGACAGGTCCTTGAGATTCACCTTTCTCTTGCTGCTGAAGCACTTGGCTTCAATATTGCAACACCTGTATTTGATGGTGCTAACGAGAACGATATCGAAGATATGCTCGAGCTTGCTAACGACTATGTAAATACAGAGTGGGAAGAGTTCGAAGAGAAGTATAAAGATATCCTCAGACCAGAGGTTATGCAGTATCTTTCAGATAACAGAGATCACAGAGCACTCTGGAAGGGTGTTCCGATCAGCCGTGATGGTAAGGTAAGACTTCGTGATGGACGTACAGGTGAGTTCTTCGATTCGCCGGTTACAATCGGTCACATGCATTATCTTAAGCTCCATCACCTTGTTGACGATAAGATCCACGCTCGTTCGACAGGTCCTTACTCACTTGTAACTCAGCAGCCACTTGGTGGTAAGGCTCAGTTCGGTGGACAGAGATTCGGAGAAATGGAAGTTTGGGCTCTTGAGGCGTATGGCGCAGCTTATACACTTCAGGAAGTACTTACTGTTAAGTCTGATGACGTTGTTGGACGTGTTAAGACATATGAAGCTATCATTAAGGGTGAGAACATTCCTAAGCCGGGTGTTCCGGAATCATTCAAGGTTCTTCTTAAGGAGCTTCAGTCCCTTGCTCTCGATGTACGTGTACTCAAGGAAGACGGTACAGAAGTTGAGATCGCTGAAAATGTTGATTATGGCGATACGGATATGCGCTCTATCCTTAACGATGAGAGAGATATCCGCCCGAATGAGAACTATCAGAGTCAGGGCTACCAGATCAAAGAGCATAATGAAGAAGGCGAGCTTGTAGATGTTGAAGATGCTGAAGAAGCAGAAGAAATTGAAGAAACATCTGATGAGTTCGATCATGTAGAAGACTAATATTACTACGAGCATCTGCTGCGTATGCAGCAGATGCATATTTGGATTCAAACTGCTCATAGAAAGGAAAAATGCATGTCAGAGATAAATAAACCGTCTGATACATATGAACCGCTCACATTTGATGCAATTCGAATTGGACTTGCATCTCCTGAGAAGATCAGAGAGTGGTCACATGGTGAAGTAACTAAGCCTGAAACAATCAATTACAGAACACTTAAGCCAGAACGTGATGGTCTGTTCTGTGAAAAGATTTTCGGACCTAGCAAAGACTGGGAATGTCACTGCGGTAAATATAAAAAGATTCGTTACAAGGGCATCGTCTGCGATAAGTGCGGTGTTGAGGTAACAAAGTCATCTGTAAGACGTGAGAGAATGGGTCACATCGAGCTTGCTGCTCCTGTTTCTCATATCTGGTACTTTAAGGGTATCCCTAGCCGTATGGGTCTTATCCTTGACCTTTCACCTCGTGTACTTGAAAAGGTTCTTTATTTCGCATCTTATATCGTACTTGATCCTATGAATACAGATCTTGCATATAAGCAGGTTCTTTCAGAGAAAGAGTATCAGGATGCAGTAGAGACTTATGGTTATAAGTCATTTAGAGCCGGAATGGGTGCTGAATCCGTAAAAGAACTTCTTGAGGCTGTTGACCTTGAGAAAGAGTCTGAGACATTAAAGACTGAGCTTGAGACAGCTTCAGGTCAGAAGAGAGCACGTATTATCAAGAGACTTGATGTAGTTGAAGCTTTCAGAGAGTCAGGAAATAAGCCATCATGGATGGTACTTGATTGTATCCCTGTAATCCCACCTGATCTTCGCCCTATGGTTCAGCTTGATGGTGGCAGATTTGCTACATCAGATCTTAACGATCTTTACAGAAGAATCATTAACAGAAATAACCGTCTTCGTCGTCTTCTTGAGCTTTCAGCTCCTGATATCATCGTTCGTAACGAGAAGAGAATGCTTCAGGAAGCAGTTGACGCACTTATAGATAACGGTCGTCGTGGAAGACCTGTTACAGGTCCGGGCAGCCGTGCACTTAAGTCACTTTCAGACATGCTTAAGGGTAAGGGCGGACGTTTCCGTCAGAACCTCCTTGGTAAGCGTGTAGACTACTCTGGACGATCAGTTATCGTCGTTGGACCAGAGCTTAAGATCTGGCAGTGTGGTCTTCCTAAGGAAATGGCTATCGAGCTTTTCAAGCCTTTCGTAATGAAAGAACTTGTTGCCAATGGTACATCACACAATATCAAGAATGCAAAGAAGATGGTAGAGCGTCTTGAGCCTGCAGTATGGGACGTACTTGAGGACGTTATCAAGGAACATCCTGTAATGCTTAACCGTGCCCCTACGCTTCACAGACTTGGTATCCAGGCATTTGAGCCGGTACTTGTAGAAGGTAAGGCTATTAAGCTTCATCCACTTGCTTGTACAGCTTTCAACGCCGACTTCGATGGTGACCAGATGGCCGTACATCTTCCGCTTTCAGTAGAAGCACAGGCTGAGTGTCGTTTCCTTATGCTTTCACCTAATAACCTTCTGAAGCCTTCAGATGGTGGCCCTGTTACTGTTCCTACACAGGATATGGTACTTGGTATCTACTATCTTACACAGGTTCGTGATGGTCAGCCTGGTGAAGGAAAAGAGTTTAAGGATATTTCTGAAGCAATCATGGCATACGTAAACCATGTAATTAATCTTCAGTCAAAGATCAATGTTCGTATTAAACGTGAAGTAAACGGCGTTATGAAGTCACAGGTTCTTGAGAATGTATCTCTTGGACGTTGTCTCTTTAATGAGATCCTTCCTCAGGACCTTGGTTTTGTTGACAGAACAGTACCGGGACATGAGCTTGATCTCGAAGTAGATTTCCTTGTTGGTAAGAAGCAGCTTAAGAAGATCATCGTTGCTATCATCAATACACACGGTGCTATCAAGACAGCTGAAACTCTTGACCACATCAAGGCAATGGGTTATCACTACTCAACAATTTCTTCAATATCAGTTTCAATTTCTGATATGGTCGTACCTAAGACAAAGCAGAAGCTCCTTGATGAGGCACAGAATACTGTTGACCTTATCACTAAGAACTATAAGCGTGGTCTTATTACAGATGAAGAGCGTTACAATGAAGTAATCGAGACATGGAAGGAAATGGATGACCAGCTCACTAATGACCTTCTCAGTGGTCTTGATAAATATAACAACATCCGAATGATGGCTGACTCCGGAGCTCGAGGATCTGATAAGCAGATCAAACAGCTTGCCGGAATGCGTGGACTTATGGCTGATACAACAGGTCATACGATCGAGCTCCCTATCAAGTCAAACTTCCGTGAAGGTCTTAACGTACTTGAGTACTTCATGTCTGCACACGGAGCAAGAAAGGGACTTTCAGATACAGCTCTTAGAACAGCCGATTCAGGTTACCTTACACGTCGAATGGTTGACGTTTCACAGGAGCTTGTTATCCGTGAGCAGGATTGTGTCGAAGGCACAGGAAGAGCTCTTCCGGGAATGGTTGTTTCAGCATTCATGGATGGTAAGGAAGAGATCGAGGATCTTGAGTCAAGAATCACAGGCAGATATTCTTGCGAGAATATCTATGATCATGACGGAAACAAGATCGTTGGTGAAAACCAGATGATCACTCCAAGACGTGCACATCAGGTTGTTACTATTGGTGAGCGCGACGGAAAGCCGATAACAGAGGTTAAGATCAGAACAGTCCTTACATGTCGCTGCAAGAATGGTATCTGCGCTAAGTGTTATGGTGCTAACATGGCTACAGGCGAGGCAGTACAGGTTGGTGAAACAGTTGGTATCATCGCTGCTCAGTCAATCGGTGAGCCTGGTACACAGCTTACAATGAGAACATTCCATACAGGTGGTGTTGCCGGTTCCGATATCACACAGGGTCTTCCTCGAGTAGAGGAGCTTTTTGAGGCTCGTAAGCCTAAGGGACTTGCTATCATCGCTGAATTCGGCGGTCATGTTGAAGTTCGTGATACAAAGAAGAAGAGAGAAGTAATCGTTACAAACGAGCAGACTGGTGAGTCTAAGGCTTACCTTATCCCTTACGGATCACGTATCAAGGCAGTAGATGGCGAAGACATCGAGGCCGGTGATGAGATCACAGAGGGTTCAATCAATCCTCACGATCTTATGAAGATCAAGGGACTTAGAGCTGTTCAGGATTACCTCCTTAAGGAAGTACAGCGTGTATATCGTCTTCAGGGTGTTGAGATCAACGATAAGCATATCGAAATGATCGTTCATCAGATGCTGAAGAAGGTAGAGGTTGATGATCCGGGTGATTCAGATCTTCTTCCTGGAACAAGAATGGATTCACTTGATTTTGATGATGTTAATGAGAAGCTTGAGGAAGAGGGCAAGAAGCTTGCTACATCTGAGAGAGTTATCCTTGGTATTACTAAGGCTTCACTTGCAACAGATTCATTCCTTTCAGCTGCATCATTCCAGGAGACAACAAAGGTTCTTACTGATGCTGCTATCAAGGGTAAGGTTGATCACCTTGTAGGACTTAAGGAAAATGTCCTTATCGGTAAGCTCATCCCTGCCGGTACTGGTATGAGAAGATACAGAGACATCAAGCTTTCAACTGATGGTGATGTTGAGGCTAAAAAGAAGGCTATGGCAGAGGAAGCAGAGGCACTTGCAGCTCTCAAAGCCGAAGAAAAATAATCAATGTTAAGTTTATGAAAATTTTCTTGACATAGAATTCATAGTGTTTTATACTATTTTAGCGTGCGTCGGAATAGACTGATGCACGCTAAAAAATATTTAAAGAAAGAGGTGAAACTGAAATGCCAACATTTAACCAGTTAGTTAAGAAGGGCAGATCAACTGCTGCAAAGAAGTCAAAGTCTCCAGCACTTCAGAAGGGATTTAACTCTTTACAGAAGAAGACAACTAACACACTTTCTCCACAGAAGCGTGGTGTGTGTACAGCTGTTAAGACTGCTACTCCTAAAAAGCCTAACTCAGCGCTCAGAAAGATCGCCCGTGTACGTCTTTCAAATGGAATCGAAGTAACAAGCTATATTCCAGGAGAGGGACACAACCTTCAGGAGCATAGCGTAGTTCTGATCCGTGGTGGCCGTGTTAAGGATCTTCCTGGTACAAGATACCACATCATCCGTGGAACACTGGATACCGCTGGTGTAGCTAACAGAATGCAGGCCCGTTCTAAGTACGGTGCTAAGAAGCCTAAGGCAAAGAAGTAATAACACGGAAGATACGGTAGTGTTGGATATAGTTTCATTATTATAGACAGCACGAACACGACTGCGACTCGTGAGTACCGTTGAGCCGAATGACTCAAGTTTAGGAGGGAAGAAACGTGCCACGTAAAGGACATATTGTTAAAAGAGACGTCCTTGCAGATCCAATGTACAACAATAAAGTGGTAACAAAGCTCATCAACAACATCATGCTTGATGGTAAGAAGGGCGTTGCTCAGAAGATTGTTTACGGCGCATTTGCAAAGATCGAAGAAAAGGCTGGAAAGCCGGCACTCGAGGTATTCGAGGAAGCCATGAATAATATCATGCCGGCACTTGAAGTTAAAGCAAGACGTATCGGTGGTGCTACATATCAGGTACCTATCGAAGTTAGACCTGACCGTCGTCAGGCTCTTGGTCTTCGTTGGCTTACAACATTCTCAAGACAGAGAACAGAGAAGACAATGATCGACAGACTTGCTAACGAGATTCTTGACGCTTCAAATAACACAGGTTCAGCTGTAAAGCGTAAGGAAGAGATGCATAGAATGGCTGATGCTAATAAGGCATTCGCTCACTATCGTTTCTAATTCACCTGTTGTTTGCTATTTAGTTAAATAGGAGGAAAATTCCTTGAGTAACGATCCTGGAAGAGAGTACCCCCTTGAGAGAACCAGAAATATAGGTATTATGGCCCATATCGATGCAGGTAAGACAACTCTTACAGAGCGTATCCTGTATTATACAGGCGTAAACTATAAGATTGGTGATACTCATGACGGTACAGCAACAATGGACTGGATGGCTCAGGAGCAGGAGCGTGGTATCACTATCACATCTGCTGCTACAACATGCCACTGGACATTGGAAGAAAATGCAAAGCCTAAAAAGGGCGTAAAGGAACACAGAATCAACATCATCGACACACCTGGACACGTAGACTTCACAGTAGAAGTTGAGCGTTCACTTCGTGTACTTGATGGTGCTATCGGCGTATTCGCTGCAAAGAGCGGTGTTGAGCCTCAGTCTGAAAACGTTTGGCGTCAGGCAGAGGGATTCCACGTTCCGAGAATGGCATTCATCAATAAGATGGATGCACTTGGTGCTGATTACTACGGCACTGTTGATCAGATCCGCAACAGACTTGGTTCTAATGCAATCATGATCACAATCCCGATCGGTAAGGAAGACGAGTTCGTTGGTGTAGTAGACCTCCTTGAGAACAAGGCATACTACTATGACGACGAGAAGGGTACTGAAGTAGAAGTTAAAGACGTTCCTGATGACATGAAGGATGACGTTGAGCTCTACAGAACAGAGACTATCGAAAAGATCTGCGAACTTGATGATGATCTCATGGAGCAGTATCTTGAAGATACAATCCCATCACTTGATGAGATGAAGAAGGCCCTTCGTGTTGCTTGTATCGAGAATAGAGCAGTTCCTGTATTTGCAGGTTCAGCATATAAGAACAAGGGTGTTCAGAAGCTTCTGGACGGCGTTGTTGAATATATGCCATCTCCTATCGATATCCCAGCTGCAGAGGGAACAGACCTTGAAGGTAACGAGATTAAGATTGAGTCAACAGATGATGGCCCATTCGCAGCTCTTGCATTCAAGATCATGGCTGATCCTTTCGTAGGTAAGCTTGCTTACATCCGTGTATACAGAGGTAAGCTGAACTCAGGTTCTTATGTACTGAATTCATCTAAGCAGAAGAAGGAGCGTGTAGGACGTATTCTTCAGATGCATGCTAATAAGAGAAACGAGCTTGATACAGTATATTCAGGTGATATCGCTGCAGCAGTAGGATTTAAGTATACTATTACTGGTGATACAATCTGTGACGAGCAGCATCCGGTTATTCTTGAGTCTATGGAATTCCCAGATCCTGTTATCGAGCTTGCTATCGAGCCTAAGACAAAGGCTGGTCAGGATAAACTTGGTCAGGCACTTGCTAAGCTCGCTGAAGAAGATCCTACATTCCGTGCTCATACAAATGAGGAAACAGGACAGACAATCATCGCTGGTATGGGTGAGCTTCACCTTGAGATCATCGTTGACCGTCTTCTTCGTGAATTCAATGTAGAAGCAAACGTAGGTGCTCCTCAGGTTGCATACAAGGAAGCTATCACTAAGAAGGTTGATATCGATTCTAAGTATGTTAAGCAGTCCGGTGGACGTGGACAGTATGGTCATGCCAAGATCGTATTCGAGCCTATGGACGTTAATGGCGAGAATGAGTACGAGTTCGTTAACAACGTAACTGGTGGTGCTATTCCTAAGGAATACATCCCGTCTGTTGATGAAGGTATTCAGGAAGCTATGAAGACAGGTATCCTTGGTGGATTCCCTGTTACTGGTATCAAAGCTACATGTTATGATGGATCATACCACGAAGTCGATTCATCTGAAATGGCATTCCACATTGCCGGTTCTATGGCACTTAAGGATGCTCTTCAGAAGGGTGCTTCAGTTCTCCTTGAGCCTATCATGAAGGTCGAAGTTACAATGCCTGAGGAATACATGGGTGATGTAATCGGTGACATGAACTCAAGACGTGGACAGGTTTCTGGTATGGAAGACATCCCTGGTGGTAAGATGGTTAAGGCTATGACTCCACTTTCTGAGATGTTCGGATATGCTACAGACCTTCGTTCAAGAACACAGGGTCGTGGTAACTACTCAATGTTCTTTGATCACTATGAGCCAGTTCCGAAGAATGTTGCCGATAAGGTACTTTCTAACAAGAAGGGCTGATAATTAATGATATAAAGCGTAGATTGCTCTGTTAGGGCAGTCTATGCTCTATAAAAGTACTTGAAAAAGTACTCTAATTCAAATATAATAACAATTAGTGTGTTATATTGTTTTTTTGCGAGTAAACGCAAAATTTTAAGGAGGAAATAAACAAAATGGCTAAAGCTAAATTTGAGAGAACCAAGCCGCATGTTAACATCGGTACTATTGGCCACGTAGATCACGGTAAGACTACTCTTACAGCAGCAATCACAGCAGTTCTTGCTGAGAGACTTGGTGTTGATCCGGCCGTTCCTTTCGATGAAATCGATAAAGCACCTGAAGAGAAGGCACGTGGAATAACGATTTCTACTGCACACGTTGAGTACGAGACAGAGACACGTCACTATGCACACGTTGACTGCCCAGGCCACGCTGACTATGTAAAGAACATGATCACTGGTGCTGCTCAGATGGATGGTGCTATCCTCGTAGTAGCTGCTACAGACGGTGTTATGGCTCAGACTAAGGAGCACGTTCTTCTTGCTCGTCAGGTAGGCGTTCCTTACATCGTAGTATTCCTTAACAAGTGCGATATGGTTGATGATGATGAGCTTATCGAGCTCGTAGAGATGGAGATCAGAGATCTTCTTAACGAGTACGAGTTCCCTGGCGATGACATCCCGATCATTCGTGGTTCTGCTCTTAAGGCTCTTGAAGATGCTAAGGGTGAGTGGGGCGATAAGATCATGGAGCTTATGGCTGCAGTTGATAGCTACATCCCTACACCTCAGAGGCCTACAGATAAGCCTTTCCTTATGCCTGTAGAGGACGTATTCACAATCACAGGTCGTGGTACAGTTGCTACTGGTAGAGTAGAGCGTGGTGTTCTTCACCTCAATGATGAAGTTGAAATCGTTGGTATCAGAGAAGAAGTTAAGAAGACTGTTGTAACTGGTATCGAGATGTTCCGTAAGCTCCTCGATCAGGGTGAAGCTGGTGATAACATCGGTGCACTCCTTCGTGGTGTTGATCGTAAGGATATCGAGCGTGGTCAGGTTCTTGCAGTTCCTGGAACAGTTACTTGCCACACAAAGTTCACAGCTCAGGTTTACGTTCTTACAAAGGACGAGGGTGGACGTCACACACCTTTCTTCAACAATTACCGTCCTCAGTTCTACTTCAGAACAACAGACGTTACTGGTGTGATCAACCTTCCTGAGGGAACAGAGATGTGCATGCCTGGTGATAACGTTGAGATGACAATCGAGCTCATCCATCCTATCGCTATGGAGCAGGGTCTTACATTCGCTATCCGTGAGGGTGGTAGAACAGTAGGATCTGGAAGAGTTGCTTCCATCATCGAGTAATTCTTACTAGATAGATTACATTTTTAGAATCACTGTAAACTCAATGTTTATCAGTGATTCGCATATCTAAATAGATATTTGTCCAAGCATAAATTAAGGGCTGGCTTCTTCGGAAGTCAGCCCTTTTTTGATACTTGTTCACTTAAATCCCTGTCAAGAAAAAACATATTATGTTTACCAAATAAAACAAACCGACATGTCGATTTGTTCAAAAAGAGAGACATGTCCTGATTTCATTGAGTTAGAACCTGACATAGGATATTATAATCTTCGGTGTTTTGTATCCACTGGATTTTGAGGTTTGATGAAAGGAGGATGACAAATGCTTGGACCAACGCTAATCAGTATTTTTATCCTTCTTTTTATTATATTCCTGGCGCGTAACAATGCCATCATGCCATGCGGGATAAAGAAGGCATTTATCTTCACAGCGATCACCATACTCACGATAGTGGTGTCAGACCAGATCGGAGTATCGGTAGAAGGCACCGGAGGTGTAACAGCGTATCTGCTGTGTTATTTTGGAAATACCATGTCCAAGATGCTGTCACCGTTACCGCCTGTAGTATTTAACTATTATTCAGAAAAAGATTTCTTCGTAAAAAAGAAGAAACTGCTGATACCTATCGCTCTATACGAAGTGTTGTGTCTCATTAATCTCAGGTATCCGCTGATATTTGGCGTGCATAGTGAGCACACGGTATATTACAGAGAGTTTCTGCTGCCGGTAGTCACACTGGTCTCTGCATACTCCTTTGTAGTGTTCCTGTATGGTCAGGTCAGGCGGAATTATGACTTGGATAAGTACGACATGAGTTATCTAAGCATTGTTTACTCCCTGATGTTTTTCGGAACGGCGGTGCAGATGCTGTTCCCGTCCATCATGATACTCTGGTGCTGTGTTTCGCTTGCAACGCTCATGTATTACATGTTCATTCAGGATCTTGACTTCAGAACTGATGTAGTCACCGGAATGAAAAACAGAAACGTATTCAAGCTCAGGATGCATCAGGTAGAAAAAGAACGGAACATAATCCTGGTAAGCTTCGATTTGAATGATCTGAAAAAGGTCAATGACAAGCTGGGACATGCGGTAGGAGATGAGTACCTCAGAGCTTCTGCAAAGACGATACAGAAGCAGTTAAAGCCTTTTGGAAGACTTTACAGAATAGGCGGAGATGAGTTCTGCCTGTTGTCTATAAATTCAAATAAATACTTCCTTCAGAAAAAGCTGGATGAGCTCGTTAAGAGATCAAAATGCGATTCAGAATATGGAGAGTACGGATTCAGCATGGCTTTCGGCGCGGCAGAGAGACGGCCCGGGGAAGAGCTTCTCGAGTGTCTGAAACGTGCAGATAAGAGAATGTATGACAACAAAGCCTGGCAGAAAAGTCAGATATGCATGAATTATACAAACGCAGTGTAATATAGATTTTAAGGGACGGCGATGAGCCGTCCTTTTTCGTGCCAAGAAAATCAATCTGTTACTGTTCACTCGCTTACAGCTCGCTCCAGTAACGGATTTTGCCAATTAAATCGCCTCTGGCGATGGGCAAAATCCAATGGCTCGCCTTCGTTATTGGGGCATAACTGCGCAGCGTAGTGCGCAGTTTGCTTCTGAACAGTAACATCAATCTGACATTGAAAAGTTCCAT
>JAILMH010000013.1 GCA_024692715.1 Lachnospiraceae bacterium
TTTGCAAAGCGTTCAAAGACAACACCGGAGGTCATCGCACCTATAATGTGTATCGTTGCATATATGGCGCACAACTTCTTCTGTTATCAGCAGATAATCTGTACACCGGTCATCTTCATCATAATCGGTGCAGGCGAATGCCTTTCAAGAGAAGGACTTAAAGCAATCTGGGAGGAAAATTGATAATGTATGATTATTTAATAGTCGGAGCAGGCCTTTACGGTGCTGTATTTGCCAATAAAGCGATGAAAGCAGGCAAGAAATGCCTTGTGATCGATAAAAGAGCCAATATCGCAGGAAACATATATACTGAAAATATTCACGGAATAAATGTGCACAAGTACGGTGCGCATATCTTCCATACAGACGATAAGGAGGTTTGGGACTATGTTAACTCATTTGTAGAGTTTAACCGCTATACAAACTCTCCTGTTGCGAGATATAAAGATCAGCTCTATAATCTGCCTTTCAACATGAATACATTTCATGAACTCTGGGGTGTTGTTACCCCTGAGGAGGCAAAGGCTGAGATTGCAAGACAGACTGCAGAGGCTGCAAAGACCATAAGCGAGCCTAAGAATGTGGAAGAGCAGGCACTTCTTCTCGGAGGTAAAGATATTTATGAAAAGCTCATAAAGGGCTACACAGAGAAGCAGTGGGGACGCAGAGCAACAGAGCTTCCGGCGTTCATCATCAAGCGCCTTCCATTTAGATTTATCTATGATAATAATTACTTCAATGATAAATACCAGGGAATACCTGTTGGCGGCTACACAGCCATGGTAGAAAAGATGTTTGAAGGAGCTGATATCAGACTCAACACAGACTTCTACGAGCATAAGGAAGAGCTCATGAAGGAAGCCTCAAAGGTTATCTTCACAGGTCTTATCGATGAGTATTTCAACTATTCTCTCGGTGAGCTTGAGTACCGAAGCCTTCGTTTTGAAACAGAAACTATGGATACAGACAGCTTCCAGGGAAATGCTGTAGTCAACTACACAGAATATGAGATTCCTTATACAAGGATCATTGAGCATAAGTTCTTTGAAGAATTCGGCTCAGCACCGAAAAACTCAGAAGATGGTAAAACTGTAGTGACAAGAGAATATCCGGCAGAGTGGAAGAGAGGCGATGAGCCTTATTACCCTGTAAATAATGAAAAGAACAATGCACTTTATGAGAAATATAAAGAGCTTGCTGATAAAGAAGAAAAGGTATTCTTTGGCGGAAGACTCGGAAAATACCGTTACTACGATATGGATGATGTCATCGCGGACGCGCTTAATGACGCAAAAGAGCTTATAAAGTAAAAATAAAACCTGAAGACCGTTTACAGGCCTTCAGGTTATTTTTTGCTATATATCAGCAGTAGCTGTTAAAAAGCATTCCGGTGTACATGCTCGTCATGTATGGATTCGGGAAATTAACACCGGGCTTTTTGTAACATACTAGTTTCTGCTTTGTATATTGCATAGGGTCTATTGTAATTTCCTCGGATTTATCAACAAGTGAGTCGATAAAATTCTGTATCGGTCTAAGAGTGTCTTCAGAAGTGTCTTCAGTTATATGCTTATTTAGCTGTTCGTCATCAATGACGATCGTGCCGTCTTTTTGTACATTAAGCCCGAAGGAGTCAAAAGCCTTCGAATAATGAAGAGACATTCTGTGGAGTTCACGCATTATCTTCTGTGAACCGTTGTAACTGTTAGTGGCAGCGGAGGCCTTCATGATGAAATCATTATAAGCTCCTGCGAGATGATTTATATTATAGGTCATGGCGTCAAGGTCGGCCTTTAGACCGATGTCTACTATTTCGTCATCTGAGGCTTTTTTGAGTGTGAGTTCGAAAGTCCTGTTCACAGTAAAAATATTCGAATAGGACTGGTGCTGAGTCCCGTTTATGGAAAAAACAGCGTTCGAAGCTGCATGTGCCATGTCATTGAGCCCGAAAGCATCGACTGCACCGGCTTTTCTGCTGGTGTTATCATCCGATATAATGAACGAAGGCTTTCCGTTTGGAGGAGAACCTGTGTGCGTTCCTTCTATCTGTATGGCACTTTCACTTGGTGAGTCAGCAGTCAGGGAAGCTTTAAGACCTACATTGGAACGGTCGATGAGCTTCGCTATGCGGCTCATTATATTTAAGTTAGTATCGCCGGGAGAAACATTGAACTGGAATTCATAATCTGTCTCATTTATTCTCAGATCGAAGGAATATCCGCCCGGTTCAAGGGAAGATTCATCGTTAGGTAAAGTTCTTCCTATATTTAACTGCCCGGTGGCAATCTGTTTAACAGCTATATTAAATGAAGTGTCATCTGAGTTGCCGGAGGAGCCTATGTATTTGGCTGCGACCAGTTCCTCGTTGCTCGAAGAAGCGATTTTCTGATCAAGGACACTCGTTGAGTAGTCAGAGATCAACGAATTGATCGTTGTCTTGAGTTCGCGGGCATCTTCCTTAAGACTGACAGCGAAAAACTGAGAAGCACCGGTTTTGTCAAGCATGTAGATAGGAGCATCCTTCGACTTTTTTACGATACTTTTATAGACTCCGATAAGTTCGTCCTTTTTATGCAGTTCAGAACGGATACTTTTTGGGTAACCGGAATCAGCATATTCGTTTTTTAGTAATTTGTTTAAGGTAAAAGCCGACATCGTACTCCTCCTTTCCTGACAAATTTTTAAATAAGCTGAAATTGAATACAGTATTATATATATAATTTATCATCCACAGCAGCATAATTGAATTAAAATTGTATAAAGTTCTTATATTAATACGAAAAAGTTTATTAGAAATAAAATAAACGTATTGCATGAATGTACGTAAGTGTATATAATACGGTAATTGAACGTACAAAATTAATTGACGTTGACATAGTTTTGTGTTATATTTAGTTAGCATTAAGAGGCAAGCCTCTTTTTTTTATGCCAATTTAAAGGATTTGGAGGAATAAATCATGCGTACAAGAATTACACTTGGCTGCACAGAGTGCAAGAATCGTAACTACAATACGACAAAGGATAAGAAGACTCATCCTGAAAGAATGGAAATCAGAAAGTATTGTAAGTTCTGTAAGACACACACTCTTCACAAGGAAACAAAGTAAGTCGTTCTGACGGAAAGATGAGGTTTGATCGATGAGTGATTCTGCAAACAATACTGCGGTAAAGAAAACTGCAGACAAAACGGGAAACTCTGCTACACCCTCATTCTGGACAGGTATCAAGGCCGAGCTTAAGAAGATCGTATGGCCGGATAAACCTACACTTATGAAACAGACATCAGCTGTTGTCGTTGTTTCAGTTGTTATCGGTGCAATCATTGCAGTACTCGACAGAGTAGTGCTTTATGCCGTAAACCTGATACTTAAGTGATCGACGAATATACAACAGTTTTAAATGAGTGAAAGGATATCTATGTCAGAAGAACAGGCACATTGGTATGTAGTCCATACCTATTCTGGTTATGAGAATAAGGTAAAGGCCAATATTGATAAGGCTATTGAGAATAGAAATCTTCAGAATGTCATCCTTGAGGTAAGGGTTCCAACCCAGACGGTTACTGAGCCTAAGGCAAATGGCAAGATGAAGTCAGTGGAGCGTAAGCTTTTCCCTGGATATGTTCTTATCAATATGGTAATGAACGATGATACCTGGTATGTTGTTAGAAATACCAGAGGTGTTACAGGTTTCGTAGGACCGGGAAGTAAACCCGTTCCGCTTACAGATGAAGAAATGAAACCGCTTGGAATTCATACAGAAACTATGCATGTTGACTTTGATGTCAACGATACAGTTGCTGTTGTTGCCGGTGTATGGAAAGATACTGTCGGCATCATCACAAGAATGGATCCAAGTAAGCAGACAGCTACAATTACCGTCGAGCTTTTTGGCCGTGAGACACCGGTTGAAATTAGTTTTGACGAAATAAGCAAATTGAGTTAAAATACATCTTCGGTTGTATTTAACTGATAGAGTGGGAGGGACAATCTCCACCCGCTAAACCACCAGACGACAGGAATTTTGTCGTGAATTTATAAGGAGGGCCACTATGGCTAAGAAAGTAGAAGGATACATCAAGTTACAGATCCAGGCCGGCAAAGCAACACCAGCACCACCGGTTGGACCAGCTCTCGGACAGCACGGTGTTAACATCGTTGAGTTCACAAAGCAGTTCAATGCTAGAACAGCTGACAAGGGTGATTACATCATCCCTGTAGTTATTACTGTTTACACAGACAGAAGCTTTACATTCATCACAAAGACTCCACCAGCTGCAGTTCTTATCAAGAAGGCTTGTAAGCTCCAGAAGGCTTCAGGTGTTCCTAACAAGCAGAAGGTTGCAACTCTTTCAAAGGCTGATCTTCAGAAGATCGCTGAGACAAAGATGCCTGACCTTAACGCAGCTTCTCTTGAGGCAGCAATGAGCATGATCGCCGGCACCGCTAGATCAATGGGTGTCGAGGTAGAAAAGTAAGGAGGAGCTGAGCGATGAAACACGGAAAGAAATATGTTGAAGCTGCAAAGAAGATCGAGCGTTCAAAGCTTTACGAGCCTGCAGAGGCTATGGAAGCAGTAAAGAGCGCTGCTACAGCTAAGTTTGATGAGACTATCGAGGTTCACATCAGAACTGGTTGTGACGGACGTCACGCTGATCAGCAGGTTCGTGGTGCAGTAGTACTCCCTAACGGAACAGGACGTTCAATCAAGGTTCTCGTTTTCGCTAAGGGCGCTAAGCTTGAAGAGGCACAGGCTGCTGGAGCAGATCACGTTGGTGGCGAGGAACTCATTCCTAAGATCCAGAACGACGGATGGCTTGACTTTGACGTTGTTGTAGCAACACCTGATATGATGGGCGTTGTAGGACGTCTTGGTAAGGTTCTCGGACCTAAGGGTCTTATGCCAAACCCTAAGGCTGGTACAGTAACTATGGATGTTACAAAGGCTGTTAAGGATATCAAGGCTGGTAAAGTTGAGTACAGACTTGACAAGGCTAACATCATTCACGTTCCTGTAGGAAAGGCTTCATTCACAGCAGAGCAGCTTACTCAGAACTTCGAAGCTCTGATGGGTGCACTTGTAAAGGCTAAGCCTTCATCTCTTAAGGGTCAGTACCTTAAGAGCATCTCTGTTGCTCCTACAATGGGACCTGGCGTACGTGTATCTAACAGCAGATATTAATTCATACGCATGTTTAATAAATGGGCGGGAACTTTGTTCCCGTCTGTTTTTGTTTAAAAACTTGACTTTATGTGACTTGCCCGTATAATTTAATTGTATGAAACACATTTAGTATCAAAAGTTTTAAGAGGATGTTTTATGTCAAATTCTAAATATGATTGCTTGAAAATTGAAAATCAGCTTTGTTTCCCACTGTATGCCTGCTCAAAGGAGATAGTGCGCAGATATAAGCCCTTCCTTGATGAGTTGGATCTTACATATACCCAGTACATCACAATGATGGTACTTTGGGATAAAAAAGAAACTAACGTTAAAGAACTTGGTGAGAAGCTTTTCCTTGATTCCGGAACACTTACACCGCTTCTTAAAAAGCTTGAGTCAAAGGGCTATATATCAAGAAAACGTTCAGAGACAGATGAGAGAAACCTTATTGTCTCTATCACGGACGAGGGAATGAATCTTAGGGACAGGGCTATGACAGTTCCGGAAAAGATGTCATGCTGTGTGAAACTTGATAAAGAAAAAGCGGATCAGCTATACACTCTTTTATACGAAGCATTAAATACAATGACAAAAAATAATTGAATTTAATAGCACCGCAAAATTATTAAAAATTTTCAAAAAAAGTACTTGCAATTTTTTATAAAACGAGTATAATAATATTCGTTGCAAGTCAATGGGCTATCGCCAAGCGGTAAGGCAACGGACTCTGACTCCGTCATTCCGAAGGTTCGAATCCTTCTAGCCCAGCTAATTAAGAGCGGTGAAGTATCACCGCTCTTTTTTTCTTATTACATTTACGAAAGAAGTATAATCGGGTAAAATATTATTATGATTCAATTAGGAAAAATTCAGAAACTCCAGATAGAAAGAAAGGCTGATTTCGGCGTATATCTTTCTGAAAAGAAAGGTGATGAAGAAGTAGTTCTTCTTCCAAAGAAACAGGTCAGAGAGGGTGCTGAGCCGGGGGATGAAGTCGAAGTATTCGTGTATCGTGATTCCAAAGACAGACTCATCGCCACAGTTAACGAGCCGGCATTGACCGTTGGAACAGCTGCAGTGCTTAAGGTAAAGCAGGTTACAAAGATCGGAGCATTCCTCGATATGGGTCTTGAGAGAGATCTTCTCCTCCCGTACCATGAGCAGACCTATACTGTCCATGAAGGTGATGAAGTCATAGCTGCCATGTATATCGACAAGAGCAGCCGTCTTGCAGCCACAATGAAGGTTTATGAGTATCTTTCAAAGGAATCGCCTTATAAGGCAGAGGATGAGGTTGATGGCCTTGTATACGAAGTCAGCAGAAACTTCGGCGCATTTGTGGCAGTTGATAGAAAGTATTCAGCACTTATACCGGCAAGAGAGTTCTCAGGAGAGGCAAAGCCGGGAGATATGGTCCATGCCAGAGTTACAGGGGTAAAGGAAGACGGAAAGCTAGACCTTTCCATCAGAAAAAAAGCATATCTCCAGTTGAATGAAGACGGAGAGAAGCTTATGGAAATGCTCAAAGAACGTGGTGGAAAATTCCCGTTCACAGATAAGGCAGATCCTGAACTGATCAAATCAGAATGTAAGATGAGCAAGAATGCATTTAAGAGAGCCATTGGCCATCTTATGAAGCAGGGACTTGTTGAGATCACGGCATCTGAGATAAAGCTTAAATAAGGGCGTAGAGCCTGAATGCAGGCTATGCGATAAAAGCACTTAATCAACACAAACTCGTTTAAGGAGGAAAAATTAATGAAGGTACAGAATATTACAGACATTGACAAGTTTTTCAAGGTTGTAGACAGCTGTTCAGGTAAAGTTGAGCTTGTTACAGGCGAAGGTGACAGACTTAACCTTAAATCAAAGCTTTCACAGTATGTTTCAATGGCTAACATCTTTTCTGACGGCGTTATCAAGGAACTTGAGATCGTTGCTTACGAGCCTGATGATATCGACAGACTTGTTAACTTCATGATGAATCAATAATTGAGTAGGAGTGCTGATGAGTCCATTAAAATCAGGTATTTTATACCTTTTAGTGATTGTCAGCATATTGGCCGGTTCCGTTGTCCTTGCTGCCTATAGCTATATATGGGTCGGCCGGCCCGTAGATATCGTATTTTCACTTATATACAGTGAAGTACTGATGCTTCTTCCGACATTGCTCTTTGCAATGTTTGCGAGGGTGGATATAAACGACGCATTTGGTATCCACAGCGTAAAACGTCGGACGATACTTTTTACGATACCTTATGTGCTGATGATAATGCCGATGGTATCGGCGATGAATGCACTATCCATGTTATTTACACATAATGTGATAACAAAGATGGAAAATGACGTTGTTGCAAAGCCTTTTTTAGAGTCATTTTTCGTTTTGGCGATATTTGGTCCGTTCGTGGAGGAGTTGGTCTTTAGAGGTGTTATTTTTTCGGGCCTCAGGAAGAGCAGAAGGATTCTGGCGGCGATAATATTACAGGCTTTCATGTTTGGATTCATGCATATGAATTTCAATCAGTTTGGCTATGCGGTTGTTGTAGGAATCGCTTTCGGCCTGCTCAGAGAGGTTACAGGGAGCATTCTTCCCTCCTTTACAGGGCATATGCTAATTAACGGATGGTCTACGATACTTATGTATGTCATGCCTGCTTCTCAGAGTTCGGATGAGGCAGAAATGACAAAATACGAGCTGTTGAGCTCATGTGTTCATTTGCTGATAATTTCATTTCTGGCACTTGTAGCTGCACGATATTTTTTGAGGAAAATTGCGAAGAGTGAAGAATGTGGAGAATTGCGACTCTACAGAATTTTTCATAATAAGCGTAAACGCATAGTCGACAGTGAAGGAAATGAAAAATTAGAGAAAAGAAAATGGATAGTTACTGTACCGGCAGTGCTGGCAATGATAATTTCAGCCGTCGTGTCGTATAAAACATTATAAAAAGAGGAACGTCTCCGCATAGGGGACGTTCCTTTTTGCTTCAGAGAATATCTTTATACTGAAACGTCAATGTTTGCGCCTTTTGCAGGCTCAACTGACTGCTCCATCATTTTTGTAAGATTTTCGCCGAGTGATTCCTGAGTGTCAAGTGACTGTGCGAGCACTGCAGTGCTTACGCCTGAAAGTGTTTCGATACTTGACAATGTGGTTGAAAGCTGTGCAATATCCACTGTTGTCACCTCCTTTGTAGCTTGTAGGAAGGATTAGTTTGTTTCCAGACGGTAAAGCTTAAAGCTGTAGCGGTCAAAGGCAAAATCACCTACATACACAAAATTCAAACCGCTTTTAATGGCGTGATCGAGCTCGTCTTCGTAGCCATCAACAAGGAAATACCATACATTTCCGGTGATCTTATCTATGTTCTTAAGGTCATATTTTTTAAGATCCGGATAATAGTATCTCATGCAGTTCTCGATCTGGTATGCGGATTCGTAAATTACGTAACCGTCCCCGTCTTCTACATTATTATCGAAAAATTCAGTCATATACTTAACATTTTTATCATATTCGCTTGAAAATTGTGTACTGTATGTACATATTCCTACAGACAGGATGACCAATACAGTGATAATTGTATAGATTTTACTGCCGTTAGTCAGTTCAAGACATTTGCCGAAGAGCAGTGAAGCCCCAAACCAGAATATACCAAGCGAAGGAAAGAGGTATCTTGCTGTAAAAATGCTGGAGCCTGAAAGGGCTGAAACAGCGTAGCCAAAAAGCGTCGTAAGGAGCGTGATGCTCATGAATGGCAGCCAGTGAAGAGTGGCTGCGGAATGGCTTTTAAGTGCTGAAATGGCCGAACCTGCGGCAGACAGAGCGACAAAGGCGAGCAGCAGCAGCGAAAGTACAGTTGCGTGAGTAACAAAGGGATAGCGAATGTCACTCATAAGTGAATGAAAACTGAGCGGTGACATTGAAAAGTAGCTGCTGGCATTTTTTATCTGATATATGGCAATTATGAAATAGGGAAAATACAGCACAAAAGTAATGCCGATGCAGAGCAGCAGCTTTTTTAAGCTTTCCCTTGAAAAGATCAGCGTATAAAGCGTGAGCCAGACCAGAAGCATTCCTGCAGAGATCAGAGCAAAGTGATGAGTCCAGCCTGCGAGGGCTATGGAGACTCCGAGACTGATCCAGAAAGCAGTACGCTTCGTTTTAAGTATTGCAGCTGCTGAAAAGGCGGCTGCGCTGCAGAAGAAAAAGCCCCAGCTATAGGGCCTTATCTCAACTCCGTAATAGTAAAGCTCAGGCATTGAAGCGAGGAGAGCTATATATATCAGACTTACGGTATTGCCGAAGAGCTTTCTTACGCCTGTTGCTGCGAGTATCAGGCAGAGGATCATAGGGAGTGCTGCGGCAAATTTCATTACCGGGGCACTGTATCCGAAGGCTACAGTGAGCAGCTTTGCAAAGTAATTGAAAAATGGAGGGAGAGTGTCTGCGACAGTGTCCTTCCAGACCTCGGGCCAGTTTTCGCGCACGATACAGGCAGTAAAGGACTCGTCTACCCAGAGGTTGTTGTTAAAGATCAGCGAAATATAAAGCGCCATCCCTGCAAATGCAGAGAGGTAAATTGTGGTTTTAGTATTGATTATTTTTTTCATGGATACATTATAACATACAAAAATGAATAATAATTGCGAAAAATATCCGTTGTAATTGTGCAAATAGTTGAAAGAATGGGCTTTTATATGGTATAATTTTTCGAACATATTTATGCGAAACGGTCGAGGGAGTAATGAGAAAGATTAATGTATTGGGCATAAATCTCAAAGACTATTCGGTAAGAGAGTCTTTAAGACGGATAAACCTATATCTGAATAATAATCAATGCAATACAATTGATTTTGTTACTCATAATGTATTGCTCCTGGCGGCAGGTTCAGAGGAGCTGACAGGTAATATAGAAAAAATGGACATGACAGTTCTGGCTGCGCCGGATATTTTACAGGCGGCAGGTGTGAGCAGCCATTCCAGGGAAAAGGAGATCGAGAATAATCTTCTCTTAAAAGGGATATTCAGAAAGCTTGCGAAAGAGAAGCGAAGAATATACCTTCTTTCTGAAAATCAGGATACTCTATCAGAACTTGCACTTGGCATGAGGCGTTTCAGTGATGATCTTGTCGTCGTTGGAAACAGCGTGCAGAGTGATTCCGAAGGAAATGATGATACGATTGTTAATGATATCAATAGTGTCATCCCGGATGTTATCCTGACAAATCTGACTTCTCCCGGTGCGGAGAAATTTATCAGCGATAACAGAAAACGAATGAACGTGAAGCTTGCAGTAATAATTCGAGATGTCTCGCTTAGAACTACAGAAGATGGCAAAGTGAAAAAAGGCGGGCTGCGAGGATTCCTTATGAGGAAATTTTTCCATTCAGCAGCGGCCAATTATGTGAAAGATTCCGAAAGAAAAACTCCGGATTAAACATTTTGCATAAAAAATAACTTGAATTACTTTATTATTTTGGTAAGATGTATTAAAATAGTATGTGATTGAGGTGTTCACACATCTACTAGTGGGTAAAAATAACGGTAAAGGGTGTTTCCAAGCTTTTGAGGTTTACGGGGAATCTAAGAGCATGTTCATGAGGGAGAAGGAGCAAAAGTTATGATTTCTAACCAAATACTTCAGACTACAATAGAAGGTTTGAAGAATATTGCACGTATCGATTTTTGTATAACCGATACGGAAGGCAAGGCTCTTGCCTCGACATTTGAAGCAATTGAGATTGACGAAGCAGATGTACTGGCATTTGTTTCATCACCTGCAGATAGCCAGGAGATTCAGGGCTATCAGTTTTTTAAAGTTTATGATGATGATGATCAGCTCGAGTATGCTTTGATTGCCAGTGGCGGAACTGACGATGTCTACACGATAGGAAAAATTGCAGCATATCAGCTTACTAATCTGCTGGTTGCTTATAAAGAGAGATTTGATAAAGATAATTTCGTTAAAAATCTCCTTTTGGACAATCTTCTTTTGGTTGATATATTTAACAGAGCCAAGAAGCTGCACATTGGAACAGATGTAAAGCGTGTGGTTATGATCGCTGAAACATTTGCTGAGACGAACACTGTGGCACTTGAGAAGATCCGTGAGGAATTTAATACAGATACTCACGATTTCGTCACAGCTGTTGATGAAAAAGATGTTATTATTATTAAAGAGCTCACTACCAAGAAAGAGGTAGAGGAGATCGAGAGAACTGCTAAAGCAATCATGCAGCTTTTCCCGTCTACAGGACGCGGAAGGGTAAGAGTTGCATACGGAACAAGAGTAGACGAGATCAAAGATGTCAGCCGTTCATATAAAGAAGCCAGAATGGCCCTCGATGTAGGCAAGATATTCTTTGGCGACAAGCCTATAATCTCATATGATCAGCTCGGAATCGGACGTATCATTTATCAGCTTCCGATACCGCTCTGTAAGATGTTTATTAAAGAGATCTTTAAGAGTAAGGCACCTGAGCAGTTCGATGAAGAGACAATTACGACTATCGACAAGTTCTTTGAGAATTCACTTAACGTCTCAGAGACAAGCCGTCAGCTCTATATTCACAGAAATACATTGGTTTACAGGCTCGATAAACTTCAGAAGCAGACAGGTCTTGATCTTCGTATATTTGAAGATGCCATCACATTTAAGATCGCACTGATGGTTGCCAGATACATGAAGTACATGGAAGACTACGACTTCTGATCAACTTAAGAATGCTGAAAAGGATGCGACAGAATGATTACTCTGGAGGATGTAAGTAAGACTTATTCCACAGGTTCACCAGCTCTTGACGGTATCAGCCTTAATATTGAGAAAGGTGAATTCGTCTTTATAGTAGGTGACAGTGGTTCGGGAAAGTCCACGCTGATCAAATTGCTTCTGCGTGAGCTGCGCCCAACAAGCGGTAAAATTGTTGTTAACCATACAGATGTAAACAGGCTTAAGCATGGAAAGATACCGATGTACAGGAGAGGTATAGGTACCGTATTCCAGGACTTCCGTTTACTTAAGGACAGAAATGTATATGAAAATGTGGCTTTTGCCCAGAGGGTAATTTCTGTTCCGAGCCGTGAGATCAGAAAGAATGTACCGAGTGTGCTTTCGCTGGTCGGACTTGCGGAAAAATATAAATCAAAACCGAAGGAACTTTCCGGAGGAGAGCAGCAGCGTGTTGCGCTTGCGAGAGCGATCGTGAACAAGCCGCCGATACTTCTTGCCGACGAGCCTACGGGAAATCTTGATCCGAAGAACTCATGGGAGATCATGATGCTTCTTGACCAGATCAATGCAAACGGTACGACAGTCCTTGTTGTAACCCATAACAGAGAGATCGTAAACGCGATGCGTAAGAGAGTAATTACGATGCGTAAAGGTGTGATAATCAGCGATCAGAAAAAAGGCGGTTATATAGATGAGGATTAGTACATTTTTTTATTCCCTTGGTCAGGGTATTAAAAACATATGGAGAAATAAGCTTTTCTCACTGGCTACGGTAGCTACTATCGCAGCCTGTGTGTTCATATTTGGAGTGTTCTACTCTATCATTCTGAATTTTCAGAATATCGTAAAGCAGGCGCAGACAGGTGTTGCGGTTACGGTATTCTTCGATGATGGAACATCGGATGAACGTATAGAAGAGATTGGAAATGAAATAAAGAAGCGTGGAGAAGTTTCCAAGGTGGTCTTTGTCTCTGCTGAAGAAGCATGGGAGACTTTTAAGACGCAGAATCTCGGAGACTATGTAGACAGCTTTGGGGATGATAATCCGCTTGAAAACGATGCAAATTACGAAATTTACATGAATGACGTTTCGATGCAGGATAACCTCGTGGCGTATCTGGAAAGTATAGATGACGTCAGAGAGGTGCATAAGTCAGTGATACTGGCTTCGATGCTCACTTCGGTGAATTCGTTGATAAGTATAGTTTCCATTGGAATTATCCTGATACTTTTAGCGGTATCGATATTCCTTATCAGCAATACGGTTGCACTTGGTATTGAGGTAAGGCGTGAAGAAATATCCATAATGAAGCTCATAGGAGCGACAGACTTCGTTGTAAGAGCGCCTTTCGTATTCGAAGGAATGCTTTTAGGACTTGTAGGTGCGGTACTTCCGCTAGTTGCCATCTACTTCATTTATGGAAATGTAGTTGAGTACTTAACACAAAAATTCAGACTGCTTGATTCACTGCTTCAGTTCCTTTCAATATCTCAGATATTTAACACGTTGGTTCCTGTTGCAGTTGCGCTTGGCGTAGGAATCGGATTTCTGGGAAGCTTCACAACAGCACGAAAGCATCTTAGGGTTTAAGCAAAAACAGATACAAGGATTCAAAGGGAAGAAGCAGAAAATGTTTCTTCCTTTTCTTTTAAATAAAATCTTGTAAATAAAAAGAGGAGTAACCTTAATTTATGAAAAAACATCTTGGCTTTACGGCGGGCCTGATCTCAGGTCTTTTGGTAGCATGCCTTGTTTTGGGTGTATATACCGGAATAAGGGTAATTAACGATTCGGCAGGAGTAGCTTCCGGCGGGGGATATTCGGAATCGGCAGGAGTACTCAGCGGAAACGTGATAAAAAAGATAAACTACTTAAATTCGCTTATCGATGAAAGATACCTTAAATACAGTGACGATCTGAAATCCACAGACATTTCGGAGGGAATGTATAAAGGAATACTTGAGTCGCTCGGAGACCAGTTCAGTGAATATTACACACCTGAGGAGTATTCATCCCTGAAAACCTCCCTTTCGGGCTCATTTGAAGGAATCGGAGCTGCGATAAGCCAGAATAAGGTCACAGAGGAATTCGTCGTAAATTCACTGACGGAGGATTCACCGGCGGAGAAGGCCGGAGTACAGGTCGGAGATATCTTTAATAAGGTTGATGGAGAAACTGTTTCCGGTTATAGCCTGGAAGAACTTGTTTCACACGTTCGGGGAGAAAAAGGAACAGTTGTTGAGATAGAGTTCTTAAGAGGAGAGGACAGAGAGCCGATAACTATAGATATTACAAGAGATTCTATTGAGTCGAAAACTGTTTCTGTAAACATGATAGATGACGAGACAGGCTATATGATAATCGCAAGCTTTGACTCTGTCACAGAAAAACAGTTTGATAAGGGCTTAAATGAGCTTAAGAGCAGACATATTAAAAAGCTCATAATAGATCTGCGCGGAAATCTCGGCGGAAATGTGGATGTCTGTGCGCATATTGCAGATGCGCTGCTGCCGGAGGGTACGATAGTTTATACCAAGGATAAGAACGGTAAGGAAAATGAGTGGAAATCTGATGCAAAGTGCCTCGGTGTTCCTATGGTAGTGCTTGTAGACAGCAATTCAGCCAGTGCCTCAGAGATCCTTGCCGGAGCGATAAAGGATTATGGAGTGGGAACGCTGGTCGGAACAACGACCTATGGTAAGGGTATCGTGCAGGATGTGCTTCCTCTCACAGATGGAAGTGCGGTAAAGCTCACCACCAGAAAATACTATACACCGAGCGGAAATAACATACAGGGAACGGGTATAGAACCTGATGTAACAGTTGAATTTGATGCTGAAAGTTATATAAACGACCATTATGACAATCAGCTTGAGAAGGCGAAGGAAATTATAAAAGATATGCAGTAAGGGGGACATATCATGTATGACGAACTTAAGGGGTTTGAAAAAATTGAGCCGGAATTTTTGCAGAGATTTGAAAACTGCTATGAAGAGCTGAAATGGCTTTATGAAGAGCTTTATCATGGCGATGAGCAGGCGTTTGCCTACTTTAGCCAGATGCTCTATCGGAGCTATCTTGAGCGAAAAGAGTCGCTTAAGAAGATCGACCGGAAAAGAGAAGGAAAGGATGACTGGTATAAAGACGGTTCCCTTACAGGAATGATGATGTATGCCAGTGCATTTGCCGGGAATCTTAAAGGAGTGGAGGAGCACCTTGACTATATCGAAGAGTGCGGAGTCAATTATCTGCACCTGATGCCGCTCCTCGAAAGCCCGGAAAGCCGCAGTGACGGCGGTTATGCGGTCTCTGATTTTAGAAAGGTTCAGCCGGCGCTTGGAACGATCAAAGATCTTGAAAAGCTTACAGAGCAGTGCCATAAGCATAAGATAAATGTCTGCCTTGACTTCGTCATGAACCACACAAGCGAAGATCATGAATGGGCAAGACGCGCAAAGGCCGGCGAAAAGGAGTATCAGGACAGATATTTCTTCTTTGACAACTGGGATATCCCGAACGAATTTGAAAAGACGGTCCCGCAGGTATTTCCGCAGACCGCACCCGGCAATTTCTCATGGTGTGAGGAAGCCGGAAAGGTGGTAATGACAAGCTTTTACCCCTTCCAGTGGGATCTCAACTATGCGAATCCGACAGTCTTTAACGATATGACTGCAAATATGCTCTATCTCATGAATAGGGGTATAGATGTCATAAGGCTTGACGCAACGCCTTATATCTGGAAAAAGCTTGGAACCCAGTGCAGGAATCTGCCTGAGGTACACTCCCTTGTGCGTATAATGCACATGGCCTGTGATATAGCAGCTCCGGGAACTCTGCTTCTGGGCGAGGTGGTCATGGAACCCTCAAAGGTTGTTCCCTACTTCGGTACAGTTGATAAGCCGGAGTGCCACATGCTCTATAATGTAACGACCATGGCGAGTACCTGGCATACGGTCGCGACCCATGATGTGAGGCTATTAAAGCATCAGCTGGGACAGGTCTTTGCACTGCCGAAGCAGTATACTTTCCTGAACTACTTAAGATGCCATGATGATATCGGCTGGGGCCTTGACTACAATTTCCTTGCTCAGTTTGGTTTTGATGAAGTTGCCCACAAAAAATTCCTGAATGAATATTTCACAGGAAGACGGCTCGGAAGCGATATGCGCGGCGAGCTCTATAATGATGATCCTCGCCTCGGAGATGCAAGGCTTTGCGGTACGACAGCTTCGCTATGCGGAGTTGAGGCGGCCGAGTATGAGAGAAATCCCTATAAGCTTGACTGGTCTTTAAGACTTGATGAAATGCTTCATGCCTTTCTCTTTACCCAGAGCGGTGTTCCGGTGCTTTACTCAGGAGATGAGATCGCTGAGCTCAACGATTATTCATATCATAAAGACCCGTATAAATGGGACGACAGCCGCTATATCCACAGGGGAAAGATGAACTGGGAGGATGCGGTGCTCAGAAACAGCCCGAAAACCCGCCAGGGAAGGATGTTTAAGTCGATAAAGACACTGGAAGAAATCCGAAGTGAGCACGGAGTATTCAGCGGAGCAGCTGATACCTGGGTGGTTGAGACCTATAATGACAGCGTTTTGGGAATTGGCAGATATTATAACGGAGAAAAGCTGATAGCGCTCTTTAACTTTTCTGATCAGGATCAGACAGCCTGGATAAATGAATCTGAGTCGTATACTGATCTGATAACAGGAGAGTCGAAGGAGGCCAGGGGCGTAAGTATTAAATCATATGGCTTTGCATGGCTCCTGACAGTTTTCCCTTCGGCTGTGAAAAAGCCTAAAGCCGCTAAAAAGACAACATCGGTCAGGAAGACAACAACTGCTAAGAAGACCACAGCCGCTAAGAAGACTACAGAAACTAAAAACTCTGCTGCTGTTAAAAAGACTACTACGGCTAAAAAGTCAACTACGACTAAAAAAGCAGCTGCAGATAAAAAGACAACTACGGCTAAAAAGTTAACTACGACCAGAAAAACAACTGCAGCTAAAAAGACTGCAGCCAAAAAGAAAAACGAAGAATAAAAAAGACCTGCGGTTCTTACTGGACCGCAGGTTTTGTGTGTCATATGAGACTTATACAAGAAGGCTTCTGTAAAGCTCTTCGATCTGCTCGATAGAGATCTCACGAGGGTTGCCCGGGCAGCAGGCGTCAGCCTTTGCGTCCTTTGCAAGCTGAGGAATATCCTCTTCTTTGACAACGCCTTTAAGGCTCATAACGATTCCTACGTCTTCGCCAAGCTTGCGAACTGCGTCAACAGCAGCTTTTCTGTACTCTTCCTGACTCATTTCGTCTACGCCCTTGACACCCATTACACGGGCAATCTCGCGGTATTTCTCGCCTGTTTCAGGAGCGTTGAATTCCATGATGGTCGGAAGGAGTGTAGCACATGCCTTGCCATGAGGCATATCGTACCATGCTGAAAGTGTGTGTGCCATAGCGTGGTCTGCACCGAGACCGACGTTAGAGAAGCCCATTCCTGCGATATACTGGCCGAGAGCCATTCCTTCGCGTCCGTCAGGATCATTCTCTACAGCCTTGCGAAGTGAGCGGGCGATGATCTCGATTGCCTTGAGGTGGAACATATCAGAAAGCTCCCATGCGCCAAGAGTGATGTAGCCCTCGATGGCATGTGTAAGAGCGTCCATACCTGTAGCTGCTGTAAGTCCCTTAGGCATTGAACTCATCATGTCAGGGTCCACAACTGCAACTACCGGGATATCGTGTGTGTCAACACAGACAAATTTACGCTTTTTTTCAACATCTGTGATAACGTAGTTGATCGTAACCTCAGCTGCTGTACCGGCTGTTGTAGGAACTGCAATGATCGGAACACAAGGATTCTTGGTAGGAGCAACGCCCTCAAGAGATCTTACATCCTCAAACTCAGGGTTTGTGATGATGATACCGATAGCCTTTGAAGTATCCATAGAAGAGCCTCCGCCGATGGCAATTATGCAGTCAGCCTCAGACTCCTTAAAAGCCTTGACACCGGTCTGAACGTTTTCGATAGTCGGGTTAGGCTTGATATTGCTGTATAAAGTAAAAGGAATACCTGCGTTATCCAGCAGGTCTGTAACCTTTGCAGTAACTCCGAATTTAACAAGATCCGGGTCAGATGCTACAAAAGCTTTCTTGAAGCCGCGTGCCTTGATCTCGTCAACAACTGCCTGAATGGCACCATGTCCGTGGTAGGATGTGCCGTTAAGTGTGAATCTGTTCATGAATTTCTCCCTCCATAGTGAAATACTCTTGTGTATGTAATAAAATATCTGTGTATATTATATAACAAATAGTGCGGAAATCAATACAATGACGTACAATGTTCACATATAATTGATATATTATTCACAATAGAATGTAACAAAATAACAAAACCTATAGAAAAAATGCTGTGCTTCGATGGATGTTTGACGCTTAAAGGTTGTTTCTCTATAATTAAATAATCTGAATATGACACAGTGCTCTTAAACGGGCAGGTCAGTTGTCTATTCTATATAGAAGATTTAATTAAGAAATGGAAGAATGATGCAATGACAAATGATAGAACGATTGTTGTTTCTGATGCAGTAGTTATCTTAAAGAAGGGCGGCGGACGCCTCTTAAAGAGCGGCGGGGCCTGGATATTTGACAATGAGATAGGCCGTATCGACGGTTCTTTTGAAAACGGTGATATCGTCGCAGTTAATGATTTTGACGGATATTTCCTTGGCTGGGGCTATATCAATACCAAGTCAAAGATCACAGTAAGGATACTTTCGAGAAATGTGGAAGAGCCTGTAACAGAGGATCTTCTTGAAAGAAGAGTGAGAGAGGCATGGAATTATCGTAAAGAGGTCATCGACACTTCATCCTGCAGACTTATTTTCGGAGAAGCGGATTTCCTTCCGGGATTTACTATCGATAAGTTCGAGGATGTACTCGTTATCGAGTCGCTTACCCTCGGTGCAGACCGCCTCAAGCTCATAGTCCTTGATATATGTAAGAAGGTCCTTGCTGAGGACGGAGTGAAGATCAGAGGAATCTATGAGCGCTCTGATGCAAAGGTGCGTGAAAAGGAAGGGCTTAAGAGGCTTAAAGGCTTTATCGGAGACGAGTTTGACACCAAGGTTCAGATAGTAGAGAACGGTGTTAAATATTATGTAGATGTGGAAAACGGCCAGAAGACAGGCTTCTTCCTTGACCAGAAAAATAACAGAGCGGCGATCGCACGCTTCTGTAAGGATAAGACAGTCCTTGACTGCTTTACTCACACAGGCTCATTTGCGCTTAACGCAGGTGCAGCCGGCGCGAAGTCAGTTCACGCTGTGGATGCTTCGGACCTTGCCATAGCTCAGGCTGAGGAAAATGCGAAGCTCAATGGACTTGAAAACACAGTCTCTTTCGAGGTTGCAGATGTATTTGACCTTCTCCCGAAGCTCGAAGCTGAGAAAAAGAAATACGATGTGGTCATCCTTGATCCTCCGGCATTCACAAAGAACCGCGCTTCTATCAAAAATGCCGTAAAGGGCTACCGTGAGATAAATATCCGCGGAATGAAGCTCGTAAAGAACGGTGGATTCCTGGCTACATGCTCATGTTCACACTTCATGGACCCTGAGCTTTTCACAAAGACCATCGGTGAGGCCGCAAGAGATGCCCACAAGAGACTCCGTCAGGTGGAATTCAGAACTCAGGCGCCTGATCATCCGATCCTTTGGTCAGCAGATGAGTCATACTATCTGAAATTCTATATTTTTCAGGTTGTAGATGAGAAATTATAAGAAAATTTGAGATAAAATAAGGAAATTAACGCATATCACCTTTGTTTTTGATAGGAAAACAGAGCGGGATATGCGTTATTTTTTATCTAAAGCGCGGGCTAAATGAGAAAAAATGGCTCAGGTTTTAAAAAAATGTGTCAAAATTGTGTTCTTTTTTTAGTACACAGATTTTTAGACTATGTTATAAAATATAAACAGAACCTAAAATGAACTTAAAAAATTCGGCGATTTTTCACAGAATGTTAACACCCTAAGCCTTATTTCATGCTGAGTTAATAAGATTTTTATCTTTATAAACTTTAGTTTATCTTTATAAAAATGTATACAGAATACAATCCGAGTTTTTTGTGAACAAATCGTGTACGGAATTTAGAACACGAATTTTAAAACTAAATTCGACGATTTGTGGTACTTTATTATAGGCGCGGGGCACACCGCACAGAGGAATAATTAAATTTTATGGATAAACCATAACGAGAGGAGAAACGGTTTATGAACAAGAAAAAAGCAATCGCACTTCTGCTTTCAGCAGCAATGGTATTCACAATGAATGCTGCAGTATTTGCAGAAGGAACAACATCCGTTGATGAAGAAGTTGGAGTACAGTATGTATACAAGGATCCTGGTTCTTATGAGTCTACACAGTCAAACAGTGCAAAGGCAGCTACATATAGCTCAAACACAAAGAATGAAGAAGCTGTTAAAGAAGCACTTAAGGCTGGAGTAACAGTTAAGGAAGTTCCTGTAGCTGTAAATTATACAGGAAAGAAGATTAAGTCTAAGGATATTGTAGATAACGGATACACAGCCGAGGAAAAAGATATAGAGACAGAGTCTACAAAGTCATATTGGGGTCTTTATGTTAGTGCTAATGGTTATGCTGCACCGGTAAAGGCTGTTAAGATTACAACAAAGGGTAGAGATGTTGGTGATACAATTACCTGGAAGATTAAATCAGTTTGCAACGCTAAATATGTTGTAAGTATGAATGCTGCAGGAGATGTTAGTACTCTTACAAAGAAAGAAGCTAAGGCTGGTCTTAAGGAGTTAAAGAGTGCTCTTAACAACATCAAGAACATTGAATTTAGCACATCTGTTGAAACAGGCTACTATACACATGTTATAAGCTCTACTTCAGCTAATGCTGTAAAGAAGGGCGGCTGGACTACAGAGTTAGATAAGGTATTTGCTTATACAGATAGTTTAGATAAT
>JAILMH010000047.1 GCA_024692715.1 Lachnospiraceae bacterium
TGGATGTAAGTACATATATTGAGTTATAATAGATACATACAGAATTGGGGTTAAGGGGTATGAAAAAATTTATAACAGTAAAACAGAAAATGATCGCATTCATGTCGGCGGTGATAATTTTATTGATCCTGATGGGGCTGGTCGTACTTAGCCCGCTTGCAAGCGGAAGGATAGATAAGCCGGTTGTTTTTGGCGCTACATATATGACCATGAATAATCCGTATTTTTCTTCTTTGAACGGAAGTATAAAGGATGTTGTCGAGGCTCACGGGGACGTGCTTCTGACAAGAGATCCTGCACAGGATGCGGAGCGGCAGAATCAGGAAATACATGAAATGATAAATGAAGGTATGACGGTACTTTTTGCTAATGCGGCTGATTCAAAAAAAATCTCGTCTGCATTAAAGGAGTGCAGAGAACGTGGAGTTGCGGTATTTGTGGTGGATACTGAAGTAGATGATCCGCAGTATGTCATATCTACGATCCAGTCGGATCAGTTTGAAGCCGGACGCCTGGTGGCAGAGGATATGAAGGTTAAAAGACCTGAAGGCGCGAGAATTATAGTTTTATATCATGAGACAATAGCCTCAACAGTTGAAAGGCTGGAGGGCTTTATGTCAGAAATTAAGGATGATGATCGCTATGAAGTCGTTATGAAGATCGGGAATACTTCAGAGATAGAGGTTGCAAATACTGAAATGATCAGGCTTCTGAAGAATTTCCGGAAATTTGACGTGGTATTTGGAAATAATGATCCTTCGGCACTTGGAGCACTAGCGGCACTTGACAGATATGGCATGGCAGACGATGGTATCCTTGTGTACGGAGTTGATGGATCGCCGGATGCCAAAAAGATGATACTTGAGGGAAAGATGACAGGTACTGCTGCGCAGTATCCCATTGAGATGGGAAAGACAGTGGCTGAAACGGCATACAAGTATCTCGCGGGAGAAGAAGTAGAGAAAGATATTCGCGTTAAGGTTTCGATGATGAACAGTGATGATCTTAACGAAAAAAATTCGAGAGGGTGGCAGTAATGGGGGTTGCTAAGACACCGCAAAAACTTAATATAATGATGGTCATAATGTATTTTCTGCTTTCTGCGGGCGTTATCTTTTATGCTGCTTTTTTTAGGCTCAGCTTAATGAGGATAGTGATCCATCACGGTGCGAGATCTTTTCTGAATGATATAAATAATGTGCCGAGAAATCTGACTTTTTCACTGATCATGGCGTGTATCGGGACGGCAGCACTTGGACTTTCGTGGATACTGCGACAGCTGTCGGAAAGCAGGCAGACTCATATTTTTCTCTTGATAGTAGATTTTTTCCTATGTCTATATATAACTTCCCTACTTGACTATAATTATAACGGAATTTTTCTTTGGGCCTTTGCCAATATACTTATGTATACAAAGCACTATGGGCACTGGTATCTGATGACAGGTTTTGGAGTGGTCATATACATTGTGACAGGCACTTCGGCAGGAATCATGAGGCATAAGATGTGGAAGCTGGGTGATTTCACGGCTACCTATCCGCTTGAGCTTCAGGGTGCGATAGCTACAGTATTTGGCCTTATAAATGCAGCGTCGATAATACTTTTCTTTATTTTCTGCATAATGCTCATAGCATATAAGCAGGAGACCATCGACAATATAAATGAGCTTTATTCAAAGCTGAGTGCTGCCAATACAAAGCTAAAGGATGCAAATGCAAGATACGAAGATCTTATGGCTGAAAATGCACGTATGGCAAAGGTAGTTGAGAGAAACCGTATAGCAAGAGAAGTACATGATACGATCGGTCATACCTTAACCGGGCTGGCAGCGGGACTTGACGCCTGCGTGGCACTTTCTGTAAATGCGCCGGAGACCTTGAAAAAGCAGCTGGAACTGCTTGCCGAGACCTGCAGGCAGGGGCTTATAGATGTAAGAAAATCTGTGAGTCAGCTGAGACCTGACACTATGGAGAGGCAGAGCCTTTTAAGCGCTATCCGTGAGCTTATTTCAAAGACAAGGGAAGTCACCGGAGTGGAGATCCGTTTTGAATGTACGATAATCAGCCTCCATCTTGAAGAGGATGAGGAACATGCAGTTTACCGTATTGTTCAGGAGGGTATTACCAATGCGATACGTCACGGCAAAGCGACGAAGATAAAAATCGAAATGCAGCGGACAGAGGAGGGAATTCATATCCTGATCTCTGATAATGGAGAAGGATGTAAAAATATTGAGGAGGGCTTTGGACTGCGGCATATGCGAGAGAGGGTACAGATGCTGCAGGGTAAAATAGAATTCAGAAGTGAAGCGGGATTTGAAATTGAGACTGAAATACCACTTCGAATGGGGGAGGATATATGATCAAAGTTTTAATAGCTGATGATCAGCAGCTTATAAGGGAAAGCTTAAAAATTGTTCTTAACAGTGTTGACGGTATAGAAGTTATTGATACAGTAGGCGATGGTGAAGAGGCACTGGCTTCTGTGAAGAAGTTGATGCCGGATGTGATCCTTATGGATGTGCGGATGCCGAAGATGGATGGAGTGCAGTGTACAAGGCACATTAAGGAAGAATTTCCAGAGGTCAGGGTCATCATTCTGACTACCTTTGATGATGATGAATTTGTTTATGATGCGATCAAGTATGGGGCAAGCGGATATCTCTTAAAGGGAATAAGCCCGGATGAGCTTGCCGATGCGATAAATACCGTGTATCAGGGGCAGGCCATGCTCAATCCTGACGTGGCGGCAAAAGTGCTTAAGTTCTTTTCGATGGCGACGCATGAGCAGGAGACTATTCATGTTGAGGAAGAATTTATCGGAGAGCTTAATGACAATGAATGGCGTATCATAAATGAGGTTGCCAGAGGCAGGAGCAATAAAGAGATATCTGAGATCTTGAATTTTTCTTTGGGAACTGTCAGAAATTACCTTTCGGGGATACTTGAAAAGCTCGAACTGAGGGACAGGACTCAGCTTGCAATATGGGCACTTCAGAGAAGGACCGTGCACTGATGAAGAATTCGAAAAAGATCTGCAGCAGTCTTTTGCTGCTTTTGATGACTGCGTGTGTTGTGAGCGGGTGCGGTATAAGCCGTGGGAGCAAAAATAAGCTGAAGTTTGCAATGTTTGGCGGAAATAACTGGGATGTGGCGGTTCAGGACAGCTATGAGGTTATGGAAAATGTCATAGAACGCTTTGAGAGAGCTCATCCTGATGTTGAAGTTGTCTATGAGACGGGAGTACTTAAGGATGATTATTCTGAGTGGCTCAGCGAAAAGATTCTGAGTGATGATGCGCCGGATGTCATGGCTGTATCTAAAACTGACTTTGACAGATTTGTCGATCTGGATATACTGCAGAATCTGGATGACTATGTGAATGATGATACAGAATTTAATAAATCTGCGATCTATTCTGCAGCACTTGAAACGGGAAAGATAAACGGTTCGCAGTATGCGCTTCCGATAGAGACGATACCGTATCTTATGTTTGTCAATAAATCTCTGCTTTCCAAGGAAAATATAGCTATTCCCGGTAATGATTATACCTTTGAAGATCTTTATGATATATGCAGTAAGGTTACTAAAGATACTGATGAAGACGGGCTTTTAGATCAGTTTGGGATTTATAAGTACAGCTGGAGAGATGCGGCTGCTGCCAATAATGCCGTGCTTTTCAGTGAAGATGGAAAAAGTTGTAATTTTACGTCGACAGAGCTTAAGGATGCGATAAAGTTTATGAATTCCCTTGAACTCTTAAATGAGGGACAGACCGTTACACAGGAGATGTTCGATGAGGGTAAGGTTGCATTTATGCCGCTGACCCTTGCAGAATACAGGACTTATAAGACATATCCGTATAAAATAAAAAAATATTCTGACTTTCAGTGGGACTGTATTGCAATGCCAAAAGGCCCTGACGGTGATAATAAATCGAGAATCGATACACTGAATATAGGAATGAGCTCCATGAGTGTAAATAAAGATATAGCCTGGGAATTTATGAAATTCCTGACGACGGACGAGAATGTGCAGCTTGAACTCTATAAGGAAACGCCTGCGGCGTCAGTACTTCCTTCGGTGATGGAGTCAGATGAGGCAGAGAAGGTGATCGAGGACGGAGAAGAGGATGCCGATCAGCTCGTTCATTCCAGCATGATAAGCGATACTATAAAAAACGGCAGTGCAGAGTTAAGGTTTGAGGCCTATGAGGGAGCAATGAATATGGCTGACAGTGAGATAATGTCACTTATCGCCTCCGGCCTTGATATAGATATAGACAGCTCGATGAGAGATATTCAGACTAAGGTGACAGATTATATAAATCGTTTTTAAGAGAAGATTAAGGTGAGGAATATCCGGGATGTGATAAAATTTGAGATTAGTTAAACTTATGAAAGGCTGTAAGACAACGATGAGTGATTCAGTAATCAGTGTTAAGCAACTTTATAAGATATTTCTTTTGGGAAAAGAAAAAGTCAGGGCACTCAATGGAGTGAGCTTTGACATTGAAAAGGGGCAGTTTGTGGCGATAGTCGGTACTTCCGGTTCCGGTAAATCGACACTCCTTAATATGCTTGCAGGGCTTGAAGCCCCGACAAAGGGTACGATCAGGATTGCAGGAGAAAATATAGAGCACTATAATGAGAGGCAGCTTGTTAAATTCAGGCGTAATCATGTGGGTTTTATATTTCAGTCGTATAATCTCATGCCGACACTGGATGCGGTGGAAAATGTTGCACTTCCGCTGACTTTCAGGGGAATGGATAAAACGATCAGAGAGAGAAAAGCCTTGAAAGCTCTGAAGCTTGTGGGACTTCAGAAGTATATAAAGCACAGGCCTACTGAAATGTCAGGAGGTCAGCAGCAGCGAGTCGGAATCGCAAGGGCACTCGTGCTTGAGCCGGAGATAATTTTTGCCGATGAGCCTACGGGTAATCTTGATTCGGTGACAACAGAGGAGATACTTAAATTGATGCAGGATGTAGTCAGAAAAAACAAGACTACGCTTGTAATGGTTACACATGATAATTATCTTGCATCATTTGCGGACAGGATAATCCGCATTAAGGACGGAAAAATCATTAACGATGAAAAAAGGGAGCAGTTTGAAAAAAATGAATAAGTCTGTGAAGTTTTTGCTGACACTGGGAATTTCAGCATTGGCAGTTATGGGAATGATGTCAACAAAACCGCTGGAAACGCTTGCTTCTGTGAGCGCTGTAAGTATGGATGACGGTGAATTTGTGCCGCATCATTATTATGAGGAAAGTTATGACGACGATGACGATGATGATGACGATGATGACAGCAGTTCAACGACGAGTGATACATCATCTTCAGACAGCAGTTCGTCAGATGCGGGTGCTGCGTCTACAAGTGATTTTATAAAGCCGGCAGCTACCTGGTTCACACCTGTATGTGAGCATGGAAAAGATGTCTATGTTGTTCTTCCGATCGTCAATATGTTCAAATATGATGTGAAGGATGTGGTAGTGACACCGGTGGTTTCTGAAAAGACAGATGAATTTCCCTTTGAGATAGACGTGACAGGCTTCACACAAAAGATAGGTACTCTTAAAGGCGAAAATTCGGAGCCGGACAGGAATAAAAGAGCAGAGAACTGTGTCTGGATCTTTAAGACGAGAAATACTGTAAAAAGCGGTTACTATAAACTGAATTTCAATGTTGTATATACCAATCCTGTCAATGCCATTGAAAGCTGTACTATTTCAACTTATGTAAAGACGGTCGG
This sequence comes from Lachnospiraceae bacterium, assembly GCA_024692715.1. Classification (GTDB taxonomy): domain Bacteria; phylum Bacillota; class Clostridia; order Lachnospirales; family Lachnospiraceae; genus NK4A144. The sequence goes on from JAILMH010000047.1 coordinate 5,758, forward strand.
TCTTGCAAAGTACGGCACTACAGACGGTACAGAGGACAGTGAGAAGAAATCTACGCCTAGAGTCATTGTAAAGGGCTTTACAACTGAACCGGCAACTGTGCAGGCGGGAGATAATTTTAAGCTTAATCTTACAATTGAAAATACTTCCAAAAAGACTTCTGTACAGAATATGGAGCTGGATCTTACAGGTACTGTTGCGGGCAAGGATGAAAGCAGCTCGTATGCTGCATTTCTGCCGACTTCCGGAGCAAACAGCTTTTATGTTGAAAGCATTCCTGCGGGGGGAACGGCGCAGCTTTCGATGGAATTTAATGCGAAGTCAGACCTTGAACAAAAACCATATGTCATGTCCATAAAGATGCAGTATGAAGATGATATGGCAAATGCCTATGAAGGAGAAGCTTCGGTTTCAATACCTGTTCATCAGATCTCAAAGTTTGACACGAGTACACCTGATATCCAGCCTTCATCAATAATGGTCGGAGAGCAGTCTGATGTCATGTTCAGTATTTATAACACTGGAAAGACAAAGCTCTATAATGTTTCAGTTACGGCGAGCGGAGACTCTATAGAGCCGGCACTTGCCTATGTCGGAGGAATCGAATCCGGCGGAACCGGAAATGTGGATGTCATGCTTACAGGAGCGGCTCCAACAATGGATGACGGAACGATCAATCTTGTGATTTCTTATGAAGATGAAGCAGGAAATGCAACGCTTACTGAAAAAGCAATCAATTTATATGTTTCTGACGTTTCTGATGAAGACTATTCGGATGGAGGAGACTACACCGATGAAGCTGACAACGGTATGAACCCGACTCTTTTGAAGGTGCTAATAGGAGTAGGCGCCGCTGTAGTTCTTCTGATCGTCGTAGGGGTCATTCTTAAAATAAAGGCAAAGAGGAAGCGTAAAAAAGAAGAACAGATGCTTGAAGAGCTTTTGGAAGATGATATAGAAAAAGAGGAAAAAGATGAAAATAAGTGATCTTTTGCATATGAGCATGAGTTCACTTTTCAAACGTAAGCTCAGAACTATCCTTACAGTTCTTGGAGTAGTTATCGGTATTGCATCGATCGTTATCATGGTCTCGCTTGGACTGGGGCTTAATCAGCAGCAGATGAACATGATCGAGCAGTATGGTGGTCTGAAAACTATTACGGTTACGGAAGGTAGCTCATCAGGTGGAAACGGTTCGGGAGACTCTTCGTCAAGCACAGATCTTTCAAAAAAGCTGACAGATGATACCGTAAATTTAATAAAATCAATGGATCATGCGGCTATTGTATCGCCTGTTTTAGATTTCGATATGATAATAAGGACAGGAGCATATACATATCAGGGCTATGGTGCGAACGGATATACTCTTGAAGCACTTGAGGACATGAAATGGAAATTTTCTGAAGGAGAACTGCCGAAAGAAGGCGATCCGTTGAAATTTATATATGGTAATCTGATCCTGCAGGAATTTAATGATGCAAGTGGTGATGCTGTATATTATTCTACAGGTGAAGTTCCGGATATTGATCTAATGAAGGATCCGCTTTTTGTAATATTTGATACAGAAGCGTATATGTCTACACAAAATCCTCAGGATGAATCACCTTTTGATGCGGGAACTGTTGATGATGGATCAGGCGGTACTGCTGAGCCGAAAACTCCACCGAAGAAGTACATCATTCCGACGGCAGGGGTTCTTTACGGTGATGGTCCGGAGGATTATAAGGATTATAGTTATGGTGTGTACTGTGATATAGAGCCGCTTATAGCTCAGCTTAAAAAGGTTTATAGGGGAAAGGCGATACCGGGACAGCCGACGAAAAAGAATGGACAGCCTTATAAGGAGCTTTATTATTCATCTATTTATGTGAAAGCTGATGATGTTGAAAATGTAAAGGATCTGCAGACGCAGATTCAGAATCTCGGCTATGAGGCATCAAGTAATACAGAATGGATAGAGCAGACAAAGAAGACCTCTGAACAGCAGCAGGCTATGCTTGGTGGAATCGGTGCGGTGGCCCTTCTTGTTGCAGCTATAGGTATTGCAAATACAATGATGATGTCTATTTATGAAAGAACAAAGGAAATCGGAATAATGAAAGTTCTCGGATGCGACCTTGGAGATATCAGAAGTCTTTTTCTCATAGAGGCGGCGCTGATCGGCATGATAGGCGGTGTCGTGGGAGATCTGCTGAGCCTTTCAGTCTCCTGTATCATTAATTCGGTCACAGGAGAGAAGACGTCACTTATCCCTGTATGGCTGTATCTTATAGGTCTTGGATTTGCTGTATTTGTAGGTGTGGCAGCGGGATTTTTCCCATCTAAGAGAGCGATGGAGCTAAGCCCTCTTTCTGCAATTAAAAATGAATGATATAAAGCAGGTACTCATATAAGGGTATCTGCTTTTGCGATTTTTCACAAATATATGTTAGTATGTCGTTACGGAGGTAGATTATGTTAGGATTATTATCATTTGTATTTTTATTAATATTTTTTCAGATATTCGGATTCGTATTTAAGATATGCGGAAAGCTCTTAGGCCTTGTATTTGGTCTTCTTGGCTTTTTGCTGATCTTTGGGATCGGAGGAGCTTTTATAGGACTGGCATTGACGGTAATGCCTATATTGGCAGTTGTATTTTTGATCTGGCTGGTTTTTAAGATGATGGTATAAATGCATTTCATCCCGTTTAGGACTACTGTTCGTCAGGATTTGTACATTATTGTGATCTAAGATGTTACTATTATGTTTGGAAGTATGGACAAAATTTAGACAGAAGGACGGAATAGCGCATGAGCAGATTTGATGTAAAGCCTGACGGTCTGAAAGGGAGTTCTGAAACGTTATTGGATATTTCTACACAGATAGGAAGGTGTGGAACGGAAGTTTTGGATATTGCCAATGCAATGAGGGATTGCACGGAGTTTGTTGAGATAAAAATAATTTTAAACAGACTCAGTCAGGAAATAACAGACGATGCGAAGAAAACAAGGGATATGCAGAAAGCACTGCATGATATTTTTTCGCTGTATCAGACAACTGAAAATAAGCTTCTGGATGGGGCTGATCTGGTGACAGAAGAGGGAAAGTCGCCTGAAGGAAAAGATGATTCTTCACATAAGAGCCCGGATTGGAATTCACTTGCATGGGATGTGGTTTCAAGCTTTGGAATAATTGGTCAGATGACGACTATGATTGGCCAAGGTGCGCAGGGTGATATGAAAGGTGCTGCTGAAAACTGGGCAAAAGCCATGATTGGCCTTTATAAGTGTTCTAAAGATGGCAGCAGTGATCTTTTTAATCTTTCACCAAATGATGTTGTGAAAAATGCCGGTGAACTTTTTGATGGTTCTATTGCAGGCGGTATTAAGAATGGTGATCTTGGTGGAAACCTGGGAAAGATCGGTGGTAATTTATACGATGCGTCTAAAAGTGGATTAAAGGCAGCTGCTAAGGAATACAAGTTATTTGGTGAAGGAGTAGATGCGGCAGACAGCCTTGGAGCTTCTGCTAACTGGGCTACGGCAATTATTGATAATGGTGTTGAAAATTATGGAGAATATGCATCGGGTCAAATATCTGCAGGAAGAGCGGTGGCTGAGGCTGCGATCGAAACCGGTGTTGATGTAGGTATGGATATCGGAGCAAATGCGTTGATCGGTGTTGCAGCGGCAGCACTTACACCTGCAGCACCTGCTGTAGCTGTAGGACTTGCTGCAACAGCTGCGGTATGGGGAATAAATGCCGGAGTTGAATATTTTACAGGAAAAGACTGCGGAGAATGGGCTGCTGATTTTGTCTGTGATGGAATAGAAAAAGCAGGCGATGGACTGAGTGCAGCAGCAGACTGGGCCGGAGATAAGCTCTCTGATGCGGCGGACAGCTTTGGAGATATGGTTTCTTCATCGCCGCTGGGCTCGATTGCAAAATGGGCAGGTTTTTGATAAATAGTATCTGATCGTTAAATCGTTAATATAAAGGAGACAGGGAAATGACAGAAATTAAAGAATTACTTCCAATTGGTTCAATTGTATGGCTTAAAGACGCAAAAAGGGCATTGATGGTTTTTGGTGTTAAGCAGACTAATCAGGAAACAAATGTTGAGTATGACTATATTGGGGTTATGTATCCTGAAGGAAATTTAGGCATAAAATCACAGTTTATGTTTAATCATGAGGATATCGAAAAGGTCGTATTTAGAGGTTATGAAGATACAACACGTACAGCGTTTATCGAAAATCTTGAGAAGTTTTATGAAAGTGCTGAAAAATGAGAAAATTATCACAGGTAGATAGTGCAGAAGAGAAAAAGTACATAGAGGATTATGTGACAGGTTTATATAAGAATGGTATTTTCAGCGCTATGGCTGCTGCGGGTATAAGTCTGATAGGATGCCTTTTAATATGTATGGGTGTGAAAATTGTCATTTCGATTTTTGAAGATGGCGAAAATAAACTGTTTCTTCTTTTCGTACTTTTCATTTTTCTTTTCGGTTTATTTATGGGTATGGCATTTCCACTTTTTATCTCGGAGCAAAAGAAATATAGGGAATTTCGAAATGATATACGATCAGGTGATCTGATCATAAGTAAGGTTTATATAGGCGAAGTTCTCAGAACTGCCAATAAAGGAATTTATTCGTATTACGCAGAGTCTTTTACTGATGAAGACGGAGTGTCTTATGGTAAAGACCATTCCGGCAGATTATATGGATATTCCGGCAGTATTGACGGTTATAAGCAGGGAATATATTTTGAATCAGTAAAAAAATATTCAACAATTCCCTATAGAGGTGTGATACCACTCCGATCAGAAGTGGTTTAAAAATTAAAGCATTAAAAAGCCTCTTTTGTAAGACTGCTGTAAAAACAGCGTTTGACCTGCCTTAAATAAAAAATATTGTCATTGCTTTTTAATTACTTTATAATAAATGTGCATTTATATGCGTCAGATTAATAAAGAGGCAGGAATTAATGGACAATCACGAAGTAGAACTTACAAAAATCGTAAATACTGAAGATAAGGACAAGCTTATAAGCATGCTTGTTAAGGCACGTATTTCATACCTTGAAAAGTGGGAAAGAGTTTCTTTTTTCAAAAGAAGAGAATATAACGGACAGAAAGAAGTCTGTGTTATTTATGTAAATGAAAATCAGAAAGAGCAGGCAGATGATATATACAATTCTTTCATGGGAATTAAGAAAAATTCTGTACAGGAGGATTAAATATGTCAGTATCAGCTTACGAAAAAGTTTTGCACTGCTATGAGTGTATCAGAAAAATCACTGATTTTAAGCCTGAAATAGCACTTGTATTGGGCTCTGGACTTGGCGATTTCGCAGAGAATATCGAGGTTGAACAGGTGATCAGCTATAAGGATATAGATGGTTTTCCTGTATCGACAGCTCCGGGACATGCGGGGCAGTTTATCTGTGGAACACTTAAGGGAAAGAAAGTTATCTGCATGAAGGGCAGGATCCATTACTATGAGGGTTATTCTGTTTCAGATGTAGTTCTTCCGATCAGACTTATGCAGAAGATGGGAGCTAAGGTATTGTTCCTTACAAATGCATCCGGTGGAATAAAATCAGACTTTAATGCGGGTGATTTTATGCTTATAACCGATCATATATCAATATTTGCACCTAATCCGCTTATCGGCCCAAATATTGATGAACTGGGTGTACGTTTCCCAGATATGACAGAAGCATACGACAGGGAACTTTCAGACAAGGTCAGAGAAGCAGCAAAGGATATAGCACTTGATCTTAAAGAAGGAGTTTATGTGCAGCTCACAGGTCCTTCATATGAGTCGCCGGCTGAGATACAGCTTTTGAAGAAACTTGGCGGTGATGCTGTAGGAATGAGTACAGTGGTGGAGGCCATTGCCGGACATCATGCAGGAATGCGTGTAGTCGGAGTTTCTAATATCGCTAACCTTGCAGCCGGTATAGCTGATCATAAGCTTTCCGGTGAAGAAGTAATCGAGGCTGGAAAACTTTCTGCTCCGAGATTCCGTGATCTTATAATCCGGGCAGTTGAGAAATTCTAAAAAATGCAGGGTGCGCTTGTTTAAGCGTACCCTTTTTTAAATAAAAGGAGGTCCGGAGAATATGAATATCAGATTTAAGAATGCCAGGGTTCTTACGATGGCTGACGGTTTTAACATTATCGAAAATGCGGAAGTCCATGTAAGAGGTAATAAAATTACATATATAGGAGCAGCAGATAAAAAAGAAGACAGAACAAATCACTGGCATAAGACCATTGATGTAAAGGGTAATCTTTTGATGCCGGGCTTTAAGAATGCACATACACATTCTGCAATGACATTTTTAAGGACTCATGCTGATGACATGAAGCTTCAGGACTGGCTTACAAAAGAGGTCTTTCCTTATGAGGCAAAGCTTACAGCTGAGGATATTTATTATTGCACGAAGCTTGCCGTGCTTGAATATCTTACCAGCGGAATCACTGCGATCTGTGATATGTATTTTGAGCAGCCGACTATTGCAAAGGCTACAGAAGAAAGTGGAATGCGCTGCGTACAGACTGGTGCGATCAGCGGAAGTGATGATATTCAGGGTAAGATCAGATATCTGAGAAATATGTATGAAAGACTCAACAATGGAAATCCGCTTACTACATATAAGATAGGACTTCATGCTGAGTATACCTGTTCAAAGGAACTTCTTGAAGAGACAGCAAAGCTTGTCAATGAGCTTAAGGTTCCGTTCTATACACATATGTCCGAGACAAAGGCAGAGGTAGAAGGCTGCGTGGAACGCTATGGAATGCCTACAATAGAGTATGCGGATTCTATAGGACTTTTTAACTATGGAGGAGCTATTTTCCATGGTGTTCATGTAAATGACAAAGAGATAGAGATTCTTAAGAAAAGAGGCGTTTCTGTTGTCACTAATCCGGCTTCAAACGCCAAGCTTGCAAGCGGGATAGCCCCTGTTGAGCGTTATATGAAAGAAGGTATAAATGTTGCAATAGGAACAGATGGCCCTGCAAGCAATAACTGCCTTGATATGTTCAGAGAGATGTTCCTTACGACATCACTTGCCAAGCTCAGAGAAGATGATGCTGCAGCTGTTGATGCAAACAGTGTTCTTTATATGGCAACTGTTGGAGGTGCAAAGGCTCTTGGGCTTAAAGACAGTGATGTGCTCGCTGCCGGTAAGAATGCTGATATGATAATGATAGATCTTAATCAGCCGAATATGCGCCCTATCAATAATATTACCAAGAATCTTGTTTATTCCGGCTCAAAGACAAATGTCAAAATGACAATGATCGACGGTAAGATCCTCTATATGGATGGAAAGTTCAATATTGGTGAGGATCCGGAGGCAATATACAGCGATGTTCAGAATGTAATAGACAGTTATAGAAACGGAACAAGATAAATGGATTCAAATATGATACTTATCGCGGCTGTAGCTATTGTGATCTTTCTTTTTGCAAAAAATAAGACGGATGAAGCTGCCCGCAAAAAAAAACTTATTCATGATCTTCGAGAGAATTATGGAAAAGATGAGATCAGAGAATATACTCCGGTTGAGTATGAGCTGATCTCACATCACTTTAAGAATAAGGGAGCTGCAGAAGGAGAGGATATCATAGACCAGATCACCTGGGACGATCTTGATATGGATAACTTTTTTATGTCTATGAATCATACGCTTTCAGAGACAGGAGAAGAGTATCTTTTTGATATGCTTCATCGACCTGTGATGGATGCTGAGATCCTTAAAGAAAGAGGAAGGGTCATTGAATTTTTTGATCAGCATGAAAAGGAAAGGCTCCTGGCACAGCAGGCATTTGCGGCCATGGGACATCCTAAAAAGTATTCCCTGAGTGATTACTTAAAACAGCTCGATAATCTTCGTGAAGAGAATAATGTGGGGCATATGTTTTGTGCTGCCCTTGGAATAGTCTCGATAGCGATGATTTTTCTAAAGCCTCCGGTAGGGTTTGTTATGGTGCTTCTTGCAACTGCTGTAAATGTGGCAACATATTTCAAAAGAAAAGGAGAGACAGATCCGTATGTAAGATGCTTTTCTTACATTGTAAGGATGCTGAGGGAGACCAGGGCTCTTCTTGCTCTTGATGCACCGGAACTTTCTGAATATATAGAAAGGCTCAGGAAAGCCCAGGATACACTTAAAGAGCTGAATCACGGGATGTTTCTTCTTATGTCCGGACGTAATCTTACCGGAAGCATCATGGAACTTCCGCTTGATTATATCAGGATTTTTTTTCATCTTGATCTGATGCGCTTTAATGTAATGCTTAGGATTGTAAGAAAAAATCGTGATGCGATCGATGAGCTGATCGAAATCGCGGGATTTCTTGACAGTATGATATCGGTCGGACATTTCAGACGGACATTATTAACGACTTCTGAGCCGGAATTTATAAGTGATGAAACGGTATTCAGCGCAGAAGACATGTTTCATCCGCTTCTTAAAAAGCCTGTTCCAGCTACGATCGAGGCAAGGAGAGGAGTGCTTGTAACAGGTTCGAATGCTTCGGGAAAGTCCACATTTCTAAAGAGTGCAGCACTTACTGCACTTCTTGCTGAAACGATTTATACAGTTCCGGCGAAACACGTATGCATGAGTTTTTTTAAGATATATTCTTCAATGTCTATACGTGACAGCATAAGTGCCGGTGACAGTTATTATATGGCTGAGATCAGGGCAATGAAGCGTATCATGGATGCGGTAAAGACGCGCGCAGGTGCATCGATACTCTGCTTCGTGGATGAGGTATTGCGCGGAACTAATACTGTTGAGCGTATAGCGGCAAGTTCGCAGCTGCTCAAGTCACTTTCCACTGAGGGTGTGATCTGCTTTGCGGCGACACATGATATTGAGCTGACGCATATGCTTGAGAATTATATCGATAATTATCATTTTTCAGAAACTGCAGGTGAAGGAACTATTACCTTTAGCTATCGCCTTGAACCTGGTAGGGCAGAATCAAGGGATGCAATCCGTTTATTGGACATGATAGGCTACGATCAGTCGATAACAAAGGCTGCATTCGAAACAAGCAGCTGTTTTATGGAAACAGGAGCGTGGCCTAAGCTTTAAGGCGTAGGGGAATAATATTTTAATGGGTTTTATAAAAAAGCATACAATTTTAATAACCAATATTATCGTATTTGGTCTTATTTTTGCAGCAATTATACTGCTTCAGTATAATGATGCCAGGTATTATAAAAAAACGGTTGAAAATCAGGTAATAAATGATATTGAGAGAGCCTGTTTTGATATCGATACACAGCTTTCCAAGGTAACTACTGAGGAGAGAGTTGTTTCACAGATGATGGCAAATGATGTCTTTCTGAAAGAATGGGCTGCTGATGAAACAAAAAACAGTATGTCGAGTTATGACTGGCAGAAGCTTTACGACTATTTGAAGGCATACCGGCTTAAATATGATTACGACGTAGTGTTTTTTGTTTCTGATAATACAGGAAATTATTATTATCAGGATGGTCTTAATAAGACTGTCAGTCCTGAAAATGAATTTGACAGCTGGTATTATAATTTCCTGGCACTTGATCAAGAGTATGATATACAGATAGATCGGGACGAGGTAAATGATTACCAGGTCTCGATTTTTGTAAATTGCAGGGTTACTGATGATAACGGAAATGTCATAGGTGTTGCCGGTGTAGGTAATCTGCTTGATGAATTTCAGCATGAAATAAAGAAAAACTGTGGTTTGCTCGGGGTCAATGTATTTATTGTAAATACGAGGAATGCGCATAATTCGTATAAAGGATCTACGGATTATTTCAGAAAATCCGATGAGGTAGCTAAAAAACTAGGAATAGATGAAAAGGCTATTACTTCGTCAGATATCCCACCGGAAGGAAAGCAGATAACTTCCGGTGACAAATGCATTATTATTCGGCAGAATCCTGATCTTCACTGGAACATTGTTGTTGAAAAGGATATGAAATCATTGGTTCAGGTTCTTTTGACAAGAGCTGCTATAAATATGGGCTTTGTAATGCTCATAGTAGTTCCGCTCCTTGTTCTCGCGATGGCACTTTTATATGGACTGAGCCATAGAATTGTCGATATGCAGAATACAGATGAGCTGACAGGTCTCATGAATCAGCGTCTATTTAGAAAAAAATACTATAAGGCAATCAGGAAAAACAGGAAAAGAGCCGGCACGCTGGTTATGTTTGATGTGGATGATTTTAAGAGTTTTAACGATACAAAAGGTCATTTATATGGAAATATGGTCCTCAGTGTAACTGCAGATAAGCTGAAAGAAGCCGTCGGTCAGGATGGAATGGCGTGCAGGTGGGGTGGAGATGAGTTTATGGCGCTCATATATGAAACGTCGGATAAAGCTCTGCTTCGTATGAATGAAATGAATCGCCGTGTCTACGATGAGTCAGAAAAGGAAATGAGGATCTCGCTCAGTATAGGTGCTGCAGATATAGATCCAAAGAAGAGTCTGGATGAGATGATCGCGATGGCTGATACGGCGCTTTATTATGCTAAGGGGCATGGAAAAAACCAGTGTGCGGTCTATACAGACGAGATGAGTCGATGAGAGATCAGTGACCATGGTGAAATGTGCACTTTATCGCGTTACAACTGTGAAACTTCACAAAAGTAAGTTAATGCATTAACGCGATAAAGTGTTGAAAATCGAAGAGCAGTGTGATAGTATAAATGTCAGGTCTTTTAGATAAAAAGGCTGTAAAAATGATCAATTCTGCTATGACAGAAAATAAAAATATACAGGAGTTATTAAAATGTCAGAAAACGTTTTTGATGTGCTGAAAGAAAGAGGATTTATTGCACAGTGCACAGATGAGGAAGGTGTCCGCGAATTACTTGGAAAGAAGTCTGTACGCTTCTATATAGGCTTTGATGCTACTGCTGACAGCCTTACCGCAGGACATTTCCTGACAGTTATGGCTATGATGCACATGCAGAGAGCCGGCCACAGACCGATCGCCATGATGGGTGGTGGTACAACACTTATCGGCGATCCTTCCGGTAAGTCAGACATGAGAAAAATGCTCACTATAGATACTATCAATCATAATGTTGAGTGTTTTAAGAATCAGCTCTCTCGTTTTATCAAATTTGATGATGATAATGCTATCATTGCAAATAATGCAGACTGGCTCCTTGACCTTAACTACGTTAAGTTCATGAGAGAGGTTGGCGTACACTTTAATGTAGCAAAGATGCTTGCTGCAGATGCTTATAAGAACCGTATGGCACGCGGCGGACTTACATTCTTCGAGTTCAGCTACATGCTCATGCAGTCTTACGATTTCTTCAAGCTCAATGAGGATTACGATTGTGAGCTTGAGATGGGTGGAGACGATCAGTGGAGCAACATCATCGGCGGTGTAAACCTTATCCGTTCAAAGACAGGCCGCAGCGCTTATGGTCTTACACTTAAGCTTCTTACAACATCTGACGGTGTTAAGATGGGTAAGACAGTAAAGGGTGCTCTCTGGCTTGATCCGCTTAAGACATCACCTTACGAGTTCTTCCAGTACTGGAGAAATATTGAAGATGCAAAGGTAGAAGAATGTCTTGGCCTTCTTACATTTCTTCCTATGGATGAAGTTCACCGTCTCGGTGCTCTTAAAGATAAGGAGATCAACCATGCTAAGGAAGTACTTGCTTACGAGATAACAAAGATCGTTCATGGTGAAGAAGCAGCTGAAAAGGCTCTTGAGGCTGCAAGAAATGTATTTGCCGGAGCAGGTAAGAGCGAGAACATGCCTACAACAACATACAGCAAGGCTGAGCTTGATGAAGGCAAGGATATCCTCACACTTCTTGTTGATACAAAGCTTGCAAAGAACCGTTCAGAAGGACGTCGTCTTGTTGAGCAGGGTGGTGTATCTGTAAACGGTACTAAGGTTACTGATGTTAAGGCTGCATTTGGTTCAGCTGATTTTGATGATGATGGTGCGATCGTTATCCAGAAGGGTAAGAAAGCTTTCCACCAGATCAAGGCAGATTAATGGTTACTTTATCACAGTATAATGCAGAACGTTTGCTGAGTGATGATGCGTTTTTTAGAGAAATGTATCATGAAATGCCTATGGCGCGTCAGAAAAAGATCGATAGAATAAAGGTTCCGGAAGTCAGAGGAGTTTCTCTGGCTGCCGGTATTCTTGTAAATAATATGTGTGAGGCATGGCATATTGACAGCAGGGATCTGATCACCAGTGAGTACGGTAAGCTGATGGTTCCGGGTGGGCGACCGCCTTATTTCAGTATTTCACATAAGCATAAGCTTGCTGTGCTCGCCGTTTCAAAGGACCACCAGGTAGGTGTTGATATCGAGTATATAGGCTTATATAGAGGCGCTATCGTAAAGCGTTTTTATACCGTTGCTGAGCAGGCTGCTCTTGATGAAATCCAGGATGAGAGAAAAAAACGTGAGGAATTTTACCGTATGTGGACGATGAAAGAAGCTTATGGAAAGCTTGTCGGCGATGGACTGGCTACAGGGCTGAATTTTGATTCGACAAGAGATCATGGTTCTATAAAGTTTACTCACCAGTTTATCGAGACAGATTATATTGTGACTATCTGTGAAAAATTTTAACTGAATTTTAATCGTTGTATTGTAAAAGATACAGCGATTTTTTTATATCTTTATCATTAGAAAAAATGCGTAAAATGCCGATAAATAATATGAGACTGGTTGACCTGAAATTAAGGAAGATGGTGGTTATAACATGGATGTTAAGGTTGACGATGGCAGACGGCTGGCCATAAGGAATGGTCTGTATTTGGTGTGCATTGGCCTGGTGGCAGAAATCACAGCGTTTATTGCGGAGGGAGTGGTAACTGACGATACGACGCTTGCCGGAAGAGTTGTCAGAGTATTATCTATTGCGGCATTTGCGATACATTTTATTGGATTTATAAAGCTTTCGAAGATCAATGAACATTATCAGAGGGCTAAAGAAATGTCGGTGATCGCAGTCGTGATACTGATCGGTGTTTTACTGTTCGATATTTTGACGATGTCTCATGCCGGTGCTGAGGAAATACTTACAGGGACAGCCTATGTAAGTACAATAGTTGTGATATTGATAGTTTCAATTCTGGAGATTTTTATCAATAAGAACCTGCTGCATGGAAATGCAGAGCTTGCCAGAGAGGAAGGTTTTAATGAGCTTCATGAAAAATTCCTTCGTGTATGGAGAAATTTTATAGTGGCAACGATCATGCTTGTGGTGATGTCCATTGTAATGCTCGGTGCGATAATTGCATTGGCTTTCGGGTATCTGGCACAGATGAATGATGTGCTTCTCACAGGCGGGAT
>JAILMH010000048.1 GCA_024692715.1 Lachnospiraceae bacterium
AGACGTCCGATAGAAACGCCGAAGCCATTTTCATAATTAACATCAAGCTGAACCTGAGGGCGGTTGTCCTCCTCAAGATACTGAATGAACTGCTTTGGAGCTGAAGGAAGCTCGAGCTTCTGAGGCTCTCCGCTGAATTCAACCATCTTCTTGATAAGCTCTTCCTTTGAAGGCTTCTTTGCAAAGCTTACAAATACAGCTGCTGTATGTCCGTTAAGGATCGGAACACGGATACACTGACTTGTGATAAGCGGAGCTGTTGCCGGCTCAATATGATCACCCTCTACGCGACCAAAGATTCTGAGCGGCTCTTTCTCAGATTTCTCTTCTTCACCGCTGATGAACGGAATGATGTTGTGCTCCATTTCAGGCCAGTCCTTGAAAGTTTTTCCTGCACCTGAGATAGCCTGATATGTTGTTACCACTACCTTTGTAGGCTCAAACTCTCTCCAAGCGTAAAGTACCGGAGCGTATGACTGAATAGAGCAATTAGGTTTAACAGCAATAAATCCTCTTGTTGTACCAAGTCTCTTTTTCTGAGCCTCGATAACTTCAGCATGCTCAGGGTTGATCTCAGGAATGATCATAGGAACATCAGGCGTCCAGCGATGTGCACTGTTATTTGAAACTACAGGAGTCTCTGTCTTTGCATATGCTTCCTCGATAGCCTTGATCTCATCCTTACTCATATCTACTGCTGAGAAGCAGAAATCAACTTCCTTTGCTACATTTTCTACGTCACTTACATCTTTGACAACGATATTTTTAACAGCCTCCGGCATAGGTGTATCCATCTTCCAGCGTCCGCCGATAGCCTGCTCATAAGTCTTACCTGCACTTCTCGGGCTTGCAGCGATAGTTGTCACTTCAAACCACGGATGATTTTCAAGCAGAGAAACGAATCTCTGACCTACCATACCTGTTCCGCCGAGTACTGCTACTTTCAGTTTATCCATTGATTTTCTCACTTTCTGCGCTTCTTTGCGCTCTCCTCATATAAATCTTAAAAGGATCAATCTTTGATCCCGAGATAACATTTGTAATAATCTACATTTTTCTGCATCGCTGCATGTCCCGGTGCCCCGTCAGTCAAACGCTTTTCTACACAAGTCTGAAGGCTGATCGCATCATAAATATCATCCTCAAACACCTCAGACTCACTCTTCCACTCTTCAAGGGAAAGATCATCCAGAGCCTTGCCTTCATCAAGACACTTTAATACAAGTCGTCCTATGATCCCATGGGCATCTCTAAAAGGAACGCCCTTCTTAACAAGGTAATCTGCCGCATCCGTAGCGTTTGTAAAACCGTTTTTAGCACTTCTTTCCATGATGTCTTTACGGAATTTAATGGTCGATATCATTCCTGTAAAAAGATCGATACAACCACCCACAGTATCCATAGCATCAAAAGCAACCTCTTTATCTTCCTGCATATCCTTGTCGTACGCAAGCGGAATTCCCTTCATAGTAGTAAGAAGGCTTATAAGGGCTCCATATACACGCCCTGTTTTTCCTCTTACAAGCTCCGCAATATCAGGATTTTTCTTCTGCGGCATTATGCTTGAGCCTGTGCTGTAGGCATCGTCGATCTCAACAAAACGGTATTCATTGGAATTCCAGATAATGATCTCCTCTGAAAACCTTGAAAGATGCATCATTATAATTGAAAGTGCATCTAAAAACTCTATAAGATAATCTCTGTCTGATACAGAATCCATGCTGTTTCTCGTAGGTCCCAGATCGAATTCGAGAAGGTCTGCTGTCCTTTCTCTATTCAACGGATAAGTTGTTCCTGCAAGAGCTCCCGAACCAAGCGGGCAGCTGTTCATACGTTTTATAATATCTGTAAGTCGTGATCTGTCCCTTATGAACATCTCCATATATGCTCCCATGTAATGGGCCAGTGTCACAGGCTGTGCTTTCTGGAGATGCGTAAATCCGGGCATAAATGTGTCAAGATTATTCTCGATTATAGTGAGCAGAGCCTTCTGCAGTTTTGAAAGCTTTTCGTCAATCGCCCTGATCTCGCGTCTCGTATAAAG
>JAILMH010000029.1 GCA_024692715.1 Lachnospiraceae bacterium
ACAAGAGAGGCGGCTGAAGAAACAGGAATGCCTATCTCTACCTTTAGATATAAAGCACTGCTGAGCAGAGAGAAGTGAGGCTTTTTTACTTTACACCGTTTTTGATATTTGATACATTAATCTAATGGTGATAGAGAATGAATAAAAAAAGCGGACGAGTAACAATTTATGATATAGCGAGAAAATGCGGCGTTTCTGTGGCGACAGTTTCGAGGGTGATCAATCATCCGGGGGAGGTGTCAGAGGAAACCAGAGACCGCATAATTGAAGCGATGGAGGAGCTTGGATTTTCCTATGATACGGAAAATAAGAGTGTTAAAAAGAACAGAGGAGTTATCATTCTTGATAATGCCTTTGACAATAACCCTTTCTACGACAAGATCCTTGAAGGGATATATGACTATTCGATGCGAGTGGGCTATGTGGTGTCGAATTTTACAGAACCATTTCTGCTGGAGGACTTAAAGAAGCTTACAAGACTTGCAAAGAGAAAATCTGTGGTGGGCTTTATCTCTTTAGGCAGGAGAGAAAAGCTCGTATTAAAAGAATTGTCTTATATCGTGCCGGTAATACAGTGTATGGAGTGGCAGGACCCGTTTATCCCGGAGATCCCGTCTGTAACGACAGGGGTTCATGGAATCGTAAACAAGGCAATGGCGCATCTTTATAACGAGGGTGCGCAAAAAATAGTCCTATTTGACTATATGCTGAATACTGAGTATGGCAGGCAGGTCATGTCTGCTTATAAAAGTATTTCAAAGGCGCACGGTCTGGAAGACAGTACACAGGTGATTTTTTCAAAGGAAGGCTTTGAGCAGGCGTACATTCAGGCAATAAGCCTGCTGCAGACAGAAGTTCCGGATGCAGTGCTCTGTGCCTCAGACGATTTCGCAGTGTCGGTCTTAAGAGCGGCGGACCGGCTTGGAATTTCGGTGCCCCGTTCGCTGAAGATCTGCGGGGTGGGAAATATGCGCTATGGTCAGTATAATACTACGCCAATCACCACTGTTTCAGGAATCGATCAGAGGCTCGGAGAGGCAGCGGTCAGGAAACTTACAGAATATATTGCGAATCCGTATGCGGACGTGACACATGAAGCAGTTACTTCAGAGATCATAGTCCGCAATTCTACGGCGTCGATAATGAGAGCGGAGATCAGGTGATCTCTGCTTTTATTTTTTCCTGAATAATGACGAAAATACGTGATGCAGAGTTTCGCCGTAGTCTGTGGGAAGCTCAGTTTCAGTGTCATCTTCAAGCTTTATGGAGGTGGATTCTCTATAAGCAAGCTCTATATCACTGATCATAATGTGCCGGTTTGCCAGCGTGTTCCCGCCCAGCAGATCATTGAGCATTTTATAGGCGATGAATGAAATATTTTCGTGCGGGTAACAAAAAGTGGTAAGCGATGGGACGCAGTATTTGGATATTTCGGAGCCTCCGATGCTTAAGACCAGGATATCCTTTGGAATATGAAGCCCGAGCTCAGAGGCAACATTCATGAGATGAAGGGCAAGATAATCGTTGCTGCAAAAAACAGCGTCGGGCATATATTTTCTTGATAGGATATTGATCATAGTTTCCCGGGAAAGTTCCTGAGAGCTGTTAGTCATCGTAATAATATTGGTGGATGAATAGATGTTGTTTTCTCTTAACGCATCTATTATCCCGCTTATTTGCCGCTCAATACCCGGAAAGGATTTTGAGGGACTGAAATAAACTATATTCTTGCAGCCTCTGCTTTTAAGATGATTTACTCCGTCTGCCATGATCTTGTCAGAGTCAAAGTCCACTGAAGGATATTTTGTTTCAGAAGGGGCATCGCATACATAGATAAAGGGGACACTCAGGGCCATTTCCTCAAAGAAAGGAAAATTGCGGCAAAAAAATGCGAAAATCCCGATTGGCTGATATGTGGAAACAGCCTCTTCGAAATCTGTTCTGGCCACAGAGTTATCGGGGATGGCAAGCATCACAAGTCTGCGTTTATCCTTTATTGTACTGGCTTTTAGTATTTTTACATAATTTTCAACAAGCAAAGCTGCTTTTACGGGATAAACGAGTAGGATTATACCGCTTTTAACGTAATTTTTATGCCAGCTTGTTTCAATATTAAAATCAAGGCGTTCCATGGCGTCTTGAATTTTTTTTCTAAGATTTTCTGAAATAGTTGAAGGATGATTGATCATTCTGGACACAGAAGCAGGAGAAACACCGGCTTCTTTAGCTACGTCATAGATGGTTGGCTTCTTAGATTCCATATTAAAAACCTCATTATAAGAATTTAACAAAGATTATAACATATTCTTAAGTTTCTGAAACAATTTAACTCTTTATCTCTTACAAAAAAGTGGCTTTATTATGCGGAGAGGGGATTGTTAATATTTTACAAAAGCGTCAAGTTTCAAAATGTTACATATGTTTCTGAAAGGTTTCATGTGGCATGGATATGGTGCAAGGTGTAATATTTGATTCATAAAAAAGACAAGTCAGTCGATTGGGCGGCTGCGAAATATGTGTCATTTCGAGGAGGAAACTAACATGGGAAAGTATCATGAGCTTGCCGAGTACATTGTAGAAAATGTCGGCGGCAAGGAAAACATTGCGGATCTGTTTCACTGTATTACGAGACTTCGTTTTACATTAAAGGATGAAGAGAAAGCCAATGATGAGGCTTTCAAGAATCATGCCGGAATAGTTACGCTGATGAAAGCCGGTGGGTACTATCAGGTAGTCATCGGAAATCATGTACCGGATGTATATGCAGATG
Organism: Lachnospiraceae bacterium; assembly: GCA_024692715.1. GTDB lineage: Bacteria > Bacillota > Clostridia > Lachnospirales > Lachnospiraceae > NK4A144. The sequence goes on from JAILMH010000029.1 coordinate 2,771, forward strand.
TATGTGAAGTTGCAGGACTTGCGAATAAAGACCTGGGCGGAGGCGGATCTGCCACAGCTGCGGGCCCGGATAATAGAAAGTTCTCTGAAAAGGCATTAGATATGATCACCTCGATCTTCATGCCGTATCTGAATCTTCTCTGTGCATGCGGTATTATCAAGGGCTTTAACACTATCATGAACATGCTGGGAGTGATTCCTACAAGCTCTACTTTGGGAGCAGTATTTGCAGCGATCGGAGATGTGATCTTCTACTTCCTGCCTGTATTTGTAGCATATAACCTTGCAGTAAAGCTTAAGATGCAGAAATTTACCGCAATGGGAATCGGACTTTCGCTTATATATGTGCCGATCTATGCAGCGGCTAACGGACTTGAGATCGGAAGCCTTTTCGGAATCGATGTTTCTTCTATAGCTTACAGCTCAACAGTACTTCCGGCAATCGCAGCAATCGTGCTGGCATACTACCTTGAGAAGCTTTTCACAAAGATCATTCCGGATGTGGTAAAGAACTTCCTTGTTCCTTTCTGCGTATTGATGGTAGTAGTACCTGTAACATATGCGATCATCGGACCTGTAGCTAACCAGATATCAGATCTTCTCGCTTCATTACTGAATACTCTGCTTGCAATTTCTCCTATCATCGGAGGCGCTTTCGCAGGATTCTTCTGGCAGATATTTGTTGTATTTGGTGTGCATCAGGCACTTACAGTACCTTCAATGATCAACCTTTCAGCAGGTACACCGGATCTCTTCCTTTCACTTATCCAGACAGCACCATTCGCTCAGGGTATGATCGTTTTAGGAATGTGGATCAAGTCAAAGAATAAAGAAAGAAAACAGCTTATGGCTCCTGCATGGATCTCAGGTGTATTCTTCGGAGTAACAGAGCCTGCAATTTACGGTTTCACACTTCCTAACCCTAAGTTCCTTATTTTAGGATGTATTTCATCAGCTATCGGTTCTGCTTATCTTGGATTTACAAAGACTTATCTTATGCAGATGGGCGGACTCGGAATTTTCGCAATACCCGGATTTATTGACAATACTCCCGGAGCTGCCAATCCTATGGCAGGTGTAATAAATCTTCTTATCGCATGGGCTGTCACAGGTGCGATCGCCGTTATCGGAACACTTGTCCTTTACAGCGATGCAGGCGAGCTCAAGATTGATGAAGAGATGGCTACAAAGAAAGCTGTAAAGATCGGCGGAAATAAAAACGATGCTAAGACTGAGCACGTTCAGGATGAAGAGATCAGCGCTGTTGTTTCAGGTAAGGCTATAGCACTTGAAGAGATGAAGGATCCTGCATTTGCAGCACTTGGAAAAGGTGCCGCTATCATTCCCGAGGGTGACAGTTTCACAGTAGTTGCTCCTGCTGACGGAACACTTACAACAATGTTCCCCACAGGACATGCATTTGGACTTAATACTCCTTCCGGAGCAGAGGTTCTCGTACACATCGGTATCGACACTGTAGAGCTTAAAGGTGATGGTTTCAAACCTCTCGCAGCACAGGGCGACTTCGTTAAGAAGGGTGACCGTCTTATAGAAGTAAATGCAAAAGCTATCAAAGAAAAGGGCTATGACATTACAACTGCAATCCTTGTAACAAATGCTGATGACTATGCAGATGTTATTTTTGCAGAAGGAAATGTTAAAGCAGGAGATAGAGTAGTTCAGGTTATAGATAAATAAGGAGAATTAATAAAATGAGCTTTAAGGAAGGATTTTTCTGGGGCGGCGCTACTGCCGCCAACCAGTATGAAGGCGGTTGGAATGAGGGCGGAAGAGGCCCCGCACTTACAGATTTCTGCACAGGCGGAAGTGTCAAGGAACACAGAAAGGTTACCTGGGAGGACAAGGATGGAAAGATCCATGTAACAGATCAGGTTCCGATGGATGATACTCTTCCCGAAGGAGCAGTTCATTATGTAACAGCAGACGGTTATCTCTACCCCAACAGAGAGGCTACGGATTTTTATCATCATTATAAAGAAGATATTGCCCTGATGGGTGAGCTTGGATTCAAGATGTTCCGTATGTCGATCTCCTGGTCACGTATTTTCCCCACAGGAATGGAAGACAAGCCAAATCAGGAGGGACTGGATTTCTACAGAAAAGTATTTGAGGAGCTTCGTGCTCACAATATCGAGCCTCTTGTAACTCTTCATCATTTTGATACACCCCTTGGCCTTGTCGAGAAATACGGCGACTGGCTGCATCGTGACTATATAGATTATTTTGTAAAGTATTGTGAAACAGTATTTACCGAATACAAGGACCTTGTAAAATACTGGCTTACATTTAATGAGATCAACAATACCATTGCACTTTCATTATTTGGTTTCTCATTTACCGATGAGGATTATAAAAAGCGTCTGCAGCATCTTCATTATCAGTTTGTTGCAAGTGCAAAGGCTGTTAAGCTCGGACACAAGATAAATCCTGACTTTAAGATCGGATGCATGTGCAGCGGTATGGTCGTATACCCTCATACCTGTGACCCGAAGGATGTCCTTAAAGCACAGCAGACTTTTGAAGAGGGCATGTTCTATTGCGGCGATGTTCAGTGTTTCGGAGAATATCCTCCGTTTGCAAAGCGTATGTGGAAGGATCATCATGTTACAGGACTTGATATCACCGAAGAGGATAAGCAGATCCTGAAAGAGGGAACAGTGGATATGTTCACCTATTCCTACTACATGACCAATAACGTAACAACCCACGAGATCAAAGACAAGGTTGGCGGCAACTATGCGGCAGGTGTGAGAAATGAGTATCTTACATACTCCGACTGGGGCTGGGCTCTTGATCCTACAGGACTTCAGATATCGCTTGAGAAGATATATGACCGTTACCGCAGACCTATCATGGTTGTAGAAAACGGACTTGGCGCATTTGACGAAGTAGAAGACGGTAAGGTTCATGATGATTACCGTATTGACTACTACATCCCTCACATCGAGGCAATGAGCAAGGCAATTGATAATGGTGTGGATCTTATCGGATATACAACCTGGGGCTGTGTTGACGTTGTTTCAGCAGGAACAGGCGAGATGAGAAAGCGTTACGGTTTCATCTACGTTGACAAGCATGATGACGGAACCGGCGATATGCACCGTTTCATCAAGGATTCGGGTTATTGGTATAAGAAAGTCATTGAATCTAATGGAGCAGACCTTAGTAAGTAAAACGGAGAAAGACTGCTAGGAAGTGCCTTTGGGCAGAAATGAGCTCTGGGGACGTTGTTTTGGGATCATTTTTGCATTTGCAAAATGATCCCAAAACAACGTCCCCAGAGCTCATTTTGCCCAAAAAAACAAAAACCCCCCGGAGCTCATTTTTGTAGTATAATGTGAAAAAGATAGGAGGTCTCTAATGGATTGGAATGAATATGAAGACGGCCCTGTTTCAGGGGATGATCTGATTGCTGAAATTATAAATTATTATCCGGAAGCAGCAGATTTTCTTGCAGAATTAGGAATGCATTGTATCGGATGTGCTTCCTTAAGTTTTGAAACTTTAAGTGAAGCCTGCAGAGTACATCATCTTAATCCTACAAAGGTAAAGATGGAATTAAACCGCATCATAACGGGACGTAAATAAAAAGAGAGCTGTCGCTAAAGTGCGGCAGCTCTCTTTTTGCTAAACGTTATATAAACAAATTTTAGGTGCAATCAAATATATTTACGATCTAAAGAGTAGATTTCTTCAAGCATTTTTTCGATTTTTTCAAAAATTTTCTTCATAACTAAGGACCTCCTTTTTAAAAACAGTTTCAAAGTTGATTGTTTCTATCCGATCGGTTGTCAGTTATTTTTTTGATGATTTAATGATAACACCTTGTTCTGCTGTTGTATAATACATATAATGATGGGT
>JAILMH010000065.1 GCA_024692715.1 Lachnospiraceae bacterium
GAAGCTTTAGCCGCCCTGCATATCCCTTCTATCCCGCCGCCAATGACATAAAGCGTATTGATGTTAGAATAGCCTTCAAGCATATGCATGGTGTCACTATATGCCTCATCCGCAGCATTGTCTGCCTTATAACTGACCTCCACCGATGCTCCGCGATACCGTTCTTCAAGAACCTTCTTAAAGCTTTCTGCCTTCTTTTTATCCTCCGTTGTGACCGTTTTCCCGGTTATTATGCCTACACTTGCAGAATTACCTCTTATCAGACCGACTATTCCTGCCGCTGCCGCACCACTTTTTTCGTGATCCGGCCCGACATGGCATATTTTTTCTATGCCATCAATGTCTGTTCCAACTGTAATGCAGCATATTCCTTTATCATAAGCTCTCTTAAGAGCACTTCTTACTAATGCATCATCTATCGGCTGAAGTACCACAAAATGATCCCTTTCTGCAAGCTTCTCTATAAGCTCTGCCTGCTTTTCAGGGCTCACTTCTTCAAGATGATAAATATCTATACTTGCGCCGTAGTCACCGGCCAGATTTTCCACTGCCTTTACACCATCTTCTAACTGCGTATTTCCGGAAGTAATGATCACTCCGATCCTATACTGCTTCTTCCTTGCCGCCAGCGCACGTCCTACCCGATTCGGCTTATATCCCATTTCTTCAGCCGTCTTCATCACCAGCTCTGCTGTTCCGGCATTTACACTACCCCTTCCATGAAGAACTCTGTCAATGGTTCCTCTGGATACGCCGGTCTTTTCCGCGATTTCCTTAATAGTTACCGCCATAAACTATCCTCCATAATTAAATTTACCTTCTCTGCGCGTCCCCACACGCTCTCTTTAGCTAATTCTACCACAAATCTATACAAAAAGAGACAGCCCTTCAGCTTTGAAGGACTGCCCTTATTTCTTAAAGTACGCTGCTCGTACCGCCATCATTTGATTTATTCTGATCATCCTTATGACTTTCGCAATCCGGAATGACGCTGTCATCAAAATTCAGACCAAGCTTTAATTTACCATCATCCTCAGATGTTTCCTTTGAATGAGCTGTCTCATCAGTAACCGTAACATCTATATGAGGCTGCTTATTCTCATTTTCTTCCTCGGATTTCTTTTCTTCAGGTTCAGGAATTCCCTTTTCCTCCCGGAATATCTTCATGAACTCCTTACCAGTGATAGTTTCTCTCTCAATAAGGAAATCAGCAAGTTTATCAAGAAGCTCTCTATTCTCGATAAGCGCGCTCTTTGCTTCAGCATAGGCATCATGGAGCATCTGTGTGACTTCCTCATCCACGCCTGCTTCTGTTTCATTAGAGCAGTTCATGACTGTTCTTCCGCTCAGATACTGATCTTCAACTCTCGCGATTCCCAAAAGTCCGAAGCGCTTACTCATTCCATACTGAGTGACCATGGCTCTGGCTATCTTTGTCGCCTGTTCAATATCATTTGCAGCACCTGTCGTAACTGTATCAAATACAACTTCCTCTGCCGCACGTCCTGCCACAAGGGAAACAAGCCTGTCGTGAAGCTCTGCCTCAGACTCAAGGTACTTCTCTTCCTCCGGAACATTCATAACATATCCAAGAGCACCCATGGTTCTAGGTATAATAGTAATTTTCTGTATAGGCTCCGTATTCTTCTTAAGAGCTGAAAGAAGGGCATGTCCTATCTCATGATATGAAACTATCCTTCTCTCCTTCTTACTGAGAACTCTGTCCTTCTTTTCCTTACCTACAAGTACGACTTCCACAGCATCAAGAAGATCATTCTGTGAAACAAATTCACGTCCATGCTTAACTGCGTTGATAGCTGCTTCATTGACCATATTTGCAAGATCAGAACCTACCGCACCGCTGGTTGCAAGGGCGATTGCCTCGAAATCAACGCTTTCATCCATTTTGACATCTTTTGCATGTACCTTAAGGGTTTCAACTCGTCCCTTAAGATCCGGCTTATCTACAATGACACGTCTGTCGAAACGACCCGGACGCAAAAGAGCTTTATCAAGAGTCTCCGGACGGTTAGTAGCACCCAGGATCAAGATACCCTTTGAAGAGTCAAAGCCATCCATCTCAGCAAGGAGCTGATTCAAGGTCTGCTCACGTTCATCATTTCCGCCGTATCTTGAATCTCTTGACTTACCGATAGCATCGATCTCATCGATGAAGATTATACACGGTGCATTTTTATCTGCTTCACGGAAAAGATCTCTTACTCGTGAAGCACCCACACCTACAAACATCTCAACAAAGTCAGAACCTGCAAGTGAAAAGAACGGGACATGTGCTTCTCCGGCAACAGCCTTTGCGAGAAGCGTTTTACCTGTTCCCGGAGGGCCCACAAGAAGAGCTCCCTTCGGAAGTCTTGCACCGATCTTAACGTATTTTCCGGGATTATGCAGGAAATCTACTACCTCCTGCAGAGATTCCTTGGCTTCATCCTGTCCGGCTACATCCTTAAAGGTAACACCGGTCTCTTTCTGCACGTAAACCTTGGCATTGCTTCTTCCAACACCCATGATTCCGCCTCCGCCGCCTCCCATGCGTCGTGTGACCATGTGAAGAAGACCGAATACGATAAGAAGCGGAAGAAGATAATTAAGTGCGACCTGAATAAACGCACCTGAAAGATCCGGCACCTTGGCCTTGAAATCAACACCTGCTGCCGTAAGCTTCTCTACCAGATGCAGATCACCTACATAGCCTGTATAGTATGATCTCTTAAAAGGTGTTGATGAATTATCTGCATCTTTAGGTGTTATTTCTATCCTGTCAGAGTCGATCTCAACACTTGCGACCTGATTTGCAGAAACCATCTTCATAAAATCGCTATAGCTTATTTCCTGTGTTGTGCTTCTCTGCACAAGGGAACTCATAGCATTCATGCAAAAAAGCGTAACAACTGTAGCTATCAGCATCACTATAAGCGTCTGACGATTTTTCGGGTTTTTATTACCCTGATTATTTTTGTTATTATTGTTCTCGTTCAAGCACTCACCACATCCTGTTCTTTTATTTTTTATGGAAATTCTGAATTAATAGACTAAAGACGCATAGCCAAAAAACGGCTACACGTCTTTATTATAAGGTCGCACGTATGAATTGTAAAATGAAATTTAGCCGAACGTGCCTATATCACTTAATCTTCATAGCCGTTCGGATTGTTCTTCTGGAAGTTCCATGCATCACGGCACATATCCTCAATATCAAGCTCAGCCTTCCATCCAAGCTCCTTTTCAGCCTTTTCAGGACTGCAGTAACATGTGGCGATATCGCCTGCACGACGAGGCTTGATAGAGTACGGGATCTTGATATCATTTACCTTCTCAAAGGCCTTTACAATATCAAGTACAGAATATCCGTGTCCTGTACCAAGATTGCATATGAATGCACCCGGCTTTGTTCTGAGCTTATCGATAGCCTTTACATGAGCCTTTGCAAGGTCTACTACATGGAGATAATCTCTTACACCTGTTCCATCAGGAGTATCATAGTCATTACCAAATACACCAAGCTCAGGTCTCTTACCTACAGCAACCTGTGTGATGTATGGCATAAGGTTATTCGGGATACCGTTAGGGTTCTCTCCGATAAGACCTGACTGATGAGCTCCGATCGGGTTAAAGTAACGAAGGATTACCATGTTCCAGTCCGGATCTGCCTTCTGCATATCAAGAAGGATCTGCTCAAGCATCCATTTTGTCCATCCATAAGGATTTGTACATGTACCCTTTGGGCATTCCTCTGTGATAGGTATCATGGCCGGATCGCCATAAACAGTTGCTGATGAAGAAAATACGAAGTTCTTTGCTCCGTGCTTTCTCATGACATCGAGAAGAGTTAAAGTTCCTCCGATGTTGTTGTTATAATATTCCCAAGGCTTTTCAACAGATTCGCCAACAGCTTTAAGTGAAGCAAAGTTGATGACTTCCTGGATGTCATTCTCGCTGAAGATCTTCTCAAGATCCTCACGGCTGCTGATGTCTGCCTTATACCATTTTACCTTCTTGCCTGTGAGCTGCTCAACTCTGTCGAGTGCCTTAGGTGAAGAATTTGTAAAATTGTCCATAACAATGGCATCATAGCCGCCATTTAAGAGTTCTACTAATGTGTGTGAGCCAATATATCCTGCTCCGCCAGTTAAAAGAATTGCCATAATCTGCCTCCTCTTCTGGTATTAGATCACCAGAGTTTTTCCGGATAAACTCCCGCATCCTTAAGCTTCTGGATGGAAGCCATAACATCCGGCTTATCTTCTTTATATGTAACCCCGAACCACTTATCATTAGAGGTAAGTACTTCAGCTGTTGCCTGATTTGCTTTGATCAGATGATCAACTACACTTGGAAGATAACATTCTGCTTTGAGCGGATTTTCTGCTGAATCAAGATTTTCAAGAAATTCATTGAAAGATTTTTGAAGTTCCGGAACGATCGACTTTCCGAATCCCCAGAAATTCATAGAAACTGTTTCGTTTCCGCTGAAGCTGTTCCAGGTCTTTCCGTCATCCTCTGTATATTTTGCAGCTTCTCCATCTTTTTCTATATGAGTATGCTCATTTACACTTACAAGATAGTTTTCCGGAGAAACCGTACAAATACCTCTTGAAACATATCCATTATCTGTCAAAGTATTTTTAAGGATAAATCCAACCATAGCATAGCGATACTTTTCATCATCCTCTGCATTGACAAGAAAATCATGCATCTTTACAAAAGCTTCTCTTCCATAAAAGTCATCGGCATTGATAACTGCAAACGGTCCGTCTATAAGATTTCTTGCTGCGAGCACTGCCTGAGCTGTTCCCCATGGCTTTACCCTTCCTTCAGGTACTTTACAGCCTTCCGGGAGGTCTTCAAGCTTCTGATACGCAAACTCAATGTCAACTTTGCCGCGAAGTCTGTCAGCGATCGCCTCATTAAAGGCTTCCTGATTTTCTTCCTTGATTATAAAAATAACCTTTGCAAAGCCCGCCTGAACAGCGTCATATATTGAAAAATCAATGATCTTATTTCCGTAATTATCTACCGGATCGATCTGTTTGAGTCCGCCATAACGTGAACCCATACCTGCTGCCATGATAACTAATGTAGGTTGCTTTTGTTTCATATTATATTCACACTTTCCCTATTTTGAAATAAATTTATGTATCCTTGGTATGCACTTTTGTTGTACCGGATACGCCTTATCGGTCTCGATCAAAAGCCCTGATACAACACTGTAGTTGTTGTTCCTGCAAAGACTGCATATAAAACAACTGCAAGTTCCAGCGAAAGCCATATAAATTTCACCGGTAATGGTGCCTTCTTAAAAAGCTCATTCATATCTTACACCCTTTCCATGATAAAACCTATAACATCATAGCCTACAAAACTAAAGGAAAGTGCCACATACAGCATTGTCCACGCGTGTTCAAAAATAATTACAGGAAGCTTCTTTTCATATTCCTTATAGCCTTTTTTACCATATTTCTTCTGAAGCTTTGACTTTCTTACAGAAGAGATCACTACGCCGAGTCCTTCAAGGAGTCCATATACAACATAGTTCAGATTTGTTCCATGCCATATTCCGGCTATCAGAAAGGTAATGAACAAAGCTGCACACTGTCCTGCGAAAAGGTTCTTTTTACACGGACCACTTATGAGTTTCTTTATCACCGGGCTGTATATATAGTCCCTTATCCACTCTGAAAGTGTTATGTGGTGCCTGTTCCAGAATTCTGTCATGGATCTTGCCATGTAAGGCTTATTAAAGTTTTCTCTGAGTGTCATTCCGCAAAGAGCCGCACCACCGGCAACTACATCACAGTATCCCACAAAATTAAAATAAATAAAAAGCGCGTTAAATACAGCAAAAAGGACATATATTATGACTGCCTTTGCCAGATTCCCGGCTTCTGATATCCTTCCGAACCAATACGAAGCAAACCACGACATAAAGGAAGAGATCACATATACCTTTACATATCCGAATATTATCCTGTGTGCCTGATCCATGACGGCATTACCGTCAAGAGCCGGCTTTTCGCTGTCGTAGAAATCTGTAACAAACTCCTCATATCTCATTATCGGGCCGGCCATTATAGTATAAAAATTAAGGACATAATTTATATAGTCCACAATAGTTATCCTGACCTTCATCTCTCTGAGATATTCATACTGCATCGTATAATCGACTTCCCTAAAAAGAAGATACGAAAGTCCAAGGAATTTCAATGCCGCAAAGTATGGGAGCTTCTTAAAAATTATTATCCAGTCATAGTGCATCAGATACAAAAAGCCCACCAGCATCAGTATATAAAATAACGGCTTCAGAAATCTGCTGATACTCTTTTCACTCTCCTGCACCAGAAACGGCGCCATAAGGTATGGCGTTATTATCCAGAAAACTGCAATTATCCCTGCATAAACACTTTTTAATGTCAGCGTAAATACTACTATATTGACAATAAAAAATATATACTGCCTCCACTCCCTTTTTAAATTCATTAGAAGAGGCATAACTATTAACAGCACCCCAAACGCGATGCTTCCAATTGAAAAGTTAAGCATTACCAGTCTTTCTATCAATAAGCTTGATAAATTCTCCAACGTTCTTAAGCTTCATAACCTCTACTGTAGAGAACTTGCACTTAAAAGCCTCTTCAACGGCTACTACGAGCTGAACGTGTGTAAGGCTGTCCCATGCATCAATATCATCAGCTGTCATCTCATCTGTGATCTCGATAGTCTCATCATCAAAAACATCTCTGAAAACTTCATTTAACTTTGCTTTTGTATCCATGTCTTTTTCTCCTCAACTTTATCATCTAACTTATATTCATAAAGAACTCTTGCATTATCTTCTAATGCACTAAATCCCATTTTCGCGTAAAAACTCTCAACCATTCCATTTTTCTTTGTCGGAATGTACTCGCCGATTATCCTCGTGCATCCCATTCTGCGCGCCTCTTCCTTAACGGCATTAAAGGCAAAATCCTCAACACCTCTCTTAAGGACACGGCAGGACATACACCAGTTATCTATAAAGCAGTCCTTATCTCCAAATCCTTCGACCTTATCTCCGCGCCTGAGGACTATGCACGAAATTACACCATACGCTGAGAACTTATCAGTAAGCGATACATAAATACATCTCGTATCCTCATCCTTACACATATCAGCGATCTGGCCTTCTGAATACCTCTGCGTTCTAAGGTTGAACTGATTTGATTTATTGGTGAGCTGTGCGAATCTTTCAAGCTCTGCATCGCCTACAAGGCCACACTTTCCTTTCATTTCAAGAGCTTTTAGATATTCGTCATAATTTACAAAGGAAGATTTCATCTCTTCGCGCTTTGCATTCTGAATATATGAATCCGAGCGCTCACGGTCTTCCTTCGTGATCGATGCCCATTCAAAAGCTGCAGCTTCATCCAGAGCTTTTACATAATTTTCCGCATCTGTCGGAACATCGATAACTGTAACCTCCGGACAGAATTTTTTTACGATCTCTCTTTCAGCCGGATTATCATCAAAGAATACAAGCGTATCTATGCCGATATTCAGGCTCTTTGCAATGTACTGCATATTTGAAGCCTTATCATTCCAATTGGCGCAGAAACATGCAATATCATCGAGCTTGAGTATCATATCAGAGTTCTTTATAAAAGGCTCTTTGGCAACCTCTTCATCATTCTTTGAGTTAACTGCAAGAATTACCCCTCTTTTTTTAAGTGCAAGCACGTATTTCTGAAAATGACGATATGCTTCACCCACCGCATTATGCGGATCGATCTCGATTCCAAGAGGACCGTCATCTCCAACGACACCTCCCCATAAAGTATTGTCCAGATCAAGGACAAGGCATTTATTAGTGTGTCTGAACACGGCATTTATGATATTGGTCATCTCATTGGCAACCATACCCATACAATTAAGGCTGAATCCCTGCTTTGTAAGGAAATACGAAGCTTCATCAAACCATTCATTTTTACCATAAACAGATGACAGATATTCCATATCTACCACATGGACATTTGACGGGTGCTCCTCTGTAAGCCGCATATTGAGCCTTCTGATCAATGACTGCATTGAATCAGCGTATAATGCTTCAAGACCGCCAAAGGGGCGCATTACCGGTGATGCAAAATTAGTCTGCAGGACCGTTACACCCTGAATTTTATCAAGGTGACTCCAGAGATTCTTTAAGTAAGCCATTTCTGCATCCACATCTTCAGCCTTTTCCATGTGAAGATCAGAATACCTCATCATCAGGATGACTGCATCCGGTTTAAATTTATAAAGCTCTGAATCATCATCGAGAACATCCATATTTATACCGTCATATTCACCTTCGTAAATATCCGTATAAATACCGGCTCTGTCTAAATACAACCTTAAAACTCTCACATAATGCTGAATGGAATGGGTACCAAGTACAGCGATCTTCAAAGGCTCTCTGCTTCGATCGGCTCTTGACTCCTTTTCAGGGTCTTTTATCAGAGCATTAGCCATTTTTAAAAGCTTTGAAACAGATTCATCTGCTCTTAAACGTTCATCACTCATTTTTTTCTCCATTGATCTCATCTATTACCTCGTTGAGATCATGATCTAGTTTTAATGTATAACGGATTGACGCCTTATAAGAAAGATGAGCTCCATCTATGAAGTCCTCTTCTTTATATTTTCCTCTATAATCCAGGTATTTGATACCATGCTTTTTAAGAAACGGTTTCATCTTCTTTTTAATAAAACGCATGTATTTCTTACCACTGTCTGTTTCGGCAAGTCCCGGAGCAATAGGTGAAAACTCAACTACCACATTGGTCTCATTATCAAGCTGCAGCAGCTGTGTCTCAATTTTTTCAACTTTATCATCTGTAACTGAAAATGCCTTTGCCGTATTTTCATGATTAAAATAATTATTTCGATAGTTTCCAGGGCCTATCTTAGCAGCTCTGTCCACCGGTGAAAGATACGATACACCTAATTCAAAGACATTTTGAATCCTCATGAGATTCACTCTTAAAGCATACAAAGGATCGAGCAGTGCAGTATTTCTCTCTACTCCGAACTCAGGAGTCACACTGTATTTTCCCCATTTATCAATTGTTGATTCCGCAATGGTAGTACTATTTGCATTCCTGAAGGTCGAATACGAAACCTCAACCTTGACAATATCCGTATCCGTATACTGATACTCCTTACGTATAAGATTATCCAGGATGATATTCGTCCTCCAGGAACCTCCGCCGCTTGCAAAAATATACATATCATAGCTGTCTCTAAGACGTTCTTTCTGCTTCACAGGATCAAATTCCAGTGCTGTAAGGGACGAACCTATCGCAATAATATTTCCATCGTCATTGTTATCTGAAGTTAAACGATCAAGCTCTGAAATAAAGCCTTCATCAACAACATGAAGACCATTTGTATACCAGGGTGCTATATAACCCTTATCATTTTCCTTAAATGCTTCGTAATAGTGATCATCAGTTATTTCCGTGATGATTACTGCAAGACGCGCCGCCAGCCAGATCCACACTGCTGCAAGCGCCAATATTATGACCAGATATTTTAGATATAGCTTCTTATTCATATGGCATGTATTCTAGCACGATTAGTCAATATTAACAACTTTCGCTACTTTCTTTAGTTTAATTTTACCCCTCAGTTCTTTAAAAAATTCCGTCAGCAATGCTGCGCATTCTTCTCCCAGCACGCCGGATTCAACTTCTACCTGATGATTAAATCTCGGTTCATCGAGTAAATTTAAGATTGAACCTGCGCATCCTGATTTTGGTGACATCGTACCAATTACGCATTTATCCATTCTTGCCTGCACTATGGCACCGGCACACATCGGACACGGCTCCAGCGTAACATACATGGTACACCCTTCAAGTCTCCAGTCTCCCATGACCTTTGTAGCCTTTTTTATAGCTGCTATCTCCGCATGCGCGAGTGTACTGTGATCAGTCTTACGGCGATTATAACCTCGCCCGATCACCTTTCCGTCATAAACAATGACGCAGCCGATCGGAACCTCTCCTATTCGGGAGGCCTTTCTCGCCTGCGTAATTGCCTGTTTCATAAATTTTTCTTCAACTGTCTGCATCAGAATCCACTTGTCTCCTGATATCTAAGATAATTGATCACCATTAACGCAATCTTAAGTGTAAGGGCATCATCAAACCTTCTGATATCGAGTCCCGTTGCCTTCTCAACCTTTTCTACACGATAAACAAGCGTATTTCTATGTACAAAAAGCTGACGTGCTGTCTCAGAAACATTAAGATTATTTTCAAAAAACTTATTTATTGTAACAAGTGTCTCATCATCGAGATGATCCGGAATGTCTTCTCCAAAGATTTCTTCAAGGAACATATGGCAGAGCGCTTCCGGAAGCTGATAGATAAGTCTGCCGATTCCAAGAGAATCATATGATGCCGTGCTCCTGTCCTCATAGAATATCTTACCTACATCCATCGCCATCTTGGCTTCTTTATAAGAGCGTGAAACGTCTTTTATCTGACTGATTATCGTTCCGTTAGAAACTCTTACCTTGAGCATTGCTTCTGAGCTGAGCATATCAACGATAGTATCTGCTGTATGCTGTATCTCTTCTTTTTCGTTCTCAAGCCCTACATTTTCAAGGCTCTTTATAAGAATCACCTGTTTCTCATCTACTGCTGTAACAAAATCGCCTGTAGCGTCCGAAAAAATTCCCTTGATAACATCGATTCCATTATTATCAACAGGCTGCTCAGGCTCAATAAGGAAAACAGTTCTTCTGATATCTGTGCGGATATGAAGCTTCTTGGCCCTGTTATAAATATCAACAAGAAGCATATTATCCAGAAGAAGACTCTGATAAAAGTTATTTCTATCGAGTTTTTCTTTATATGCTGTGATAAGATGTCCGAGCTCACTGACTGCAACACGGCCCATCATATATTCAGTATCATTCTCACTAGAGGCTGCAAGTACATATGCTGTCACTTCTTCGTCAACAACTCTGAAGAGATGATAATCATTAATAACCTGGGAATCCGCTGTGCTGTCTATAAATGAGCGCACACTGAGAGGTGAAAGATAAAATTTATCATTTGTTGTTGCAACAACTGTACCATCAAGATCCAATACTGCAAAATCTACTTTAGTTATCTCATTTAATTCCTCAATACAGGTTGCGATTATCTGATTCGCTATCATCTACGTTACTGCCTTTCATCAAACACTTATAATAATTTACAAAAAACATTATAACCGAATAGACAGTATAACGTAAAAAAAAGGCGTGGTCAAACAACCACGCCTAAAAAATTTATAAATTTTTATTTTATTTTATATATTAGTTTGTGATAACCTTCTCTGTTTCCTTATCAAATACATGAATCTTTTCTGTATCGATAACAAACTTGCATGTATCACCAGGTCTTGCTGTTGTACGAGGATCAACACGAGCTGTCATGTTAGCTCCGCCAAAGTCGAAGTAAAGGAATACTTCAGCACCGAGAAGCTCATATACACGGATTGATGCATCGAAGCTTGCTTCTGCAGGAAGTGTAGAAACAGCCATTTCTGAATCATATACATCCTCAGGACGGATACCGAATGTAACTGTCTTATCCTTATAGCCGCCGTCGATAACCTTCTTAGCCTTTGCAGGAGGAAGCGGAATGTTGTGCTTCTTACCGTTGTTAACAACTTCAAGAGAAGCCTTGTCTCCGTCAACTCTTACTACAGCGTCGAGGAAGTTCATCTGTGGTGAACCCATGAATCCTGCAACGAAGAGGTTGCATGGCTTCTCGTAAAGGTTCTGAGGTGTATCAACCTGCTGTACAACACCATCCTTCATAACTACGATTCTTGTACCAAGAGTCATAGCCTCTGTCTGGTCATGTGTTACATAGATAATGGTGGTTCCAAGTCTCTGATGAAGCTTTGCGATCTCAATTCTCATCTGAACACGAAGCTTTGCATCAAGGTTTGAAAGAGGCTCATCCATGAGGAATACCTTAGGATTACGAACAATAGCACGTCCCATTGCTACACGCTGTCTCTGACCGCCTGAAAGAGCCTTTGGCTTACGATCAAGGAGTTTGTCAAGATCGAGGATCTTAGCAGCCTCACGAACCTGCTTGTCAATCTGCTCCTTCGGAACCTTACGAAGCTTAAGACCAAATGCCATATTGTCATATACTGTCATATGCGGATAAAGAGCGTAGTTCTGGAATACCATAGCGATATCTCTGTCCTTAGGCTCTACATCATTAACGAGCTTTCCGTCAATCTTAAGCTCTCCGTCAGAGATCTCTTCAAGACCTGCGATCATACGAAGTGTTGTTGACTTACCGCATCCAGAAGGTCCAACGAAAATGATGAATTCCTTATCTGCAATTTCCAGGTTGAAATCCTTAACAGCTTCAAAACCGTTAGGATATCTTTTATAGATATGTGATAATGATAAACTTGCCATAATGCCCTCCTAATAGTAAGAACTACCTTGTTTGTTCAACGATTAGATTATAGCAAAGGTATTAATTTCTGAACATGACCGTGTTCAACAAACTTTTTTCAAAATAATATACAACTTAACCATTCTTGTGTATACAATAAAACAGGGCGTTTGCAATGCAAACACCCTGTCCTGTGATTAAAATAGATCAATCATACCTGCTCTGCTTCATAGAGCTTAAAGATCCTGCTGAATATAAATGCCTGAATATAAGCGATTCCCGAAAATCCCGCGATAAAAATGACTGGAAGCATTCTATACATGAAGATATATGTGACAGCTGCGACCACTGCAGGAACAGCGATTATCAGTATGGTCCACGGCAAATGACGTATACTCATCAAAAGAGCATTTTTCATGGTCTGCTTTACGGTATTCACAAACCTTGAAAGGACTGCAAACACATACGACAGCTCAAATACCCAGACTATCAGAAGCGCATAAATAACAACTCTGATAACAGGCGAGATAGCTATTGCCATGTTGTTCAGAACATAAAAATCAACAAAAAATACTGTTCCGAGTACCGCCATTATAAGCCAGATGGCAGTGGCCTGCTTAAAATTCTCCTTAAAGGCCTTAAAGAAATCTTTAACGATATAACCTTCTTCACCCCTTACTATTTTAAGCATCATATAGTTGAGAGCCGTAACAGACGCTCCTATAGTGAAGAGCGGAATACAGCAGATCATAAACAATATGTTCAATATAAAAAGATTTGCAACTTTATCGAGGAAACCAAAAAGCGGTCCATCATAATTAAAAATGTGGTTCAATTGTTATTCTCTCTTTCCGGATTAGCAAATTTAGTATAGTTTGGCAGCCATGCAAGCTCAACGGTACCGATAGAACCATTTCGCTGCTTAGCCATGATTATTTCTGCAATATTCTTTTTTTCAGTATCAGGATGATAATAGTCATCACGATAGATAAACATAACGACGTCGGCATCCTGCTCGATAGCTCCAGATTCTCGGAGATCCGAAAGCATAGGTCTGTGATCCGGTCTCTGCTCTACAGCTCGTGAAAGCTGCGAAAGCGCGACTACAGGCACCTGCATCTCACGGGCCAGCGCTTTAAGAGAACGTGAAATATCTGAGATCTCCTGCTGACGGCTTGACTCTTTTGCAGAGCCGCTTCCCGTCATAAGCTGAAGGTAATCGATTATGATCATATCGAGGCCTTTCTCAAGCTTGACCTTACGACATTTTGAACGCATCTCAGAAATTGAGATCGCAGGAGTATCATCGATCACAAGGTTTGAAATTCCAATTATTCCTGCGCCTTCTACTACCTTATCCCAGTCAGAGTCATGCAGATCACCAACCCTAAGCTTCTGCGAATCAACATAGGATTCACTGGCAATAAGACGATGTACCAGCTGCTCCTTTGACATTTCCAAAGAAAATATCATGACTTTTTTATTATTTCTAAAGCATGCGTATTCACCGATATTTAAGGCAAAGGCCGTTTTACCCATTGAAGGACGGGCCGCGATAAGGATAAGATCTGATTTCTGAAATCCCGCCGTCTTGAAATCAAGCTCTCTGAAACCGGTTGCCACACCTGTAACGGAGCTTGTATTTTTCGCTGCTTCCTGGATCGATTTAAGAACGTTCATAACGATCTTATTTATCGGCACAAGCTCACCGGAGCCCTGATTCTGGACTATCTCAAATATCTTCTTTTCCGTATCTGCAAGCAGGTCCTCCGTTGTCTCTTTACCCTCATAGCAGGCACTTGCGATCTCTTCGTTGACCTTTATCAGTCTTCTTTTCACCGCATTATCATGCACTATCCTTGCGTATGAACGGATATTGGCACTTGTCGGGACTCCGTTTACAAGTTCCGCCAGGAAATTCATGTTTCTGATCTCCGGAGGCGCCTGCATCTGCTCAAGGCGCTCCAGTATAGTTACCGAATCCACCGGCTTACCTTCGTTAAAAAGACCCGTTATCGCCTCAAAAAGGATTCCATACTGTCTTGTATAAAAGTCATCCTTTGTAAGCATTTCCGATGCTGCTATTATCGCATCTTTTCCCATAAACATAGCGCCGATGACTGATTGCTCAGCCTCGGCGGAATGCGGGGGTACTCTCTTGATTAAATTCTCACTATCCATAGAATTTCCTTATTCTGCTTCTACATGAACTGTAAGTTCACCAGTAACCTCCGGATGAAGCTTGATCGGAATCTTATAGGTTCCAAGACTTCTGACCGGCTCTGCCATAACAAGCTTCTTTTTATCAAGTTCGATATTGTGCTGTTTTTTCGCTGCCTCCACGATCTCCTTTGATGAAACAGAACCAAATGTTCTTCCATTCTCTCCGGATTTGATCTTTACACTTATCTTGATATCTTTAAGTTCCTCAGCAAATACCTTTGCTGCAGCAAGTTCTTCCGCTGCCACCTTTGCATCATTTGCCTTTTTAAGCTTTGCATCATTTAAGTGCTGGGCAGTTGCTTCAACAGCCTGACCCTTCTTTATAAGGACATTTCTTGCATATCCTTCACTAACCTCAATGATCTGTCCCTTCTTTCCCTGAGACTTTACATCCTGAAGTAAAATAACTTTCATTACTTAAGTGCTCCTTCCTCTTCCATTTGATCTAATGTATGTTTCAATAATTCTCTAGCTTCCTCAATTGTTGTGTTGTCCAGCTGGGCACCTGCGATATTCATATGGCCACCGCCGCCAAAACGCTCCATTATGATCTGTACGTTTACTTCATCGATAGAACGCGCACTTATATAGATCCTGTTCTGATAGTCAGTAAATATAAACGAAGCCCTGACAAGATTGATGTTCAAAAGCTCATTTGCTGCCTGAGCTCCTGTAACTGTCGGAGATGCAACATTTGCCGAACATGTCGAAATCGCATAACAGCCCTTGTAAAGCTCCGCATTGCTTACAGCTTCTGCCCTTGCCTTGTATTCTGCGATATCATCTCTGAAAAGCTTACGAACCCTTGTTATATCGGCTCCGTTACGCCTTAAGTAAGCCGCCGCCTCAAAAGTTCTGACTCCTGTCTTTGTCATGAAATTATTTGTGTCTATCATAATTCCAGCATACATACAGTCAGCCTCTATAGGCATTACTCTTATGTCATCGGAAATGTACTGAAGTATCTCTGATACCATTTCACAGGCACTTGAAGCATATGGCTCGATATAAGAGAGCGTAGCATTTTCTATACGCTCAGAGCTTACTCTGTGATGGTCAAGAACTACTATGGTTCTGGATATTCCCAGCAGCTCCGGGCACTCCGTGAGCTTCGGCTTATTGGTATCCACCACTACGACTGCTGTCGAATCCGGGTCACAGAGCGAGATTGCCTCATTACTGTTCACAAAAATATCCGGCGGATAATTTTTATCACTTATGATACCATCACTGAACGGTCTTATAGATGCCGTAACATCATTGATAACGATATGCGCCTTTTTACCGCACTTGGCAACTGCCCTGCAGACACCAACCGCTGAACCGAAAGCATCAATATCTGTTATCTTATGACCCATTACAAGGACATGCTCTTTGGACTCAATGATCTCTTTAAGTGCATGCGCTTTAACACGGGCTTTAACACGGGTATTTTTCTCGACCGTCTGGCTCTTTCCGCCATAGTAACTGATCTTATCAGGTGTCTTAACTACTGCCTGATCTCCACCTCGTCCAAGCGCCAGATCGATAGCATTTCTGGCATATGCATTGTCCTGAACAAAAGAATCCGCCTCCAGTCCGAATCCTATAGAAAGTGTCACCGCCATCTGGTTTCCTATGCTTACAGTCTTAACATCCTCCAGAATGTCGAAGCGGCTCTCCTGCATCTCAAGGAACGAAACCTTCTTCATTGCGACAAAGTATTTATCATTTTCCAGCTTTTTGACGATCGCATCATAACGCTGGAAATATTTGTTGATCTTTCTGTCTATAAGCGCAGTGATTAGCGAACGCTTAACATCCTCGACTCTTTCCATGGCCTCATCATAGTTATCCAGATAGATAAGACCTGCAACAAGCTCTCCCTCTTCTTTGAGTCTGATATACATATTGATGTCCGTCTCATCAAAGAAGAACACTGCTATAAGCGAGCCCTCAAAGCCCGAATGTTCCTCATCCGAAGCCTCCGAGATAGAAATTCTCCTGAGATCCACGCGGTAATCGCGATTCTCGTAATTAAGCTCGATCGTTTCGACCTTGCCCTCCTCCGGAAACTGATCCTTTGTAATTTCCGGGAAGAACGATGCAATAGATTTAGAATAAAAACGATCCTTATGGATGATCGCCGCAAAACCTGCGTTACTCCATATAAAACGTCCATTCTCATCCAAAAGAGCATACGGTATCGCAAGTCCTTTCAAAAGGCCCTTCTGCACCTGACCATAGTGTGTTGCGAAATTTACAACATCTTTTTTAAGATTCTGACGGCTATACCAGTAGATAGCAAAAGCAGCTATAGTATAAATAATCCAGCAGACTATCATAAAAGACAATGTTTTTCGCTCAATACACACAGAAATCACAACATCTGCTGCGAGTAAAATCGAAAGCAGGATTGGCCACTCTCCATAGAGCTTAAGTGCGCCTTTCAGCTTTAATTTTTTTTTCATTCCCTTTCCCTTCTCCGTTTAAGTGAGATAATATGCCTGTCTTTCAGCCTTAAGTCTGTCAAGCAGACGATCTACATCCTCCATAGGAATAGTCTTTGAATCGACAAGTCTGCCCTCTTCATCATGCATAGGATGAACCATGACCTCGACCAAAGCATTCTCCGGAAGAGCTTCTCCGCAAAGAAGAAGATCTCTGTATGAGCCAAAGTAATCTGTAACTACCGGAACAGAGGCTTTAAGACGGCGATTATAGGAATTCTTGTATATTTTTTTAGCAGGATCCGTTCTCTTAAAAAGATTCCTTGTCAATCTCACTGACCGAAAATCATATTTATGGATAAGAGGCATCAGCACCTTCATGACAGATCTGTCTGTATGGACGTGATGATGCGAATCCAGATGACGCTCCGGGAGCCCATAATCAAAATATTTCCGAATCTGAGCTTCGATTTCTACTGCCACACATTCGCTTTCCTTCGCCGAAATATGAAGGCGCGTCAAAGTATTCTGCTGAAAATGGGCATTAAAACGACCATCTTTCCTGCAGAATCTTGGACATTTTTTGATGGGATCTGTAAGCGGCATCCCACTTGTAAGATTCAGATGAAGACCTACCGCCTCCTCGAATCCATACTCGCGTGCAAGCTCTACAGCCTCATCAGCGTATGGCATATTTACCATTAATGTTGTTCCTGTAAGTATGCGCTTTTCAAAGCATTCGCATATTGCCTTATTTACATCCGGGCTGATTCCAAAATCATCCCCATTTATTATAGCTCGAATCATATTTTCTATTTTAACCGCATAAAGGAATTATATCAAGGTGCGAGAATCTGTTGACACACCTTCTCAACCATCATAAAATCTATAACACAAGAATGGAGAAAAAATATGGAACGAAAGCTTTTTACAGAATGGGCAATGGACATTGCCGAAGACAGCAAAATCAGAAGTACCTGCCTTTCACGTCAGGTAGGTGCCGTTATCATAAAAGATAAGCAGATCATCGCCACCGGCTACAACGGAGCGCCTGTGGGTGCCATCCACTGTACTGACATCGGCTACTGTGAACGTCGTCACCGCGGTATCCCTTCCGGTCAGGGTCTCGAGCTCTGTCGCGCCGGGCACGCTGAAGCCAACGCTATCGACCAGTGTGCACGTCGCGGAACCAGCTGTCTCGGAGCAACTTTATATGTCACGACCCAGCCATGTGTATTCTGTTGTATTCATATAATTCAGGCCGGTATAAAAAAAGTAATATTCAAGGGCGAGTACCCGACAGGTCTCGGGCTTGAACTTCTTCAGGAATCCGGTGTCGAATACCTTAAATACGAAGATGCCCTTGAAGCTGAGCGCAAAGAACAAAACGAAAAGCACGCGCTGGAAATGCAGCGCGTGCGTGACTTCTTAAATAAACCAAAAAACTATTGATGCTTAAAGCTGAGCCTCTTCGGCATCTTCTCTGACTGCATCACCAATCTTACCCATTATCTCTTTAAGGGTATGTGCATCTTTCTCGATATCGCCATAAATAGCACCTGAGCTTTTTGACATATCTCCCATCTGATGCGCAACAACGGCAAAGCCTGCACCTGCAGTACCTGCTCTGGCTGCTTCGATAGAAGCATTCAGAGTAAGGATATTCTGCTTTGACGCAATATCCTCAAGCTTTTTAGCTCTTCCGGTAATATCGATAACGCTCTGATTAGCTTTCTCGATCTCCGGTTTAATAATCCCGTCAAAGGCCTCTTTCATCTTTTCAAATCTATTTGCAAGAGCAACACTCTTGATTCCATCCGCAACAATAAAGGCAGCAGCAGAAAGCTCATCGTCGGTCTTCGGGACTCCACTTTGAGTACTGATAATAACTCTACCAACTCTTTCATTTCCAAACATAATATTTTCAGTTGCCTTCTGGGCATTTTCGTCAGGATGACCTGCTGTCTTTCCAATAGGCTTTCCAGAGGCATCTTCAATAGTTATGGCAATTCCTGCAGCTTTGTTTACACCCTCAACAACTTTCTGC
The DNA here is from genome assembly GCA_024692715.1 of Lachnospiraceae bacterium. Classification (GTDB taxonomy): domain Bacteria; phylum Bacillota; class Clostridia; order Lachnospirales; family Lachnospiraceae; genus NK4A144. The sequence continues at coordinate 19,149 of JAILMH010000065.1, forward strand.
AGATCCTCTTTTTTCATGTAGTCCAGAATTCTCATGCTACCTTCCCTCCAATAAGTAATATTGCTAAATTATACACCCTTTATAATTTATTCGCTTTTATAACTCCATTATATACTATCTGCGAAAAAATATTGTTCAAAATCACGTTCCGGATAGTATTTCGGCTAATTTTTTTGAAATATTAACCCACACATCCTATTATTTCGTTGATGTCTTGTATACCTGTCTTTTTCATAAATTCTTCGATGCCATCGATACAATCTATCATCGCTGAACTTCTGTGGAAATTATACATTCCAACAGCTACAGCAGATGCTCCCGCCATGAGAAATTCGACCGCATCCTCTGCAGATGCGATTCCTCCCATTCCGATAACAGGGATCTTTACCGTATGAGAAGCTTCATACACCATTCTTACAGCTACAGGCCTTATGGCCGGGCCCGAAAGTCCTCCCGTCTTATTCGCAAGGGCAAATTTTCTCCTATAGATATCGATCTTCATGGCTGTAAGAGTATTTATAAGCGATATTGCATCTGCTCCTGCCGCCTCTGCAGCCTTTGCCATATCTGAAATACTTGTAACATTAGGCGAAAGTTTCATGATCACCGGCTGTTTTGCCTTTGCCTTTACAGCTCTTGTGATCTCCTCAAGCGCGTGAGGGTCTGTTCCAAAGGCTATTCCGCCATGCTTAACATTCGGGCAGGACACATTTATCTCAAGCATAGAGACCTTTTTCTCTTCGCCAAGGCGCTCAACAACTTCCACATAGTCCTCAACAGAACGTCCACAGACATTTACAATGACATTTGTATCATATCCTTCGAGGAATTTAAGGTCTCTTTCGATAAAAACATCAATTCCCGGATTCTGAAGCCCGATCGCATTCATCATCCCGGAAGGAGTCTCAGTTACACGCGGTGTAGGATTTCCTTCCCACGGTACATTTGCAACACCTTTTGTGACAATAGCTCCAAGGCGGTTAAGATCGACCATTTCAGAATATTCTATTCCACTGCCGAAGGTACCTGACGCATCCATTACAGGGTTCTTAAATTTAACTCCACAGATCTCAACTTGTGTATTCATCAGATTTCTACCTCTTCTGCCTCAAATACCGGGCCTTCTGTACATATTCTTGAATTATTTACATGTGAATGTGCATCCACCTTTTTAGTTTTTACAACACATCCAAGGCATGCTCCCACTCCGCAGGCCATTCGCTCTTCAAGCGAAATATACGCCTTTATGCCTTTTTCTGCTGCAAGCTTTTTAATTGCAGAAAGCATCGGCATCGGGCCGCATGCGAAGATAACATCTGCCTGAATGTCATTTTCTTTTACTGCGTCCACAACAGTACCGTGAGTCCCGCTGCTTCCATCATCAGTTGCTATATATACATTCGAGAACTTCTTAAAGTCTTCTGCAAGGAAAAGTCCTCCGGCTTCGCCTCTATAACCAAGCACTGCCGATACACTCTCGACTCCAAGCTTCTTAAGCTTATTTGCCACACCAAGAAGCGGCGGAGCACCTATTCCGCCTCCCATGAGAAGCACCTTTGTCTCAGGCGCCACTTCATCAAGCGGAAAACCATTTCCAAGAGGGCCCATGATTTCAAACTTATCGCCTATCTTCGCCTCAGAAAGCTCGCCTGAGCCGTAACCTACAGTTCTGAAGACAAGTCTGAGCTGCCCTGCTTCTTTTCTGATATCCGATATACTTATCGGTCTTCCGAGCAGATGCGCATCCGAATGTGTATTGACCATGACAAACTGCCCCGGTCTGGCAGACCTTGCAATCTCCGTATCAAACCAGACACTGTAAATCCCGTCCGATAATCTTTCACTTTTCTTTACAACAGCCAAACTCTGAATCATGATCTCTCCACGCCTTTCGTAAGCTTCTCTACAATTTCTTCAAAATGCATGCCATGCGATGCCTTTACAAGTATATTATCGCCATTTTTAAGCACATTATTCATATCTCCAAAGAACTCTTCCTTGGTTTTATAATAGTGCTTTTCTGACTTACCGCATTCCAGAGCTCCCCTGTATATCTCTTCTCCAAGTCCACCTATGGCCACGATCACATCTACACCTGTTTCAGATGCATAACAGCCAACTTCATGATGCATTTCACGCTCATTTTCTCCAAGTTCAAACATGTCTCCCATAATAGCCACTTTGCGTCCATTCGCCAGCATCAGCATGTTCAGCGCTGCTTTCATCGAATCCGGATTCGCATTATAGCAGTCATCGAGGATTATGCTTTCTCCCGCATGTATCACATTCGAACGTCCGCTCATAGGCTTTACTGCCGCGATTCCTTTGACGATCTCTTCATCTGTGAGCCCAAAATGCTCCGCAATAAGCGCTGCACAGGCAGCATTTCTAACCATATGCTCTCCGCTGAGAGAAATATGCGCATTGAGCTTTGAACTCCGTCCCCTCAGCTCAAGTTCAAAATCACTGCCATCAAGGCCCTTTGAGACGATATTTTTTATTTTTGAAGATGCGTCAGCACCCTTGCCAAAATAAAGGACTTTATGTCCTTTCGCATCATCGACCTTTGAAAGTATCGGATCATCACCGTTTAATACCGCAAAACCTTCGTCTGAAAGATAGTCAAAAATGTGGCTTTTTTCCTCATATATTCCCTGCTGCGAGCCAAGATTTTCCATATGACTTGTTCCTATGTTTGTGATAACTGCGATATCAGGCCTTGCGATCCTGTCCATTCGCACCATTTCCCCAAAATGGCTTATTCCAAGCTCAAGAACTGCAATTTCATGCTCATCCCTTATGGAGAGGACCATAAGTGGAAGGCCGATGTTATTATTCAGATTTCCGGCTGTTTTAAGGACTTTATACTTTTCAGATAACACAGCAGCGATCGTCTCCTTGGTACTGGTCTTTCCAACACTTCCTGTGATGGCAACGACCTTGCAGTCAAGCTGTGCACGATAGAATTCTGCAGCCTTTTCAAGGGCTTCAAAAGAAGATTTTACAAGAATATATGCTCCCTTCGGGTCTTCAGGACGCTTTTCACATATTACACATGCCGCTCCTTTTTCAAACACCTGCGGGATAAATGTATGTCCATCAACCCGTTCACCTACAGTTGCAAAAAAAAGATTTCCTGCTCCGATCTTCCGGCTGTCAAGTTCAGCCCCTGTGATCTCTGTTTCAGGATCAGCCCCGTTCAAAACGAGCTCGCCTTCAACAGCTTCAGCAATGTTCTTAAGCGTCATGTTTTTCATAATTCTAAAGATAACCTTTCCTATTCTGACTTTTTACACTTATGACAGATTATATGTTATAATTGAGCGTAACGCAATTAATTCAGCGAAAGGAAGGCTTTTCTTTGCTAATAATTAAAAATGCATCTGTTGCTGATCCTGAAGCATCAGAAATCAAAAAAACTGATATTTCAATCGAAAACGGCAGAATTCTATCCATTGTTGACATTTCTGACACAGAAAATGCTGATGTCATCGATGCCGATGGACTCATCGCTGCCCCGGGCTTTGTTGATGTACACACTCATTTTCGCGATCCCGGTTTTCCAGATAAAGAGACAATACATACCGGAGCGCTTGCCGCAGCTGCAGGCGGTTATACGACCGTAGTCTGTATGGCCAACACTTCACCTGCTGTAGACAACGAAGACACCCTCAAATATGTGCAGAATGAAGCTTCAAGAGAGCTCATTCATGTTCTTCAGACGTCCACTGTGACCAAAGGAAGAAAGGGTTCCGAACTCGTTGATATGCCGGCTATGCTCAAAGCAGGTGCCGCAGGCTTCACCGATGACGGAAGTCCGATACTGGACGCTGAGCTCACCCGTTCTGCAATGAAAAAGGCAGCAGAGCTGAATACCATCCTCTCTTTCCATGAAGAGGACCCGGCCTATATAAAGCAAAGCGGCGTCAATTCAGGAAAAGTCGCTGAAAGCCTCGGGCTCGGAGGAGCTGACCGCATGGCAGAGATCGTCATGGTAAAGCGCGACCTCGCTATGGCACTTGAAACAGGATGCAAAATAGATATTCAGCATCTAAGCGCTGCAGAATCTGTTGAACTCATCCGTAATGCAAAGAAACAGGATGCTAAAAACTGCATACACTGCGAAGCTACGCCTAATCATTTTTCACTCACAGAAGAAACTGTAAAGAAATACGGAACACTTGCAAAGATCAATCCGCCGCTTCGGACAGAAGCCGACAGGCAGGCCATAATCAAAGGTCTTGCAGATGGAACTATAGATATGATCGCAACAGATCATGCCCCACATACTTCTGCTGAAAAAGACCGTGATTTTGCCAAGGCTCCAAGCGGCATCATCGGGCTTGAAACAGCACTCTCACTTGGCATTAAAAACCTTGTAGAGCCCGGACACATTTCTATGCTTCAGCTTATACGTCTCATGAGCTATAATCCTGCAAAGGTCTATGGCTTAAATGCCGGAACGCTTGCCAAGGGTGCCCCTGCTGATATTGTTCTCTTTTCAGCTGATGAAGCTCATCACTACGAAAAATTCAGAAGCCGTTCATGCAATTCTCCGCTCCTCGGCTCTACTCTTCCCGGAACAGTACACATGACCATCGTCTCGGGAAATATTGTTTACTCAAAGGAGTTATAAGTAATGATTCGTTTTATAATATGCGTAATTGCAGTCGTACTTTACGTTGTACTTTCAATTCCGCTTTTGATCGTCACATGGCTCATAAGCCTCAAGAGGCGTGATATCGCTGATAAGATCAGCATGTATTACGTCAAATTCGGCTTTACCATAGTCCAGCCGCTAGCCGGGGTTCACTCCACTATCATTGGCTATGATAAGATTCCGCGTGACAACGCTGTACTTTTTGTCGGCAACCATCGCAGCTTTTTCGACATCATTGTCACCGGTGCCGGATTTTTCCGTCCAACAGGCTTTGTTGCCAAGAAGGAACTCGGAAAATTTCCTGTCTTCTCTCACTGGATGAAATTTATCCATTGTAAATTTCTCGACAGAGATGATCTTAAAGCCGGAATGCAGATGATAATGGAGTGTATTTCGGACATCAAGAACGGAACCTCCATTGTCATATACCCGGAAGGCACAAGAAATTCCGGAGAAGAAGGCTCGCTCCTTCCATTCCACGAAGGAAGCCTTAAAATAGCCGATAAAACAGGCTGTGCGATCGTACCTGTGGCAATCTCCAACACACAGGCAATATTTGAAGAGCACTTCCCTAAAATCGTCAGCACACACATCGTAGTAGAATACTGCGATCCTATATATCCTAAAGATCTTTCCAAGGAGGAACGCAAACAGCTAGGTGCGCATGTGCGTGAAATTATTCTAAATAAGCTTAAAGAGCACAAGCTCAAAAACTTATACTAAACGGAGGGTTAATAGTTACTATGGATTATTCAAAACTTCAGAACGGAAGTGATATCCGCGGAATCGCTATGGAAAATGAGACCGGCCCTGTAAACCTTACAGAAGATGCTGTACGTCATCTTGCCGCTGCATTTGCAGTATGGCTTAAGGGTAAGCTCAACAAAGATTCTCTCAAAGTTGCAGTAGGACATGACTCACGACTCACAGGTGAGCTTTTCGTAAATGCTGCAATAGAAGGCCTTAATTCAGAAGGCTGTACATGTGCAGATTGCGGTCTTGCAAGCACTCCTGCTATGTTCATGACAACAGTTACAGAAGGCTATTGCTACGACGGCAGCATCATGATCACAGCAAGCCACCTCCCATGGTATAGAAACGGAATGAAGTTCTTTACTGCAAACGGCGGGCTCGAGTCATCAGACATCAAAGAACTCACTGCACTTGCCGGTAAGACTGAAATAAATGTTCCTTTGAACAGCAGCGCTGAAAAGCTTGATTTCATGACAGTCTACTCTGCGCACCTCTGCGATACTATCAAAAAAGCTGTTAAAGCCGACGATTATGAGCATCCTCTCAAGGGTCTCCACATCATCGTTGATGCAGGCAACGGAGACGGCGGATTTTATGTTTCAAAGGTTCTTGAACCACTTGGTGCCGATACTACCGGCAGCCAGTTCCTTGAGCCTGACGGACACTTCCCGAACCACATTCCTAACCCGGAGAACAAAGAGGCTGCCGAAGCAATAAGAAAGGCTACACTTGCATCAAAGGCTGATCTCGGCATTATTTTCGATACTGACGTAGACCGCGCAGGTGCGATCCTTCCAAGCGGACGTGAGCTTACCAGAAACGCTCTTATAGCTGTACTTTCGAGAATCGCTCTTTCAGAGCATCCGGGAACAACAATTGTTACAGACTCTGTAACATCAACAGGACTTGCTGAGTTCATCACCTCACACGGTGGTGTTCACAGACGTTTCAAGAGAGGCTATAAGAACGTTATCGACGAGTCTATCCGCCTTAATAAAGAGGGCACAGACAGCCAGCTCGCCATTGAAACTTCAGGACACGGCGCTTTCAAAGAAAATTATTTCCTTGATGATGGTGCCTACCTCATGGTAAAGCTCCTTGTAGAGCTTGGTAAGGGTCATAAGCTCGACGAGATGATCGCAGACCTTAAAGAGCCTGCTGAAAGCATCGAGCTTCGTTTCCCTGTTCTTGCAGAGAATGTTTCACTGATTGCAGACAAGATCCTCGAAACCGTCACAGCTGCTGTCCCTATCACAAACGGTTGGACACTTGCTCCTGACAATTTCGAAGGCGTACGCGTAAACGCTGACAGCGACCACGGAAACGGCTGGCTCCTTCTCCGTAAGTCACTTCACGAGCCTATCATGCCTCTTAATATCGAAAGTGACGAGGAGGGCGGATGTTCTATCATCGCACGTTCACTTTATGACCTCCTCAAGCAGGAGACCACTATCGATCTTCAGCCTATCATTGATTTCATAGGCAGATCTTTATAAAAAAAGTATTAAAAATAGTCCATTGAACTAATTTTTGCATACAATTTTGCCGATAAAAGGGATGAAGCACTACATAGCTTCATCCCTTTTTTGCGCCTAGAAAGGGAAGTTTAATGCACCGGTGTCGACAAGGATGTCGAAAACACCTGAAGATCAAGGAGGAACACTTATGAGCAACGTCAGTACCATCACCACCATCAATAACGTGGCAGCTACTTATTCTGCCCCCGATTCCAAAACTACAGAATCAAAAAAGAATACATCTACATCTGCAGCCGAAAAAGCCGCTGTTTATACAGCTTCTACAGAGACCGAGAAGGCAAATGACTCCGTATCATCCAAAATGAATGCCTCAACTGATTATACAAATGTTATCTCTAAGCTTCAGGCTGATGCCGAAGCACGTACAGCAAATCTGCGTTCGATCGTTGAAAAGCTCATGCTTGGACAAGGCAAAGCTTCTGCTTTTGCTGTAGACGGAGAGGAGATAAGCGACGAATCCATATGGAAATTCCTCGCTTCCGGAGACTACGAGGTCAGCCCTGAAGTTAAGGCACAGGCTCAGGAAGACATCGCAGAGGGCGGCTATTGGAGCGTAGAAGAGACTTCTGACAGAATTGTAGACTTCGCCATTGCCCTTTCAGGGAATGACTCTTCAAAAGCAGATGAACTCCTTGAAGCATTTAAAAAAGGATATGAGCAGGCTGAAAAGCTCTGGGGCGGAGAATTACCAGAGATCAGCAAAAAGACTTTCGACTCGGTTTTAGACAAATTCGATCAATGGAAAAATGGAACATATCCACCTGCAGAGACAGAGGATGTCGAAAGTTCCGAAACATAAAACATGATAAAAAAGAGGTCGCTTCTATTTCTAGAAACGACCTCTTTATTATATGTCTTACTCTACTACGTATGGAAGCATTGCAAGATGTCTTGCACGCTTAACAGCTACTGTAAGAGCTCTCTGGTGCTTTGCGCAGTTACCAGTAACACGTCTAGGAAGGATCTTTCCTCTCTCTGAAACGTACTTTCTGAGCATTGCAACGTTCTTGTAATCGATTACAGCGTCCTTACCACAGAATACGCAAACCTTTCTTCTTCTGTGCATTCCGCCTCTTCTCCTTGCCGGAGACTCTGAACGATCATTATTCTTTGTGTATGGCATAATATTCAACCTCCATTATAAAATCAACCAAACGGAAGCTCTTCGTCGATGCCGTCCGGAACATTCATGAAGCCATCATCTGCTGCCTGGGGTGCAGGCTGTGAATTTGACATCGGAGCGCCGTATGAACTACCACCATCGTAGGAATCAGCAGCTCTCTTACTCTCCGCAAACTCGACTTCCTCTGCAACGACATCAGTCGTATAGACCTTCTGTCCATCTTTGTTGGTATAACTACCTGTCTGAATTCTTCCGGTCATTGCAATCTTAGTTCCCTTGTGAACATACTTCTCAATGAACTCAGCCTGCTTACCAAAAGAAACACAGCTGATAAAATCAGCTGACTGATCCGCGCCGTCTCTTCTGAAACGACGATCAACAGCAAGTGTATACCGTGCTACAACCATTGAATTCTCGCCCTGTGTGTGACGAATATCCGGATCTCTTGTAAGGCGCCCCATTAAAATAACTTTATTCATATTATTACCTTACTTCCTTCCTTGCTATGGTCTTGTTATCTCTAAATTATTCAGCTGCTTCTGTTTCAGCAGACTCTGCAGGCTTCTCTGCCTTTGGAGCTGGTGCTTCAACGTCATCAACAACGATGAGATAACGAACTACGTTGTCCATTATGCGAATACGACTTTCAATCTCAGCCGGTACGTTTGCTTCAGCCTCAAAGTGGATAAAGTTGTAATAACCTTCCTTCATCTTTGCTACTTCGTAAGCAAATCTCTTCTTGCCCTGCTCATCAACAGATGTGATCTTTCCGCCAAAACGCTCTACAAGATCCTTTACCTTGCCGAGGACTACATTCTTGTCATCCTCTTCAAGCTTTCCGCTGATTACAACGGCTAACTCATATTTGTTCATCTTTCTACCTCCTTTTGGACTTCTGGCTCACGCATTACGCATGAGCAAGGATATACCACGAAGAGTTATTTTACTATAAGAAAGATAACAAATCAAGCGATTTAATCTAAAATATTTTTTATATTTTTCTCCGCATCTCGCCTTTTTATCATTATCAGCTTGGCACAGCCGCAGCACTTAAGCTTAAAGTCTGCTCCAACTCTGAGGATCTCCCATACATCAGATCCACACGGATGTTTTTTCTTCATCTGAACCTTCTGACCAATCTGAAATTCGTTCATTTCTATGCTTATCCTTTTCTTAATATGGGCTTCCTTTCGCACAATTATATCATGTACTGTGTTATAATATTCACATGAATAGACGAATAGCAAAAAAATTTTTTCGATTAGCTGTCTATTCCTGTTTAATGACGCTTACATCCGTTGTTTTACTGATAGTTTCTCTGGTCCTCGCCCACACCCATGCATGTCCGGGCGACGCAGAAAAACGTTTAGCCACATTATCAGAAGATTTTGCGATCCTTAAAAAGGAAAATACAGCTCTTCGTTCCAAAAATAAATACCTTGTATCCGAAAACTCTATACTTGCAGAGACTTCAACCGGGGAAAAATTCCGTTCCAAACTCAAATCAATGCTACAGTCTGGCAGTTCTACCATGTCAGTCGTTAAATACTTTTTTCCCGAAGAACTTGTTTTGACTGACAGCGGAAGCTTCCAATTTTTCCCTATAGACGACTCTCTGGAAAAGCACCCATTCCTGGACGAAAACTTCTCAATGGATGAATCCGGTAAAGTAACATACTCAGACGGTGGAAATGTCTCATCCATCATCGGGATAGACGTCTCAAAGCACAACGGGGCTATAGACTGGGAAAAGGTCGCTGCATCAGGTGTCAGATTTGCCTATATCCGGTGCGGACTTCGCGGTTATGAATCCGGCAAGATTGCGGCAGATGAAAATTTCCAGACAAATGTTGAAGGTGCTCAGGCCGCAGGTATATCTGTTGGAACGTACTTTTTCAGCCAGGCTGTCAATGAAGATGAAGCCAGAGAAGAAGCTGAGTTTGTTCTTGATGCAATCAAGGATTATAACATAACTCTTCCGGTGGCTACTGATATAGAAAAGGTAGACGGTACAGATTCAACTCCAAGGACCAACTCCATATCGCAGGAACAGCGCACGGCTAATGCGCTCGCTTTCTGTAAAGCCATCACTGACGCAGGACATACTCCCATGATCTACGGAAATCTGAAGACCTTCCTGATGCTTCTGGATATGCACCAGATCGAGGGGATTCCCAAATGGTATGCTGAAGAGGCCGTGCGCAACGATATAACCCCTTATTTTCCATACTCTTTTCAGATATGGCAGTATGATTTTGACGGCTCCATTGACGGAATCACAGGCGATGTGGATATAAATATAGCATTTAACTGAAAATTTTAAGCATTAAGTTTGCTTTCAAAAAAAGACATTTTGGGTCAGTTTCTTTTCCCAAAATGTCTTTTTTATTATACAAATCTTCTGATAGTTGAAATAGAACGGTAGGTAGCCGGACTGATCTTTATTCCTGTTGCCTCAGTCGACGCATGAACTATGCATCCGCCTCCGATATATATTCCGACATGTCCCGGGTAGCAGACTATATCACCCGGCTGTACATCCGAATATGAAACAGCTGTACCTGCAGCCGCCTGAGCACTTGAATTTCTCGGAATGCTGATTCCAAAGTGAGCATATACCGACATCGTAAATCCTGAACAGTCTGTACCATTAGTAAGGCTTGTTCCACCGGCCACATAAGGGTTTCCAATAAACTTCTGTGCATAGGCAGCTATTGCACTTCCTGTAGCACTTCCACTTGAGCTTGAAGATTTCTTTTCCTCTTCTTCTGACTCATCCTCTGATTCGCTGTCATCCTCAGCTTCCTGCTCTTCTTTATCGGCCTCCTCAGAAGCCTTCTTCTCAGCTGCTTTCTTGGCGGCTTCATCTTCCGCCTTCTTGGCAGCTTCCTCCTCCGCCTTCTTGGCAGCATCTGCGGCATCCTGCTTAGCCTTGGCTTCATCATCAGCCTTTTTCTTAGCCTTAGCCTCTTCCTCGGCCTTCTTTTTAGCTTTGGCTTCCTCTTCGGCCTTTTTCTTCGCTGCTGCAGCAGCTTCACTTTCCGCTATTTTACGGATCTCTTTATTCTGGTTCTCGATCTCAGCCTTATACTTTGATGCCTCAGCTTTAGCACTTGCAAGCTCTGCGTCAAAATCCTCGACAACAGCCTTTCTCTCTTCAATGGTCTTATTGAGCTCATCCGACTGTTCATCATAGGTTTCCTTGAGCTCTGTCATTTCATTGAGCTCTTCAACAAGACGCTCCTCTTTTGCCTTAGTCGTAGCCTTGGTTTCACGATATCCTTCAAGAAGCTTTCTATCGTAATCATAGAGCTGCTCTGCATATCCGGCTTTATTTAAGAGGTCTGAAAAGCTGGCCGCCTTAAGGAATATCTCGTAATACGACGCCTCTGAACCACCATTGACATACATATAGTGGATTCGCTTTTTTATGGCCTCGTACTGCTCTGCTTCATTCTGAGAGGCAGTATCATACTGCTCCTGTGCATCGTTGACAGCATCCTTTTTATTCTTTATCTCATCTTCGATGATATCAACATTTGCAAGCACTTCGACAAGCTGCTTTTTTGCTTCATTCATTGAAGCTTCCGCATCCTGCTTTTCCTCCGCAGCCGCATCTACTTTCCCTTCAGCCGTAGTCAGATTTTTCTGCGATTCTGCCTTTTCTTTCTGAAGCTGTGTTTTTGTCTTTGCAAAGCTTCCTGCAGCCATGCAAAGAGCTAGTGTTATGCTGAGCAGAACACATATCTTCTTTTTCATCATTGACCCCCGGTTTACCCCCACAGTAAACTTTTATTTTTTGCAGCCGCGTCAAGCCAAAAAGACCTGACGCAAGATTCGGGATCTGCATACGCAAACCCCGAATGATAATTTATCAAAGATCACATGTACCAACTGTACGTGGGAATGGAAGGACGTCACGGATGTTCTCCATACCTGTTACATACATAACTGCTCTCTCAAAGCCAAGGCCGAAGCCTGCATGTCTTGTAGAGCCATATTTTCTAAGATCCATATAGAAGTCATAATCAGACTCATTCATACCAAGCTCTTCGATTCTCTTCTTGAGCTTATCATAGCTGTCCTCTCTCTGAGAACCGCCGATGATCTCACCAATACCTGGAACAAGGCAGTCCATTGCAGCAACAGTTTTTCCGTCCGGATTCTCCTTCATGTAGAAGGCCTTGATCTCCTTTGGATAATCTGTTACGAAAACAGGTCTCTTGAAGATCTTCTCTGTAAGGAAACGCTCATGCTCTGTCTGAAGATCACAGCCCCATGAAACCTTGTACTGGAACTCATCGTTATGCTCCTCAAGCATCTTAACAGCCTCTGTATATGTAACCCGACCGAAATCTGAATTCATAACATGGTTAAGTCTCTCAAGAAGTCCCTTGTCAACGAATTTATTGAAGAATTCCATCTCTTCAGGAGCTTCATCAAGAACATACTTGATAATGTACTTGAGCATATCCTCTGCGAGCTGCATATCATCTTCAAGGTCTGCAAAAGCGATTTCCGGCTCTATCATCCAGAACTCTGCCGCATGTCTTGTTGTGTTTGAATTCTCTGCACGGAATGTAGGTCCAAATGTGTAGATCTTCTTGAATGCCTGTGCAAATGTTTCACCGTTAAGCTGTCCTGAAACAGTAAGGTTGGTTGGCTTTCCAAAGAAATCCTGTGAATAATCTACAGCACCATCCTCTGTCTTAGGTGTATTTTCAAGCGGAAGTGTTGTCACCTGGAACATTTCTCCTGCACCTTCTGCATCAGAGCTTGTTATAAGCGGAGTGTGCACGTACACGAAGCCTCTCTCCTGGAAGAACTTGTGAATTGCAAAAGCAACAAGTGATCTTACACGGAAAGCTGCCTGGAATGTATTAGTACGAGGTCTGAGGTGTGTAATTGTACGAAGGAACTCCATTGTATGACGCTTTGGCTGAAGCGGATAATCTGGTGTTGATGTTCCCTCTACTACGATCTCATCTGCCTGGATCTCAAATGGCTGCTTTGCATCAGGAGTAGCAACTAACTCACCTGTCGCAATGATTGAAGCACCTACGTTAAGCTTTGCGATCTCTGCAAAATTACTCATCTTATCATGATATACGATCTGAAGAGTGTTAAAAAAGGTGCCGTCGCTGATAACTGCAAAACCAAATGTCTTAGAATCACGATTTGTACGAATCCATCCGCCAACTGTGATCTTTTTCCCGATATACTTATCAGTGTTCTTAAAAAGTTCTCTGACCTCTACTAATTTTTCCATTGTTCTAATTTCTCCTTAGTATTACTCTACTGTCCATGTAACCATTTCAGGATTTGTGATATTCGCATTCTTGAAAAGGAACTCTTCTACTTCTGTAGTAAGCACAGATTCCTTAAATGTATCTTCTCCGCTTCTTTCCTTAACAGTCTTCTTGAAGTCGTCTGTACTTTCATATCCATACTGAGTCGCATATTTTTCATATGCTGCTTCAATATCTTTATCAGTTATCTTAATATTCTCAGCCTGAGCGATCGCCTCTACAAGAAGCTGCTGTTTAGCAATACTTTCTGCATAAAGCTGGATCTGCTCATCGAAATCTTCTTCAGTCATACCGTAGTTGCTGAGATATTTCTCAAGTGTGATGTTATATGCGCTCAAATTTGCTTCGAAATTTGACTTTTCTGTCTCTGCGTTCTGCTTTACAAGCCACTGAGGAAGCTTATTGCCGGAAACGATCTCTGCATTGTCATTTGCAAGCTTAAGAAGGTCTGAGTAAACCATTGACTTTGCTGTATTCTGCTTTGTCTCTTCAAGCTCACTCTTTACAGCAGCCTTATACTCTTCAACTGTTGAAACAGATGAATTTATCTTTGCAGCAACTTCATCAGTAAGCTCAGGAACAACATTTACGCTTATAGAATTGATAGTTACATCAAATACTACATCCTGTCCTGCAAGCTCAGTGCTCTGATAATTCTCAGGGAATGTAAGGTTAAGTGAAACCTGATCTCCTGCGTTATGTCCTACAAGTCCTTCTTCAAAACCTGTGATATATGTATGAGATCCAATAACGAGGTCAGCACCGTTCGCTGTACCTCCATCGAATGCAACGCCGTCTTTTTTACCAACATAATCAATATTTACAGTATCGCCATCTTCAACAGCTCTGTCTGTTACCGGCTCAAGAACCGCCTGGCTCTCTAGATCTGACTGGATCGTCTCTTCGATAGCACCCTCTGAAACTGTAGTATCATTCACAGAAACCGTAAGTCCCTTGTACTCACCAAGTGTGACATACTTAGAAGCATCAAGTGAATCAAGTGACTGACTTCCGCAGCCTGTCATCATGATCGCCGCACCAATAACAACACCAGCCAAAACTGATAATTTCTTCATTTTAATCTTCCTCCGAAAATACATGATCCATGTAAAGACATTTAATTATGATCATGACCAGCAACGGCCAAAAAACTCAAAACATAAGCAATGTACTTCTCAGGATACACAGTTATATTTATTTATAGCACAAAAACCTAATTCAGTCCATAATACCGCACTTCTTTTGCTTTACCATAGTGAAAAAATATGCTAAACTAATTTCCATGTTAAGTTTTTAGGAGGATTTATTTCAGGTGAATACGGTAACAATTGTTTTATTAGTCATATTGGTGGTACTCATTGCTGCAATCGTAGCTCTTTATTTTCTTGGAAAACGACTTCAGAAGAAGCAGGAGGAAGGCGAAGCTGCTATCGAGGCAACTAAGACTACCATTCCACTTCTTATAATCGATAAAAAAGTTATGAAGATCAAAGACGCAGGTCTTCCGGCTGAGATCACATCACAGATTCCTAAATGGAGACAGCGTATCAAGGTAATGGTCGTAAAGGCAAAGGTCGGCGGATATCAGATGCCAGCCAGCCAGAAAATGAGTCGTATGACAGGTGGTCCTACAGCTAAAGTACAGTCACAGATCGTTACTCTTATTTGTGATCGTAAAGAAGTTTTTGATTCAATTCCATTAAAGAAAGAAGTTAAGGCAACTATCGGTGGTGGTATTCACATCATTGATATCAAAGGTGTTCACGGAAACACAACTGTTAAGCCGGAAGCAAAGAAAAAGACAAAGTTCCAGCAGTTCAAAGAAAACATTCAGAAAAAGGCAGGCGCTAAGCCGCTTTGATAAAATAAAAAGACAAACAGCTCTAAGATCAGTACGATCAAAAGGTTGTTTGTCTTTTTTATTGAAATTTAGTTCATTTTCGTTTCTAAAAAGCACAAATAATATTGCTATCAGAAAGCACTCTCATGTAATATTATTCTTAAGAGGGATATTTACAATGGAGGGTTATCAAAATGGGAAAAAATCCTAAACATAAACAGCAGGCTGTCAAAAAAAGTCTTATACAATTAACAGATTTTCAATGGCACATATTGACCATTGCTTATGCCGCAATTCTATTCTCATTGAATTTCATAAGAATATTCGATAATAATTTCTGGGGAGATGAAGGATTCTCGATCAAATTAATGAAGATGACCATTCCGGAAATGATAACAGCCACTTCTAATGATGTACATCCGCCGCTGTATTATCTGTTCTGCATGGTATTATACAAGATCTTCGGTACACACGGATGGGTCTACCATCTCTCAGCGATAATCCCCTATCTTGGAATTATCATTTTCTCACTGACCGTCTTATATAAAACATTCGGTAAAGAAGCTGCATTACTTTTCATAACATTCTCATCAATCCTCAGTAATGCACTGACTTATGATCTCGAAGTCAGAATGTACTCTCTGGCAGCTTTTTTCATGGTCCTGTCATTTTATTCTTTATACAGGATCTCCATCCTTAATCATGACAGTAAAATAACTGCAATGTATCTTTTATTTATTGTTTCCTCTCTCTGCGCTGCATATACACACTACTACTGCATAATATCCGCAGCTGTATTTTACATTGCACTATTGATCCTGTTTTTCGAAAAAAGGGTCAGATTCAAGCATCTTGCTCTGACATATATAATCACTATCATAGGCTACTTACCTTGGCTGAAAATCGTCTTAAATACCACTGCCTCTGTAACTAAAGATTTTTGGATGACTACCACACCCGAAATAAGCAGCAGCATGCTGTATTTTTTCAATAATAATGATACTATCTATAGCCTTGTAATGTTCTGCATAACCGTATTTCTGATCTTTCTGCTAAGAACTGAAGGTACAGGCAATAGCTTTCTGATAATAGGTGCTTTATCAGCACCACTTACATCGCTGTTTGGTATAGCACTATCTTCAGCTTACAGACCCGTTTACATGGATCGATATTCATATCCCGCTTCAGTTGTGTTTTGGCTTGTTTTATCGATCTGTATTTCAAAGCTGGGCAAAAAATCGGTTTACACTTTGATCATCATTGCTATCACCCTGCTTGAAGGAATTCCAAACTATATAGATATGTATAACGAAGAAGTGAAGAACAATCAGGAATGTGCAAAATGTGTCGCAATCCTAAAAGACAGCATTAAAGAAAATGATATTTTGATCACTGATAATAATTTCTTTGACTGGACAATATTTGAATATTATCTTCCCGACCAAAATTATATATATACTGATTCTTTTTACGATAAGCTTGAAGACGGCAAAAACTGCTATCTGGCCTGGAGCGCATATCTGACAGATGACGAAATCATATGGCTCAATGAAAACGGATACGAATCCGACCTGATAATTGACGACGGGCTTATCGGAGACAGTGAATTCTACTTTTATAGAATATCCAAAAAATAAATTGACTCTGTGAGAATATTCTCACAGAGTCTTTTTTATTCCTTGAATGCATTCATAACATCCGTAAATTGTAATTTTTTATCCTCAACAAGCCTGCAGGCGCCAAGCGGATAATGGTCGGGAAGAATCTTTGCACAAACTCCCGGCTCCCAATAAAAGATACCTAGTCCACGATTTTCCGGAACCATCTCCAGCGATTTTTTGACAACTTTTATCATTTCTGAGGTATTCTTTACCGCATCCTCAAGCCCGCCAATTTCGCATATCATTACATCCTTTTTATACTTGGATGCACATTTCATCATGTTCATTGTCAGATCCTTGATATTCTTCGTATAGTCCTTTCCGAGCCAGAAAGGATAGTAAGACATCCCTATAATATCAGTTTTCGCACCATAATGAATGAGCATATCGTCAAAAAACTGTTCAAACTGCTTCTTATCATTTCCTTCTGCCAGATGTGTGATCACTTTTGTCTCAGGAAAAACTGACTTTACCGCTTCATATCCAGCTGTTAAAAACTTTGCAAGATTACGCTTCTCGTCAGGATACTTTCCAAGGGGCCAGAGCATTCCATGATTTATTTCATTTCCGACCTGCACAAACTCCGGAGTGATATCAACTTCCTTCAATGCCTCTAGAAACCTCTCTGTATGTTCCTGTATCAATCCCCAGGCCCATACATCATCTGCAGCTTCCCAAAGCTTGGGAACATCTTGAAATTCCGGATCTGCAAAATGGTCGCTGTAGTGAAAGTCGATCATCAGCTTCATACCTGCAGCATGTGCTCTCTTCGCACTTTCAAGTACATGCTTCTTATCCGTGAAGCCAAGCATTACCTTTTTATTTTTCTTCTTTTCCCAGTAAAAATCAGTCGGCGGGTCAACAAAAAGCCTTAATCTGACCGCATTTATCCCGAATTCCTTTAATAATTCCAGTGGATCGCGCTTATTGCCCTCACTATCGACGTATTCATATCCCAAGCTTTCCAATTGTGAGATCCAACTTATATCCGCACCATTAATCATAATTTATCTCATCCATTTCATAAATAAGTGTTTTGTCAGATATCTAGTCAAAAAATGCCCTGAAGAAAAACTTCAGGGCATCATCTTTCATGTTGCCTTTGCTATAAGTTTGCAGTCAGCAATAAATTCATGATTGATCTCTAATGCATAATTAACGGTAAGGCACACAGAATTCTCGCTTATCTCAGCAGAGTAATCTTTCGTATCCACTCCCATCAACATGGTACCGTATGGTGATTTGTAATTTGTCATCGTCTTCTGTCCCGGCAGAAACGTCATACGAAGCTGGACCATTCCATTTCGTGTGACTTCCATCGAATTCTCATCGAATACAATAACAGTCTTAGTCACTCCGCTCTCTCTTGATTTCTCTTCAAAGCGCAGGTAACCCTTATTATTTTTAATCGTATATCTGCCATTCGCAACAACTTCAACAGAATCCTGATCTGCGTCCATTGTCTGAAAACCGCTGACCGTAACTACAACATCTTTACTCATCTACGGTTGAATTTCTCCTCGACCTTATCTTCATTCTTAAGATGATAATAAATACCAAGCTCCTGTGTATCAATGTGAAGCTTGATGACCTCAACTGCACGATCGTTGCTTCCATGCTCAAAGGCATCACAGATCATTGTGTGCTCAGTTACAAGGTGGTCATAATCATCTGTATCCTTGAGATACTCATAGTTATAACGGAAAATCTGCTCCTTAAGGCGATAAAGGATACTCTCTATCTTTGTATTGCCTGCATAACGGGCGATAGCTTCGTGGAATGTTGTATCTGTCTCAGCGATGCGGATAACATCTCCGGCCTTAACAGCCTCGGCGAAGTCATCATTAAGACGTCTGAGCTCTTTGAGTTCATCATAAGTGATCCTTGAGCATGCTGCATTTACAGTGAATGTCTCAAGTGTACGACGAACCTCAAGCATTTCCTCAAGCTGTTTTTCTGTGATGCTGGCTACATGCGCACCTCTTCTCGGAAGAAGTACTGCAAGTCCCTCCTGCTCCAGCATACGAATAGCTTCTCTTACAGGTGTTCTTGAAACACCAAGTCTCTCAGCTAACGCAACTTCCATCAGTCTTTCACCTGGCTTCAGCTCTCCGTGGAGAATCTGCAGTCTTAACTGATTAAAAACTGTGTCTCTGAGCGGAAGAAATGCATCGTTCTCTTCTTTTGTGTAATCATACTCCATAGCCTTCTTAGTCATACTTATCCTACCCTCCTAAAGTAAGATGCGTCCTGCTTTTTGCAGACGCGCTTTACTATGATTTACTAAATAAAACTGTACTGATCACTTCAGTATCAGCAAAGTTTCTATTTATCACAGCAGCTGCATTTTGCATAGTTTCTTTGCTGCTGAAAATACCAAAAACCGTAGGCCCGCTTCCACTCATAAGAGTTCCTTCAGCGCCTGATTCAAGCATTTTCTCTTTAATGTCACCGACTACCGGCAACATCGGTATAGTAACATCCTCCAAAACGTTACCAAGATTTTTGATAATACCCTTTATATCCTGCCCCTGTATAGCATTGATCATCGCATCCACATCAGGATGTTCATGATGATCCATCGAATCATATCTCTGGTAGACTTCCCTGGTTGAAGCGCCTTCCTTAGGCTTAGCTAAAAGACAGTAGATATCTTTAAGCGCCGGCCTTACTTCTGTAAGAACCTCACCTATTCCTTCCGAAAGCATCGTTCCGCCTTTTATACAATACGGAACATCAGCACCAAGCCTGACTCCAAGTTCCTGAAGCTTTTCATCAAAAAGTCCCAGCTCAAATTCTGCATTGATACCGCGCATTACCGCAGCAGCATCAGAGCTTCCTCCGGCCAAACCTGCCGCAACAGGTATCCTTTTGACAATCCTAATATTTATATCGTCAGTTAAGCCGAATTCATCAACCATTAATTTTGCAGCTTTCCAACCAAGATTGTGTGTATCGTCACTGACCAGCTCTGAATCAGTTTGAATTCTGATCGTCTGATCACTGCCGTTAGGCGCAAGACGCTCAACATACACATCATCGTGAAGGTCCAAAGTCTGCATGATCATTCGCACTAAATGATAGCCGTCTTCTCTCTGTCCGACGATATCTAGTGCTAGATTAATTTTAGCATATGCATAATTTACCATGTATACATTTTGATACAATATAGAAAATTTGTCAACAGAATTTGCAAAAATTATTAAAAAAAATGTCTATTTTTTTAGTAAAAAAAGGGTGAAGAATGTATACATTCTTCACCCTGTATATCAAGACCTTATAAACCTGATAAATCTATAGCTTTCAACTATACGTAAAAATTTTATCAATCTCGGATATAACGGCTCTGCAGCCTCTCCAAAATGCTCTTTTACCTGCAGTGATATGTCATAAACATTATTCTTACCGTCTATTAACGGCCATACAAAACTTCCCTCTTCATCAAGATTAATGCTGGACACTGCCGGAGTATGGAAAAATTTCTGGGCTATCCTGTCAAAAAAGCCGTTGTGTGGGACCTTAAGAACCACATTTCCATCTTCCGCAACTTCCGATGTTATCGACTCATCTTTCACCGGAATATAATTCATAAAATTTTCACTTTTTTTATTTTTCATCTTTTGATAATCCAACCTTAAGGATACCGGCTACGATCACAATGAGCAGAACAACTGCTCCGACCTGGCCTGCTGAAAAGCTTCCTGAAAAATCGATCTTCTTATCCACTCCAAATACTGCGCAAAATGCAAGTACGATACCTATAAGGCCCTCGCCCGCAATAAGTCCTGAGCAGAAAAGAACTCCGCCGTTAGTCTCTGAATCCTTGTTTGAAGCTGTTGACTTCTTATCAACAAACCAGCGAACAATACCTCCGACGATGATAGGTACTGAAAGCTTGAGCGGAAGATACAGACCAATAGCGACCGGAAGTACCGGAACCTGAAGGATCTCCATGACTATTGCGATAAATACACCGATAAATACAAGTGTCCAAGGAAGGTTTCCATCCATAACACCTTCTGTGATCATCTTCATGAGCATTGCCTGAGGTGCTGAAAGCTCATCTGTACCAAATCCCCATGCTTTATCGAGAAGGAGAAGAACTCCACCGATAGTTACAGAAGAAGCAGTGATACCGATGATCTCACCGATCTGCTGATTTCTAGGAGTTGCTCCAAGAAGGAAACCAGTCTTAAGATCCTGTGAAGTATCTCCGGAAACACCCGCGATAACACAGATAACTGAACCGATGCAGATCGCACCGACCATTCCTGCAGCTCCTGTCATTCCTGAAGCCTTGAGGATAAGTGTTGCAAAGAGCAGTGTTGCGATCGCCATTCCTGATACAGGGTTATTGGAACTTCCTACAAGACCTACCATTCTTGAAGATACTGTTGCAAAGAAGAATCCAAAGATAACGATGAGGATAGCTCCGAGAAGGTTAACAGGTACTGCCGGCATAAGCCAGAGTGCGAGTGCTATAACAACAACTATGACACCACAGGTAACGTTGCTGAGGTTTTTATCTGTTCTTGCTGCTGTTCCTGTACCTTTATCACCCTTAAGGCCCTTCACTGAATCGCCGAATGTCGAAACAATAGTCGGAAGAGACTTGATAAGGCTGATGATACCGCCTGCTGCTACTGCACCGGCACCAATATACTTTATGTAGCTTGACCAGATTCCTGACGCACCGTTTTTAGCATAAATAGCTGCGATAGTTTCAGTTCCCGGATAAAGAATAGTGTCTCCGCCGAATGTAACGATCGCCGGGATGAGAACAAACCATCCAAGAAGACCACCAACAAACATATATGAGGCAATTCTTATACCGCAGATGTATCCGACACCTACAAGTGCAGGATAAACCTCTGCTGAAAACTCTGTTGACATTGCTTTGACAGGAATTGTGATCGCGCTTGATACGACCTTAAATCCATCAACGACAAACTTTATCAAAGCAGAAATTCCAAGACCTGCAAATACAGACTTAGCACTTGAACCGCCTTCTTCACCGGCAAGAAGGACATCTGCACAGGCTGTTCCTTCAGGATACGGAAGAATACCGTGTTCTTTAACGATAAGTGCATTTCTGAGCGGGATCATGAAGATAACTCCAAGGATACCTCCGCAAAGAACGATCGCTGTAATTGTTACCATACTTGGTGTCTCAATGAGTCCCTCTTTTGCCCAGAGGAAGAGACATGGCATTGTGAATATCGCTCCTGCTGCAAGAGCTTCTCCTGCAGAACCAATGGTCTGAACCATATTATTCTCAAGGATCGAATCTCTGCGCATGATCATTCTTATCACAGCCATTGATATTACTGCTGCCGGAATCGAAGCTGAAACTGTCATTCCGACTTTTAATCCAAGGTATGCATTTGCTGCGCCGAATATGATCGCCAGTATGATACCTGTAATAATTGATGTAGGTGTTACTTCTGCCGTTACCTTATCTGCAGGTATAAACGGCTTAAATTCATCTTGCTGCATTTTTTCACTCCTAACTAGAACTGCTTTTCAAGCATGTTTTGAGATTATAACATACATATATTAAAGTATCAACGCTTTAATCGATTAAAATCAATCAATTTTTTATAAAATTTTGGTGCAGTTTTAAGGCATTCTTCATTATTGATTTATTTTAACATGGCAATTTGCACATAAAATGTTTGTTTAAAAATTCAATATTGACGATTATTACATATAATGCTAGTATTCACGTATAATCGTATCAATTAATACAAAAAAACAATTGTGTTTCAGAGACGGAACTGTATAGCTCGTCTTTTATTTTTTAACTCTTCGCTTTAATGCGTTGCAGTTTTACAGTACAACGTATTCACGTGATAACACGACAGATTGTATTTAAGATACGACAGAACGACTATCATGGAGGGATAATTTATGAAAAGAAGGATACTCGCATTAATCATGGCCTCTGTCATGACCTTAAGCCTTGCAGGCTGCGGCGGATATAATCAGTCCGGCTCACAGGCTCCTGCAGCAGGTTCAGAATCTGCATCTGAAAGCACCGAGGCCTCAGCCTCAGCCGCAAGCGCATCATCAGACTTAAACGTCATGCTTGAAACCCCTGTTCAGTCTCTTGATCCTCAGCAGGCAACCGACGGAACATCATTTGAAGTGATCGCTGACTTTACCGACGGACTCATGCAGATGGATTCTGACGGTCAGGCAGTAAACGCACTTGCAGAAAGCTATGAGCTCTCAGACGACGGTCTTACTTATACTTTCCACATCAGAGATGATGCAAACTGGAGCAACGGAACTCCTGTTACTGCTGCCGACTTCGTTTTCGGATGGCAGAGAGCTGTTGATCCGGAAGTCGCTTCTGAATATGCATATATGCTAAGCGACATCGGTCAGATCAAAAACGCAGCCGAGATCATTGCCGGCGAAAAGGATAAATCCGAGCTCGGTGTTACTGCTGTTGACGATAAGACTCTTAAGGTAGAGCTCAATGTTCCTGTTTCATACTTCCTCTCACTTATGTATTTCCCGACTTTCTATCCGGTAAATGAGGAATTTTTCAACACTTGTCCTGATACCTACGGAACAAGTCCTGAGACAACTCTTTCAAACGGAGCTTTCGTCCTTGATACCTACGAGCCGGCTGCCACAGCCATTCACCTCACAAAGAGCGAGGACTATTATGATGCAGAAAAGGTTCAGCTCTCCGGTATCAACTATCAGGTCATCCAGGATTCTCAGCAGGCTCTCATGAGCTATCAGGCAGGCGATCTCGATATGACCCTGGTTAACGGCGAGCAGGTAGATCAGGTCAAGGACGATCCGGCATTTAAAGCTGTCGGCGCAGGTTATCTCTGGTATGTAAGCCCTAACATGGATAGTGTTGCAGAGCTTAATAACCTCAATATCAGAAAAGCACTTACAATGGCTATCGACCGTGATTCTATCACAACAGGTGTCCTGAAAGACGGCTCTGCTCCTACATACACAGCTGTTCCTATGGATTTTGCAGCAGGTCCTGACGGCTCTGATTTCTCAGCTGACCAGGAAAAATTCTCAGATGTCTGCAAATTTGATGCAGAGGCTGCTGCAGATTACTGGAGCAAAGGACTTGAAGAGCTCGGGATCGAGTCACTTGAGCTCGACATGATCGTTGACGCTGACGATGCACCTCAGAAGGTCGCTCAGGTACTTAAAGAGCAGTGGGAAACAACTCTTCCGGGATTTACCGTAAACCTCGTTATCGAGCCAAAGAAGCAGCGTGTACAGGATATGCAGGACGGAAACTTCCAGCTTGGACTCACAAGATGGGGACCTGACTACGCCGATCCTATGACATACCTTGGAATGTGGGTAACAGATAATTCAAACAACTACGGACTTTGGAGCAATTCAGAATATGATTCTATCATCGCTGAATGCACAACAGGTGATCTTGCAACTGATGCTGAAGCTCGCTGGAACAGACTTTACGATGCAGAAAAGATCGTCATGGATGATGCAGTTATCTTCCCGCTCTACACTCAGTGCAACGCAGAGATGGTCAACACAAATGTAAGCGGAATCGACTTCCACCCTGTTGCTCTCAACAGAGTATATAAGTCAGCCAAGAAAAATTAATGATAGTTAAATTGTAATAGCTGTTTTCGGGGCAGGACGCACATGTCCTGCCCTATTTCCAAAAGGGTATAGCTTATGAAAAAATACATTCTTAAACGATTGATCACAGCATTTTTTACACTACTTGTGATCCTCTTGGTGCTTTTTATATTAATGCACCTTATGCCGGGCTCCCCATTCAACGATGAAAAACTGAACAGTGATCAGCGGGCCGCTCTTTATGCTAAATATGGATTAGATCAGCCGATCGTTGTTCAGTTTTTCAGATACGTCGCAAATATGCTTCACGGCGATTTCGGCGTAAGCTACAACATTTCCAAGAACACACCTATAGCCCAGCTTATACAGTCAAGACTTCCGATTTCTATCCAGATAGGCGGCTGTGCCGTGGCTCTCGGTGCAGTAGTCGGTCTTCTGCTTGGACTTCTTGCAGCCTTTAAGCATGACACCATCTGGGATACTTTAGCTACGATAATCTCCGTAATAGGTGTTTCGGTACCTTCCTACGTTTTCGCTCTGGCCCTCAGCTACCAGCTCGGCTTCAAATGGGGACTTTTCCCTATGCTGTACCGCGCAGACCATGCTTTCGACTCTGCCGTCATGCCAAGTATCGCTCTTTCGATGTTCACCATGGCCTCGATCGCACGTTTTACAAGATCTGAAATGTTGGAAGTTCTCGGCTCGGAATACATGCTCCTTGCAGAAAGCAAGGGTCTTTCAGGTTCATCGCTCATATTTAAGCACGCCCTGAGAAATGCACTTATTCCGATAATCACCGTTCTTGCGCCGCTCATTGTCGACCTGATGACAGGTTCGCTGGTAGTTGAAAAGATTTTCGCTATCCCCGGTGTTGGAAGCCTGCTTGTTAATGCCATACAGTCAAACGACTATAATGTGGTCATCGCATTAAGCTTCATATACTCAGCTATGTATATTCTAATCATGCTTGTAGTAGACATCCTTTACGGTATCGTAGATCCAAGGATACGTCTTGCAAAGGAGGGTTAATCAATGGAAACACAGCCTGTTATTTATACCGATCAGGTATCCAAAGCTGCATCGAATACAACTTACACTCCTACCTCGCAGGATTTTAGCTTTAAGAAAGATAACACGATCGAGATAGACAATAACTTTGCCTCACAGAGCTACTGGAAAGAGGTCATACTTCGATATATAAGCAAACCAAGCGCCATGATAGGCCTCTTCTTCATTATAGCCATCACTATAATGGCAATAATCGGCCCCGGAATGAACGATTTCTCTTACTCTGCACAAAATCTGCTCCAGAAAAATTTTGCGCCAAGAATTCCCGGCTTTGAAAATCTCGGAATTTTTAACGGTTCTGAAACCATCAGCACAACGACCGGATTTAAGACCATCAACTACTACGCTGAGCAGGGGCTCAACGATATATACTACTGGTTCGGCTCTGATAACTTCGGACGTGATATCTGGACCAGGACCTGGTCCGGTGCAAGAGTTTCTCTGATCATAGCTGTAGCCGCAGCGATCATTGATATGCTCATAGGCATGAGCTATGGACTGATCTCAGGATATTTCGGAGGAAAAGTGGATATCATAATGCAGCGAATCCTCGAGATCGCAAACGGTATTCCACGACTTGTCATCGTAACTCTTCTGCTCCTGGTACTTAAGCCCGGCATGGTAACTATAGTCATAGCACTTATGTTAACCGAATGGATGAGCATGAGCCGAATTGCCCGTGCCGAAATGCTTAAGCTCAAGGAAGAAGAATTTGTACTTGCATCAAGAACTCTCGGTGCCGGAAGCTTCTTTATCATCTTCAAGGAGATCCTTCCAAATATCATCGGGCCGATCATAACGCAGGTGATGTTCTCTATCCCGACAGCTATTTTCACCGAGGCATTTTTGAGTTTCGTCGGACTTGGAATCCCTGTTCCTCAGTGTTCACTCGGATCACTGATCTCAGAAGGCTTTAACTCATTTACAACTCATCCGTATCAGATAATCCCGCCAATTATCGTAATGGCGCTTCTGATGCTCAGCTTTAACCTCACTGCTGATGGATTGAGGGAAGCTCTTGATCCAAAGCTCAAAGAAAGATAACGAGGGCTAATTTATGGAACGAAAGAAAATTTTAGATATTAATGATCTTGATATAACATTCAAGACGACCGCAGGAAAGGTACACGCCATCAGAGGTATCAATCTTGAGCTCTACAAGGGTGAGACTGTAGCGATCGTAGGTGAATCCGGCTCCGGTAAATCTGTTACCATGCGCGCCGCCATGGGTATACTTGCCTCAAATGCCAAAGTGAATTCCGGCGAGATAAATTTCACCTATTCACACGATGACGGAATTACAGAGACCGTAAATATTTTAAGCAAAAATAAAAAATGGATACGAAGCCACATAAACGGCAAACGTATCGCAATGATTTTTCAGGACCCCATGACAAGCCTTGATCCTACCATGAGCATCGGAAAGCAGATCATGGAAGGAATGATATGGCACTATAAAACTCCAAAGGAAGAAGCCTACAAAAAAGCGGTCAGACTGCTTCAGGAAGTCGGCATCACCGACGCTGAAGCCCGCATGAAAAGCTATCCTCATCAGCTTTCCGGCGGTATGCGTCAGCGTGTTGTGATAGCTATCGCACTTGCCTGCAACCCTGACCTTCTTATCTGTGATGAGCCCACAACTGCACTTGATGTTACAATTCAGGCAAAGATACTTGAGCTCATCAAGAAGATTCAGGAAGAACGCGGCATCTCAGTAATATATATCACGCATGACCTTGGCGTAGTCGCTAAGGTGGCAGATTATGTAAATGTAATGTACGCAGGAAGGATCGTTGAAAAAGGCAGGATCGATGAGATCTTTTATGATCCGCGTCACCCTTATACCTGGGGTCTTCTCTCAGCCATGCCTGACCTTGAAACAGATGATGACAGGCTTTACACCATCCCCGGTTCACCGCCGAACCTCCTTCACGAAGTACAGGGTGATGCCTTTGCCCCCAGAAATGCTTTTGCGCTCCAGATCGACGAAAAACTTGAGCCTCCTATGTTCAAGATCACCGATACTCATTCTGCCGCCACCTGGCTGCTTGACCCGAGGGCACCTAAATGCGAAATGCCTTCAGAGCTCAAGCATAGGATCGAACGCATGAAAGCCGCTGCCAAAAAGCTTAAGGAAGGGGAAAGTGCATCATGAGAAAACAAATCGACTACTCTGCTGAACCTATTCTTGATGTCAAAGGGCTTAAGCAGTACTTCAAAGTAAGCAAAAACTTCACTGTAAAGGCCGTAGATAATATTAGCTTTAAGATCTATCCCGGAGAAACCTACGGTCTTGTAGGCGAATCCGGCTCCGGTAAATCAACAATAGGCCGAAGCGTGATCAGGCTCTATGATCCGACAGAAGGTTCAATAACCTTCCGCGGCAAAGATATCAGTGGAAAAATGAACCGTAAGACCACCGAAGAGCTCCGCACTAAAATGCAGATGATCTTTCAGGATCCAATGGCTTCACTCAACCCGAGAAAGACTATCGGAGACATAATCGCCGAAGGACTTGATATCCACCATTCATATAAAACTGCTGCCGAGCGTAAAGAGAAGGTCCAGTCCATTCTTAAAAAAGTAGGCCTCGCTCCGGAGCACGCAGGACGATATCCTCACCAGTTCTCCGGCGGACAGCGCCAGAGAGTCGGAATTGCCCGAGCGCTTATAATGAACCCTGAGCTTATCATTGCCGATGAATGTATTTCAGCCCTCGACGTATCGATCCAGGCACAGGTTGTAAACCTCATGCGGGATATTCAGGAAGAGACCGGGACAGCCTACCTCTTTATCGCCCACGACCTCTCAATGGTCAAGTATATTTCAGACAGGATCGGCGTACTGCACCTTGGCCATCTGCTTGAGACCGGCACAAAAGAAGAGATCTTTGACCATCCGGTACATCCTTATACCAAAAGCCTTCTTTCTGCTATCCCATCTCCGAATCCTGAGCTTGAGAAAAAACGGACAGCACTTGAATATGACTATAAGACCTCCGGTATTGATTATAATAAAGGCACTGACCATCTTGTCAGCGGAACCCATTATGTCAAATGTACTGATGAAGAGTTTGAAGCCTGGACAAAATAAATTTGTGCACCAAAAAGGGAGACCTGCGGATAAACGCGGTCTCCCTCTTTTAATTTCATTTAATTACTTAGAAATTGCATCCTGGATGAAAGCTTTAACTCCGTCCTTAGGCTGGAAACCAACCTGACGTGCAACTTCCTTACCATCCTTAAGGACTACGAGAAGCGGAATGCTCATTACGCTGAACTCTTCAGCTTCCTTCTGAGCCTCATCTACATCAATATTATAGAACTCTGCTTCTGACATTTCATCTGAAAGCTGATCCATTACAGGGCCGAGCATCTTACAAGGTCCGCACCATGTTGCTGAGAAATCTACAACTGCTACCTTTGCTGCCTTTGCATCTGTGAGATTATTAACTTTCTTTACCATATAAAACTCCTTTCGATCTATCCGAAGAGCTGTGTTTTTCTTGTTGACAATTATATTGTATCAAATTAATTTTATTTGTCAAACA